>JBKBTA010000033.1:0-20620 GCA_046291035.1 Candidatus Brocadia sp.
GAGATGGCTCCTACCTTTGCATCTCGAGAAAGTAGCCGAAGGCCTAATTTAAGTGGTGCATATTATGAAATTAGAGGATGATTTAAGAAGTCAGATTTTATCAAAGGTAAGGAAGATCGTTGTTAAGATAGGTACGGGTGTGCTCACTACCGAAGATGGATACGTGGATAAGGAGCAGGTACAGAGACTGGCAGAACAGGTAGTGGAGCTAAAGAAGATGGGATACGACGTCGTTGTGGTAAGCTCCGGTGCCATCGGTTCCGGGATGGGAGAGCTGGGCATAGAGAAAAGGCCCGGTACATTGCCAGAGTTGCAGGCAGTTGCGGCAATCGGTCAAAGTAAGCTGATCAGTACATATGATGAATGTTTTAAATTACACGGTTACCATGCAGCCCAAATACTCCTCACCCGTGAAGACTTTGAGGACAGGCAGAGATACCTGAATACCTGCAATACGATTCATACACTCTTTCAACTCAATGCAATCCCAGTAGTAAACGAAAACGATACGATCTCCGTGGATGAAATTAAGTTCGGTGATAACGACGCACTTTCTGCATTGGTGACGAACTTACTGAATGCGGAGTTGCTCATTATCCTTTCTTCCGTTGATGGGCTGTATGATAAATATCCAACGGGAAAAAGCAAGGCAACGGTTATCCCTGTCGTAAAAAATGTTTCGGATGAGATAAGACAGTTGGCATTTGATTTAAAGACCAAAAGGGGTGTAGGGGGGATGCAGACCAAGCTGGAGGCGGCATCCATAGTAACCAATGCAGGAGAAGCCGTAATTATTGCCAACGGGAGAACAAACGGCATATTAAAAAAGATTGTGCAGGGAGAGGACGTTGGCACATTGTTTTTACCAAAGGAAGAGAAGCTGGCAAGCCGCAAGCGATGGATAGGCTATACCATAAAGCCGAAAGGGAAAATTTACATTGATGATGGGGCAATGCATGCCTTGAGAGATAAGGGGAAAAGTCTACTTGCCTCAGGTATTGTGTCTGTGGAGGGTACCTTTAACAAAGGGGATATTATATCAATTTGCGTGAAGGGAAACGGCGCTGTTATTGCACGCGGTCTGACCAACTATTCTTCCGAAGAGATTGAAAAGATTAAGGGATGCAGTACCTCTCATATTGCTAAAGTGCTTGGCTATAAGTTATATGATGAGGTCATTCACCGGGATAATATGGTAATTTTATAAGGTAAATCTATCGCCGCAAAGGATGCAAAGAAAATTGGAACCGATTCTAAAAAACCTGCCCTGTATTTATTGCATCTATCATTTCTTTTACCTTTTTCGCTTCGACAGGATCGTGGGTTAATTTTAACGATTCATGTAAATAATAGAGAGATTTTTGGGTATCATTCTCATATTTAAAATACAATATGCCTAGTTCTCTATAAGCAGAGTAATCGTTTGGATTGTATTTTATAGCAAGTTGTAATTCATGCATCGCTTCCGCATAAAGACCCTTTGTAGCATAAGCAATTCCAAGATTGAAGTGTGCATCCAAGTGTTCTGGTTTTAATTGTGTGGCATTTTTCAGCTCATCGATTGCCTTATCCAGGACTCCTTTTTTTAGATACATAGCCCCTATATTGTTGTGCGCATCAGCATAATTATTGTCAATTTTCAGGGCGGCCCTGTATTCAGCCATTGCCTTTTCAGAATTTCCAATACGATCGTAGGTATTCCCAAGATTATTGTGGGTAACTGGAAAATAAGGGTTGTTGGTCAGCGCTTGTTTGTATGCCTCAATTGCCATATCATAGAATCCTTGTTTATCGTAAAGGGTTCCGAGATTATTGAAGGCAAGCGTGTTGTCATTGTGGTTTGATAGGGAGGCCTTGTATTCCTCGATGGCCATGTCAATCAATCCGATTTTTTCATACGTAGCGCCTAAATTATAATGAATAAAGGGATAGCTGTATGGAAAGGTGAGTGACTTTTTATACATGTGAATGGCATCTTCATAGCGTTGATTTTTAAAGTAGATATTGCCTAAGTTACTGCATGCACGTGCACTGTTGGATTCACGTCGGTAAGTATAGCGCCATAACGTGGCATCATCTCGCCATACACCATTCCTGTATATTACACTGATCTGCATACTCAAAAGAATTCCCCCCAAAATAATAGCTAGGCATTTTCTGCGTGATAGATAATTTGCTAAGATACACCCGGTAGTACCGCAAAAACCCATAATGGGTAGATACAGGTATCTTTCTGCCATAATATTCCCAATTGGAATGATGCCAAGTACGGGTAACAGGGCGACAAAAAACCACAGGGAAAAGAAGGTCAGGAGTTTGTCCCTCCTGTAAAGTAGCGAAATAAGAAGACAGGCAGATATAATGAATAAAGCAGAGAGGATGAATGAAAGACTGTATCCCTTCGTGTAAGGCACGATATAGTCTGCATTCAGATTGAGGGGTATAAGCAGTAGTTTTATATATGATGCAACGACCTTTGTCATGGTAACAGCGTTACTTGGAGAAACGTTAATAGTTTTAAAAGTATTTTTAAATATAATGAACCTGATAAATAGGTAAAAAACAGTGACTGCAATATATCCGGCATAAAAGGGCATCCATCTTGCCATCCGTATTAATTTGAGTGAGATGGTTAATGTTTTACTCTTATTGCGTAAAGCATAAAAAAGATCAAATAAAACGAGAAGTATGGGAAGGGTGATTGCCATTTCCTTTGAGAAGAGGGCCAGGCAATAAGAGGCACATGAGAGAATATAGTAAGGAATAAATCGTGTATTTGTTTGGGGTAAAGAATTTTCCTTTCCAGGAAAAGGGATACGGATTTTAACGAAGAATATAAATGCCAGGAGGAAGAAAATGGAAGCAAGCATGTCCTCCCTATAGCAGACAGCATTCACCGTTTCCGTAAGGAGGGGGTGAGATAGGAACAATAAGGTGGCCAGTATGGAAACTGTATGCTTCTTACAGATACTTTTTATAAGACAATAAAATAAAAATACGTTAATTGTGTGCAGTATGATATTTGTGAGGTGATAACCCAACGGATCGAGTTGCCAAATTGCATGATCGATGAAATAAGACAGCGTTACGATCGGACGATAACTTAACTCCCCTGAAAGGAGTAAATAATCTTTTTGAAACAGTTTTGGTAAATTTCCCAGGGATTTAATAAGATAATTCTCAGTAATGATATATACATCATCGTAAACGAAGGCATTGGATAAGGAGTTTATGTACAAGAGCACTGAAATAGATATAATAAGTGGTAGGATTTTTTTAAAATACATCTGTTTCATAGTCGTGCCTTTTTGTGGTGAATAGAGAAAGGATTTAACCACAAAGACTCAAAGAACACAAAGAAAAAAACAGACAATTGAATCCTGTTGGTGGTAAAATACAACGGTTGTTTAGTAACTTATAAGGTGACGGTTGAAGAAGGAAAGCTGTTTGTGGACGTTTCTTAGCAGGTGTAGCCTCGACGCAAGAGTTATTGTTTCTTTACAACAAAAGGCCATCATGATTTTTAACAAATTCGGCTCCAAGTTTAATTCTGGTCAAATATCAAAAGAAGTTTTATAAAAGAAGAGAGTTGTTTCATGGAAAGTGTCTCGAATCAGAACTGATGGAAGAAGGGGAGGCGGGTACGCGCTTATGACGGGGCGGATTTTGAGGATGCCCATAGCAGGTTTATTACTTTATTTCAGTAAAAATGGTAAGTGGCCGGCATGTTATTATCGCCGGATATATGTCTTAGTAGGGATACGGTGCACCGTGTCCCTACGTTTCCTGTAAAAAATAAGGGAGGGTACAATCATGGAATACCAATTTTTAATAGATACGTATGAAACCGAGCGGATGAAGACGCTTAGCGTATGGAGTATGTTCAAAGACGAGGATATGCGCGTGCGCCCACGTCCCAACGACAGGCGGGGAAGAAACGCCCTTGAGCATATGGTGCACCAGTGTGTAAGTGAGAATCTCTGGTTTCGTAACATGCTGGGAATCGATGTCGGTGCCCCACCTTTACCGAAACAGGAAACCCGTCTGGAATTCATCAAGCGCTATGCTGAGGATTCTGGAAAAAGACTCGCAGCTTTACAAAAGACGGACAAGACATGGTGGGAAAAGGTAGTCCCTTTCTTTGACGTAAAGCGTTCAGTCCCAAAGGGGCGAAAGAATATAGTCAGGGGTGAAGCCCCCTGGAGGAGAAAACATCACCATAATCAGCCCTGAAGGGGCGAAAGGAAAATCCTGAATGATAGGAGATTAAGATTTTTTATCCCAAAGCAGAAGATAACAATTTTCCTTCACCCCTTCGAAGTTTACATGGTTCTATTCTATTTTCAGGATGGCTTCACCCCACCCTACTATATACTGCCAGCCTTTCAGGCCTAAAGATATATAGCCAAACAAAACCTCTTTATGCATTATTTAAAAATCAGATTAAACAACCCGCTGGCTGCATCGTTGTCCAAATCTTTAAGAATTTTATACTCCTCCAGTGCCCGTTCCTTATCACCATGGTTCAAGTAAGCTATGCCCAAACCGAGATGTGCCTCTGCAAAATCTGGTTTTATGCGGATTGCCTGTTTGTAGGCTTCCATCTCTTCCGGGTAACGTCCGTTGATGCCATAAACCAAGGCTAAATTGTAATATGCATATGCATTATCAGGCTTGATACTGATTGCCCGCTTGTAAGCCTTGATCGCTTTCGAGTACTGTTTAAGCTTGAAGTATGACATGCCCAGCATGCAATGCGCTTCGGCATCATCAGGCTTGACGCGGATTGCCTGTTTATAGGCATCAACCGCTTCTCTGTAATGCCCGAGTTTGTCATATACAGCGCCCAGATTACAGTATGTTTGGGCATTATCAGGCTCGATACGTATTGCCTGTTTGTAGGCATCAATTGCATCCGTGAAATGCCCTTGATTTTCATAAGCTGTGCCCAACATGAAGTGTGCATTGGCATCGTCAGGCTTGATAGCAATTACCCGCTTGAATGCATTAACTGCATACGAGTAATGTCCTTGCTTTTCATAAGCAGCGCCCAGCATGAAGTGTGCATTGGCATCGTCGGGCTTGATATTGACCGCCTGTTTGTAAGCCTCGATCGCTTCTGGATAATTTTCGAGATTGAAATAAGCCAGGCCAAGACTGGTGTATACCTCAGTAAAATCAGGCTTAAGAAGGATTGCCTGTTTGAGGGCTTTGACTGCTTCCGTGTGACGTCCGAGCATACCACAAACCTCGCCCAATTTATAGTGTGTTTCGGCATTTTCGGGCTGGAGGCGTATCGCCTGTTTGTAAGACCCGACTGCTTCAGCGTAACGTCCCAGCCGCTTATAAGCTATGCCCAGGTTTAAGAGTGCTTCGACAAAATAAGGATCAATCCTGACTGTCTGTTTGTATGCCTCGGTCGACTCCGGGTACCGTCCAAGTGCATCTTTGCAATAGCCGATAAAGAAATAGGCAGCGGCATACCGAGGATTTTTCCTAACCGCATTTTCAAAACAGGATATTGCACTCTGATAGTCTTCTCCTGCGATATAAATAATTCCACGATTGCAAAACCCTTCGGCACTGGAAAACCATGCGTTCTGTTCTCCTTCCAACCATTCAGTAGTGATGCTGCCCATATCCGTTATAAGTTTCATTACTCTATTACTATGAATTGCGAAATTCGGGTTTTGACCTTCGGCGCTTTGAAAGGTCACAAGCCCAATGATTTCGCCCCTCATATTTAGCACAGGGTTGCAACTACGCTCTGAAGATAACGACGAGGTGATTTTCATAATTGTTCCAAATGTTGGAACCTCTTTAATCTCTGAGATTGTGCCACCAGAGACCTTTTGCTCGGGTCCTGACGGACTGTCGATCACGATGACTTGTTCACCTGCATCAGGAAGAGATGTGCTTAAGACCAAAGGTTGTACTACTCTGGGAGGGATATCAACCGACACACGGATAAGATCTCCTTCTTTGTCCTGGGCCAAAACTTTGGTAATTGTGTATACCCTTCCATATACCGTCTTTATTTGGGCGCTGGTTGCACCCTGAAGTACATGGAGATTTGTGATAAGATCGCCATCCCTGTTGATAAAAAAACCATTTCCCTGGGTGAGAAGTTCACCATTTTTATCATATGGTAAGACAACCACAACAGATGACTGAATGTATTTGATAACCGCTGATAAATCTTCTTGTGAAAACGATAAAGAGGGAATTGCGACACAAAGAATAAAGACAAACCAGTGAGTAAAAAACCATCGTTGTATCTTCATTCGAAAATACCTCCTGCATTGTCATTCAGAGCGACGCGAAGAATCTCTTTGGACGAGATTTTTCGCCTTTGGCTAAGGATGACATTTTTATTATCCCTTGTGAACCAGAGGCTGATGGATGTTTTACAGTTTATTATTAAAAACTGTTGATTATCATAATAGCAAAATCATAGCTATTATTTCAACGTTAAGCAAACGAATCCAATTTACAGCGCCGGATTTTCACCTGAAAATACCTCCTATGCTTTCATTCTGAACCCTTACCTTCATCCCTCATTGCAAAGAGGGAGGTTAAAATTTGATTAAATAGAAACAGCATGGTGAGTTTTGGCTAATGTGCTTATCTCTTGACTCAGGACTATGTCAGTAATAAACTATGGTTTGGTCAGGGATGGTTTAGTATTTTTCCCCGGTTTTTTAATCGTATTACAGTATAATTTGGATTACGATAATAGTCTGTGTTCTAAGATTTTGACGGTTATTATCTGAAACTTTTCGTTGTTTAAACAAATTAATAAAAATATAAGTTTGCGAAAAAGGAGATGTTGAAATGTCCGAAGAAAAATCTGAGGCGATTTCGTACAAGCTCCCGTCTGGGACGCAGGGTGAAGAAACAGCATGGTTGGACTTAAATAAACTAAAGATGCTGAGGAATAAAAGTTTTCTTACCAATTTGATTTCTGCCGTTGTGTTTGGGGCTTCTTATGTAATTCCTGAATTTGCCGGTCGAAATGCCCTCATGCTGGCCAGTCTTTTTGCCTTGTCGGGTGCATTAACGAACTGGCTTGCTGTATATATGCTCTTTGAAAGGATACCAGGACTTTACGGTTCAGGCATTATTGCTTTGAGATTCGACCAGTTTAAAGAAAGTATTCGTTCTCTGATTATGGAAAATTTTTTTACCAGAGAAAACTTTGTGAAGGTTACCCAAAATACCTTGCCTCATACCATACAACCAGAACTGGTTTTTGACAAAATTGATTTTGATAAGGTGTTCCGGGGTTTTGTGGGGGTAATTAAAAACTCCTCTTTCGGGGGAATGTTTACCCTTTTTGGCGGAGAAAAGGTCATTGAACCCTTGCGCGAACCATTTAAGAAGGAATTTGAAAGACAGGCATCCGAAATTTTGAGAAATATTGACGTAGCCTCTGTCCTTCAGAAGGAAACTGATTTTGAAATGTTTAGGTCTAAAATCGCCGCCATGGTAGATGCTACGGTAAACGAACTTACACCTCAAAGGGTAAAGGAAATCGTAGAGGAAATGATGCGTACACACCTGGGCTGGCTGGTTGTCTGGGGAGGGGTTTTTGGCGCCTTGATCGGTTTTATCAGCGTTGTGTTTTTTTAATATGTTGAAAAAACGCTGGCTTTAACTATGTCTGAGCTCATGAAACGATTCAAACCCTTCTCTATTGCTGCAGTCAACCTGTGTTCCGGTGGGAACAATTAATGGAATAAGACACGTGCGATAGTTTTCGATAACCTCAAGTAGTTCCAGCTTTTCATCCGCCGATATGAGTTTTTTAAAGTATCCATCAATTACCGGAGTGAGTGGAAAGCGCCTCATGAAAGCGCCGCCAAAGATGCCCCGACGCCCCGCTGACTAGGCACACCAGGCGTTGTATACACCTTAACTCCACCAATGCAAGAACTAGGAGATCTGCACTTAAAGATGAAACCGCGGAGATTTTCCTGTGCCAATTCCCTGAGTTTTTTCTCCGCCCATTGTAGCATCTTTTCCGTACGGTCAATACCGGTCTTAATGTTTACAAGTCGCGGAGATGCTGGTCTTCCCACCAGGCGTAAAGGTTCCCGTGGTACGGGAAGTCCGTATTCACACTTAGGACAAACAGGCACCCATTCGAAATACTGCCCAAGGGTATCCGTTATAAAGCGGTCGAGTTTGTGCCCGCCGTCATAACGCACCTTTTTCACCAAGCAAACAGGAGCTGATGCCCATTTTGATTTTTTCGTGCATGGTTTAAGGCGCTTTGCGCCTAAACATCGACAATTTATTGTCGAAATAACAATATATTATATCTAACTCGTTGAGGTGATATGAGTTATAAATTTCTGTTAATTTTATAAGGTTAATTTAATTCAAAAAATGCGAAGAATGTCATTGATAAGATATACTCAAAATGATCATAAAATGTGAATTTTACATTGATAACAGGGTGGCACGGACAAACGGAGTTTGTCCGTGTTGAACTTGCGCAAGATTGTTTATGAATTGTTCATTTTAAAATTTGGTTAGACAATGCAAGTCTAACCATTGCAAGTACAATGCATTATACAACAAAAACACGGACAAGCATGGCTTGTCCCTGCCACCCCGTTAGATCGTGGTTACATGTATTGAGTTTATAAATTACAAATTGTGAGCCTCTGGGTATATATTCAGAAATTTACTGGGCATTAGCGCCACTTTTTTTCGAGCGTAGTCTTGAAAAAGGCGTAGTTCCTTAATAAATTGCTTTGGGCCCGTATTTTTGTCCATACAACTTTCTCTCTGTGCATACTATCGTGTTTTTGAGATCAGCATCTCTTTTATTTTCATGAGCCTGCTTATATTGGAACGTTCCATTTCGTCCAGTTTAGATTTGATAAATTTTATGGAATCTTGTAGCTGGGGAATAAGGATGTATTCCAGGGCATTTACCCTCCTGCGGACCTTTTCTATTTCTTTGGCTAATAATCGCATAGACTGTTCCAATTCAGCAACCTGAACTATATGAGGAAAAAATTCTTTAAGTCGTATAATTGCATCATCGAGTTCTATAGGGGTATCTATAAGGCTATAGGAATTATTTTCGGTTATAGATACCTCGAACACAGGCACCTTAATGTTCAATATATTTCTCTCAAGAATTTGTTGTTCTAGTTTTCCCTTTGATTGCTCCAAAGCGATGGATATATTTTGGGAAGAAGAGGTGGTTTGTGCAAGGAGAAACATTTTCATATGGTTGGGTAAATCTGTATCCACCTTTTGACGTGCTTCTTTATAAATTTTTATCAGGGTCAGAAATTCCTTCATCAGTCCTTCGTTTTTATCTTTCAGGAGTTTATGTCCTCGCATGGCCATTGAAAGCCTGCGTCGTAGTTTAAAAAATTCAATCCTTGTGGCATTGATTTGGAGTTTCATGGTGCTTTTATGAATAATTCCAAGGGTTGTAATATTTTCCGATATATTCTTGTTTAATCCTTTTCAATTCCGTTTTTGGTAAAAACCCTAAAATCTTCCACCCTAGGTTGAGCGTTTCTTCGATCGTTCTGTCTTCATCCTCTCCTTGTCGAAGAAATATCTTCTCAAAGAGGTCGGAAAATTTTATATATTGTACATCCATGGGTGTCAGAGCTGCTTCTCCCAGTACCACGGCCAGCTCCTTGACATGCTTTCCCCTGGCATAAGCTGCGTAAAGTTGATTTACCACATCAAAGTGATCTTCCCGTGTCTTGTCCTTACCGATCCCCTTATCTTTGAGTCGGGAAAGGGAGGGTAGGACATCGATGGGTGGATATATGCCTTGTGAATGGAGTAACCTACTGAGGATGAGCTGTCCTTCCGTGATGTAACCGGTAAGGTCGGGGATAGGATGTGTCTTATCATCCTCCGGCATACTCAGAATGGGTATCTGGGTAATCGAACCTTTCTTGCCTTTTATTCGTCCTGCTCGTTCATAGATGGTGGCAAGGTCGGTATATAAATAACCAGGATACCCGCGACGTCCAGGTACTTCCTTCCGTGCAGCGGAGATTTCACGAAGTGCCTCGCAATAGTTTGTCATATCCGTGAGTATGACCAAAATGTGTGCGTCTTGCTCGTATGCAAGATATTCGGCCACGGTCAGTGCCATACGCGGTACGGCAATACGCTCTATAGTAGGATCGTCAGCAAGATTGATGAAGAGTACAGCCCGTTCGATAGCGCCTGTCCGTTTAAAATCTGTTATGAAATAGTTGGCTTCTTCAAAGGTGACTCCCATGGCAGCGAAGATCACGGCAAATTTTTCTTCGGTTTGAAGCACCCTGGCCTGTCGTGCTATCTGGGCAGCAATCTTTGCATGGGGAAGTCCTGCGCCTGAGAAAATCGGCAGTTTTTGGCCACGCACGAGAGAATTCATGCCGTCAATAGAGGAAATGCCTGTCTGGATGAACTCTTTCGGATAATCACGGGCGCATGGATTCAATGGATTGCCATTAATATTTAAATATTTGCTGGGGATGATAGGAGGTCCACCGTCAATCGTTTCGCCAGCGCCATTGAAGATTCTTCCTATAATATCGGGCGATACACCTATCTCCATTCCTTTACCCAAGAATTTTACCTTGACATTATCCCTGGCAATTCCCTGTGTTCCCTCAAATACTTGAATAAGGGCTCTGCTGTCTGCAATCTCCAGAACCTTGCCGCGCCGCACCTCACCGTTGGTTAATTTTATTTCGGCGAGCTCTCCATAGGCTACCCCTTCTACTTCCTGTAGCAATATGAGCGGGCCAATGATATCCCGAATGTTCAAATATTCCTTAAACAATATCCTGCCTCGCTACGAATAATATTAAAACTTAACCATAGATTCCACAGATTACGCAGATTTTTTATTCGCCCGTATGGACTGTGCGATCTATGGTTTCAAATGGTTTCTTCATCTGTCTGATGCAATACCTTACTATTTCTTAGTAATTCTTCTAATTCTTGTACCATTTTTGTTTCCAGGTTGTCAAATTCACGATGATTTTCCTCAGAGATAAAACGCATTTGTGCGATGTCTGCCATTGAGGGTATGGAGGTTATTGCTGAAAGCTCAACTTGCGATTGCAACAATTCAATTGCCTTATCATAAAATTTAAGGATTATTGCTAACATAAGGAATTGTTTTTTCAGAGAGGTATACGTATCGCTGGGGTCGTAGGCATTTTGATACAGAAAATCTTCGCGAATCATTCGGGCAACTTCCATGAGAAGCCGATCTTTTGAGGGAATGGACTCGATTCCTATCAATCGTACTAATTCCTCCAGTTCAGCCTCCCTTTGCAGTATTTCCATTGCCTTCATGCGATATGTCTTCCAGTCCTTATGGACATGGAGAGTAGAAAACTCATCCACAACGTCTTGATAAAGAGAATAGCTGGTCAACCAATTAATTGCCGGAAACTGCCTTTGTGAAGCCAGGCGGTCATCGAGACCCCAGAAGGCCTTGACCACGCGCAGGGTGCTTTGGGTGACGGGTTCAGACAAATCCCCACCAGGGGGAGAGACTGCTCCAATCACACTTAAACTTCCCTGCCGTCCGTCCGAACCGAGACAGACCACATTCCCCGCCCGCGCATAAAAGCTAGCTAGCCTGGAACCCAGGTATGTTGGAAAGCCTTCTTCGCCGGGCAACTCTTCAAGCCGACCGGACATCTCACGCATGGCCTCGCCCCAGCGGGAGGTAGAATCGGCCATGAGGGCAACGCTGTACCCCATATCACGGTAATATTCTGCAACGGTAATTCCTGTAAATATGGACGCCTCCCGTGCTGCTACTGGCATATTGGAGGTGTTTGCTATTAATATTGTTCGTTCCATGAGTGATTCACCTGTCTTTGGGTCCTTTAAAATGGGAAAATCGATTAGTACCTCCGTCATTTCATTTCCGCGTTCACCGCAACCCACATAGACAATGATATCGGCATCCGCCCAACGGGCGAGCTGGTGTTGGATCACGGTCTTTCCACTTCCAAAAGGGCCTGGTATGCAGGCAACACCGCCCTTTGTAACAGGGAAAAACATATCGATTATTCGTTGACCGGTGACCAGTGGAACTGTGGTATGTTGCTTTTTCTTTACTCTGCGTGGTTGTTTTACCGGCCACTTCTGAAGCATAGTCAACTCCTTGGTTCCTCCAGCTGTCTCAACCCTTGCTATGATATCCTCTATTGTTCCTTCTTTTTCTTCGATCATGGATAGCCTTCCTTTGATATCCAGTGGCACCATGATCTTATGCTGTACAAGCTTTGATTCCTGGACATATCCAATCACATCGCCGGGGATAATTTCGTCACCAGTGCGTTTCAAAGGATAAAAATGCCATTTCTTTGTCCTATCCAGAGGGGGATGTTCAATACCTCTTACAATATAGTCACCATATAAACGGTTCAGGGCGTCCAGAGGCCTCTGGATACCATCATAAATGGCACTTATAAGTCCAGGTCCCAGCTCTACACTAACGGCGCTATAAGTAGGATAGACGGGTTCTCCCGGTCCTAAGCCCTCTGTTTCTTCATAGACCTGGATTGAGTATTCTTCACCACGTATCTCTACCACTTCACCAAAGAGTTTGTAGCGGCCCACACGAACCATGTCGTATATTCGTGTACCGCTTAATCCCTTGGCTACGACAAGGGGACCAGAAACCTTGATGATTGTACCACTATTAAGCATTTTATAAACTCTTAAAAATTATTTTTTGCCATACGGTTGGTTTTCTTATTATCAGTAGTTATCGTAACAATGTCGAGTCCTTTCGTAAACTTATTCGCTCTGTTTGCCACTCAACAGGTCATAACCTCTTTTATTGGCATATCCCAGTTTGAAAATTTTATCTACCAGCGCATCTTTTGTGAGTTTTGTGCTGGCTGTTATGTTCATTTTTGCGGATAGCTCAAAAAGAGTGTCTTTTTTATACTTTGAAAGTTCTTCAACAATCTTCTCAGTGGGTAATCCTTCTAACTGTTGTTGTAAAGCATCAATATCTACGGTGATAGCTTTGGTTTTTCTGGGCTTAACCGTTTTTGTAAGAAGCATTTCGGCAAGGAGGGGTTTGTCTTTTAGGGTATCAAAAAATGATACCAGTGTGTGAATGGCATTGGTTACCAGATGTATCTCGGATTCATCTGGGAAACGACCAATGTCTTCCCGTAATACATGGAGTTCTTTTACTATTTCGGGTATGATTTGCACCATTCTTTGCCTTTCGTCATCCCCCGGAAGTAATGACAGGCATTCTTTTAGTTTTGTTAAAGTATCTATCAGGTCGAGTTTTTTTGTCCTTTTTGCCATATTAAACACCGCTGACTTTCTCTAAGAATTCCTTCGTTACTTCTTTATATTGTTCTGCCACACGCCTTGCATTTTCATCATCCATTAAAAACACAGGAACTGCCAGTGCAGAAGCCTCGGTATAGCCAGTACCCCATGAAATAGAATTTTCAAAACATTTGTTACTATGTTCCTTTCGGAGTTCGTTCATTTTATCCTTATGGGTACTTACAATGCTTTGGCCAACGGTACGTACCATGGTAAATAGTATTCCTTTCAGTATTATGTCATGTATTTCTGTGTTCGTCAAACGACATTTATGATTCATTGTATCAAGTAATTCCCTGATTTTCTTGATGAGTATATTTATTCCGATGGTCGACATATGGTCTGGTATGGTTGTTATGATATAGGCATCGCTTGCGGCAAGTGCATTTTGTGTCACCAGATAGAGGTTTGGAGGACAATCAATGAGGATATAGTCATAGTTGTCTTTTGTTCTGTGAATGGCATTTTTCAGGATATGGCGTTGCTCTAGATAAAAAAGGGCATCCCGTATATCACCTGAAGTATCAATACCGAATAACTCTTTTATACCCTTGATTGTTCGCCTGAGGATTTGGAGTTGTTCCTGATAAAAACCTGACTCTATCTTCCTCCATGTCTTTGCCGCCAGATCAATATCAACACCCAATAAATCAATGTCAGACGGAATCAGGTCAAGATTCTCTACAACATCCTTAGTAACTTTCCCTTTCGTAAGCAATTCTATGGGCGATTTCCAGATAATATTTTCAATTTGGTAAGTATCAAAACTATCCTTTAAATACCATTCAAAGAGTTTTGAAATTGTTCCATTTTCCTTTTTGAATACTTCCCATCGTTCGGGTAAAGTGCAGAGAAAGGTAAGGTTGGTCTGTGGGTCTGCATCGATGAGCAATACCTTTTTATCATGAAACTGAGCAAGGGCACATCCGATATGATAGGTGGTGGTTGTTTTACCAACGCCGCCTTTGTAGTTAATGAATGAAATAATTTTTCCCATACAATATTATTTTATACTCCTACATTTAAATTTATTTAGAACATGCTAATTTTCTGATCCACTCCTCTTTAGTATTATCAAGTTTAGGATCGAATTGCATTGCCTGCTGATAGAGGATGCCATAAAAAAATAACGAGCCTTTACGCCCCCTGTCCCGGTTTTTTGGTGGTAGGAGGAAACTCTTGCCACCATAGGGAGGAAACTTCTGTCGTTGCGAGAACGGAAACTCCTGCTGCCGCAAGAATGAAAGCTCCCGCTATCACAGGAATTTAGCATGGGTGCTCTCGTGCTGTCGGGAGTTTCTTAGCGCTGTCAGGAGGAAGTTCCTTATGGAAAAATAACAAGCCGCGCTGTCTTTTGTTTGTAAAGCCCGCTATTACTTTACCATAATATCCATCCCTACCGCCCGTCCAATCTCTTTGTTGAGTTCCATTGTACCGGTATGTCTGCTTCCTTGTTGTGTAGGAATAATGGTAATTGCCTTAGCAGTTTTTTTTCTTAACTCGGTAATTGTACCAAGGCATTGTTCTGCCACATTCTCTGTGAGCAAGATAATGCCTATCGAAGAATCCTGGCCAGTTTTTCTAAGAATATTAACGGTCTCAGATATTGTTTTCACAGGTTCAATCTCAACTCCTATGCTTTGATAGGGCAATATATCTTCCTTTTCGCCAATAATGACAATTTTAGACATACGTTTTTCGCAACCTTTCCTTTAATAAATTTTCTTCTATTCTGTGCACCTTTCCTCCCAGCACCAGTTTTAGATTAAACACCTCTGTAGTAAATCCACATAAGTATCCAAAGACCCTCTCCGGCCCAAATGGTATGAACTTCACGGGCCGTATTAAATCCAACAAATAATTGTCGGCCAATTTTTCGTATCGAAAAGAGATGGCTGGGAATAAATTCGATGACAGTATTTGCACAAAGTTTTCTCCAGGTAGGGGCGTATTGCAATACGCCCTTACAAAAACTTCATGCATTGTCTTTTCAGATATCCATGCTGTATTTTTTGTTAGTTTATGAAACACATGTTCTTTATCAAATCCTTCCAAAAAGTATTGATCCAGGAGTTTCTTGTCGAGCTTTAAGATCATTGCACGCCGTATTATCTTAAGACCCTGTACGAGTTGGTATATCTTCAGGTATCGCGTGATAATCTCAACATTTATTTCGTTAGCGAAATTTTCAATATATCTCAAATAAGCCCCATCGCATATCAAATCGATTATAAAAGGTAACGATTCTTTTTTTACCCTCTTTTCATCTCCTCCTTGCGAAGAGGGTAAAATGGGGGGGTAATTGGTTGCACGCCTTTCTTCGTCCCCCCTTGTGAAGGGACTAATTTGGTTATAGGCATGTTGCGTTATGACTTTCTTGGAAAAAGAGATCGATTCCTTGAATACCTCTGGTATAGAAACTTCTTTACCCTGCCAAACATCGCGCCATCTATCATTGTTAATTGTTCCATTCAAGAACTTCTCTATGCTTTGGCCTTGTATTGCAGCCTTTATAAAATTCTTCAGATTAATGATATCGTTCTTTATCAAAAAAAAATCACTGACAGCGCTGTTGGGTGATAAAGACCGTATCTCATATAACCTGTTATAGTAATAATCATCAAGTAGCGTCTCGAATTCGTACAAATGCTTCACATCTGTAAAATGGGCCTTTAAAGGGGTATTATTCAAGTGTGTCAATACATCATTTAAATTGTTGCTGGATAGTAATTTCTCAAAGAAGTTTATCTTGAGTAAATAACACTCCTGGATATTGATTCGCCCGGACAAATAACACCACTCGTGATGATAAATACGATCTGCCATATAAAAATATAATTATAAGGAATTCCAATCCTGTAGGGTGCGTAAGACGCACCCTACACAAGCTGTCCTCGTGGGAGAAGCGCCCTTGCCTATCGTCGCAAAAAGGAATCTTACGATGCCAAAATTCCACACGGAGTTTACACTGAACAAAGTGAATGTGTTCGGAATAACAAGAGGGTCGTTGGGTTTTTGTCTTTTAAAACCAACCTAATTAACATATCTGTCCAATCCCAGCATCTCTTTTAATTTTGGGGTTAATGTGGTACGAATGTTTCTTGCAATAGCATCCAAGGTATAATCAATCTCAAAATGCTCGGTCTTTAAAATAAAGCCACCCTTTATATCAATAGTAGTAAGTGTATGAAGTTTGATTCTTGCCTTTCTCTTCTTATTAATATTGTCGACAAAGGCATCGGTTATTCGTTTTAAATCCCTTGCATTAACAAACAACTCTCCTTCTAAATGGTCGGGTATCTTTGCCAACCATTTCCCTATTAATGCTAAATAATCTTCATCAGGAAGTAATTGTATACGTTCTATTGCACGCGCCAGAACATTGTCAATCGCACTATTTTTAGCTTCCAGCAGTTTCATTTTATACTCTCGTTTTAATGTGGTTAAGGTCCTTTTCATATTCTCCTTAAGGCGTTCTTCTTCGGTATGCAACATCTCCAGGTATTGTTTTTCCATGGTGAGTTTAGTCTCTTCAACTTGGGTGCGGAATTGTTCTTCAGCCGTTTTGATAATTTGTTCTGCCTCCTTTTGTGCATTTTCTAGAATGTAGTTTCGGATCCGTTCGATGGACATGGATAAAGAATAAGCATTGTAGGGGCGAGACTGCATCGCCCCTTCATGATGTGGCATTTTATTTATTATCTTGGTTGTTTGATATTCGTAATATGCAATGATTTGGCCTAATGAGCGTTTCGATTGAGGCGGGGAAGCCCTCGTTCCTACGTGCATTTTTTATATCAGATTATATATCAAAAACTAGGTAACGTATGTGTTGGTGGGATGAATGAAAACCCCCCTTCCTTGGTCAGCCAGGTGATCAATAAGATGGAAATTAACAAGGCAATAACGGCGTACGTTTCAACAAGCGCTGGGATCAGGATGGCGCGCCCCCCCTCTTCAGGCTGTTTTCCCGTAAGGTTAATGGCAGCCGTGGCAGCCTTAGCTTGTAAGAGTGCAGTTATATATTCTACGATGCCCATACATATTGCGACAAGGAGAATTGCACCCCCTACAGCGGGAGATATATTTATATTTCCCATAATAACCCCGGTACGCAGGGCGATCATAATGGCACAGATAAACCCGTAAAAACCCTGGGTGCCCGGCAATGCCATGAGTACAAGCAGTTTTCCAAATAATTCGGGCTTTTCAGATAAAATACCTGCAGCCTGAGATGAAGCAATCAAAATGCCTTTTGCAGAACCCAGACAACTTACGGTAACTACAAGAATGGCGCCTATGACAACCCATCCGAAACCGGTTTGTACAAAATACAACTTTAGTAATTCTGTCATAGTACACTCCTAACCCGAACAAGTCGGAAAAGACAAATTCCGAAGTACGAAATCCGTGAGTCAACCCTGCCTGGGTTTTACACCCTGACAGGATTAATCTATTCATTTTCTATAATATTTATCCTTTGGTTACCCAAGCCGTAAGGCTGAAATTTTGGGGCGCCTCCTTCATAAAATCGTCCAAAAAATTCAAGGAAGATTAACCGAGCAGGATGGATAAAGGCGCCGAGAATACTCATGACAAAGTTAAACATATGCCCAAAAATCAAGGTGATTATAAAAAATATGGTACCGATAAGAGTTCCTGTTTTGAACAATGTTGCTACGATATTAAATGCCATTCCAACAATCGTTGTTGTAAGGCTGAGGGCCAGAACGCGCGTATAAGAAAGGATATCTCCAATGAAACTTGTACACCCATAAGTGCCTACGATGCCATATAAACTAACAATTCCCGTGAAAATTTTGCCAACAATACTCCTTTCGTTACGTCCCTGAGTTGAAATCAATCCAACCGCGCCAATGATGGTCATGTATTTTCCAACGTTAACGATGTGACTTGGTATTTTCATAAAAATGGTTGATATCAGGATCAAAAATCCCGGCAGCATAATAAGCCATAATAATCCATCACAGATTGCATTCAAAATATTCTTTTTTTTCAATTCTCCATACATCCTGAGTGTGATACCATAAAATTGGTTCAATACACCCAGCCCTATGGCAAACAAGAGGGCCATAACAGGTTTTGAGAGGGGATCCAATAGCGTCAGCCTTTCTTTTATTTTTAGTAAAAGGTTGTTCTCGCCTAAATACATCGGATTATAAAGATCTCCTGCCCATCCACCGGTAACGGCACCAAAAATTATCGTGCTTATACCGGCGTAAAGAAAGAGTTTCAAGAAATTGGAGAATCCCTCGGATGCCTTATATTTCCTGGCCATCCATGCTGAAAAAGCCGTTAAAAACGCTCCGTAGAATACATCGCCAAAACAAAGTCCAAAGAAGATAAGGAAGGATATCATCACAAAGGGCGTTGGGTCGAAGGTGAAATAATTGGGCAATCCAAACATGTTTATTAATAATTGGGCAGGTTTGAAGAATCTGTTCAGCGTAATGGAGACAGGTACTGTATCGACAGGTGAAGGTTCTTCATAGACAACCGATGCCTGTGGAAATTTGCATTGGAGTAACGTATCGAGTTTGGGCTTGTCTTTTATTTTGACGTATCCAATTAGCACAAAGACCCTTTTTGATATGACACACCTATGCTGTGTAAGAACCTTGTTTCTTTCGTTTTCCCAGTATCCCATAAGTATCTCCAGAGAACGCCATTCTCCGGATAGTTCAAGGATACGATGGCGAATTCGCTCTTGTTCTTGAATCACATGAGACATTTCCAGTGCTAATTCATCTCTACGGTCTTTTATATTACCCGATAGAACCGGGAAAGGAATCTCCTTAAAACTGAATTTCGCAAGGATCCTGAGCGCGTCATCTTTATCCTTATTTAAGTATGCCAGAAGGATTTTCAATTTTTCATTAGACTTTGAAACAATCTGCCATATGAAAAATTCGCTGGCCGCGGCATCTCTTAAAAACCGGTTCCATCGAGACTCAGATGCCTGACAGTAAAAGAAGGAGACGTTCTTAATACTTCTGATTTGACTAAATTCAAATGACAATGGTAAAAAATCTGTAAGTTTGTCCAATTCTTCCTTTAACTGTTTCTGTCTTTTTTGAAGGCTTACGTATTTTTCGTACCGGCTCCTGCATTCCTCAAAGAGGGATTCGAGATCTATACGAGAGAGTGCTTGGTCCAATTCCTTACGAGTAATTTGTAATGGAATAGGAAAGATACCTTCAACAAAGCTTTTCTTTTTTGGGGCGAATGTTTTAAGAGTGGAAAAGATGGCATTCAGTTTCTGGATATTCTTCTCTATGTCGTTGAAAGTAGTGGGAAATCTTTTAAAGGATGGGATAATCAAATTGTCGAGCTGGGTAAAAGTGTCTATGAGATGAACAATATTCAAATAATAGAGTTGACTGAGAAACCGCTCCGAATCATTTTCGGGTAGTAGAATGCTCACTTTATTAACCTTTTCAATAGCCATACTAACTCTCGTAAATGAGTTTAATTACCCAATTGACGGCATCTTCCACGATCTTACTGTTTATGTGCAGGAGGTTCCCTTTTAACAATTCAAATTCGTTTCTTAACCGTTCTTCTTCCGACTTTTGCAAATCGGCAATTTTCACCTTTAATATCTCCAGCTTTTGACGATATTCCTTTTCAAGGTTTGTTTTGATGGATTCAATCTCATCGCGAATATTAGCGATAATCTTTTCGGCCTTTTGTTTACCGCCATTTACAATATTGTCAGCTTCAACCTCGATTTTCAGGATGTCTGCAATAAGATGATCAGTCATAGAGAGAATATTGAGAAAATAAGATTAAACTATTACCTATGCGGAATGTTGCTTATGTTACGTTGAAACATGCACTCTTTCAAGAAAAAACTAACTATAAAAGATTATGGATAGTTTAAAAATGTTTGCTATTCGTAGAATTGATTTTTAGAATGAGTCATAAGGTTTGAACCTAATATAGTCAAACAAATAAGGTTTTCGTAAGATGAAAAATAAAATTCGTTGTAAGAGGGTGGCACGGTCAAACTTTGTTTGACCGTGTTATTGTGAGTTGGAGCAATTCCATTGACAAATAGGTTTGTCAGCGTTACCTCTATCGATACTTAATACAATATTAAATTTTTCTAAAAACAGATGTTTTTGACTATGTCATTGTCGGATTGTTGCTCTTTTGCTAGTTTTGTTGGTTCAATCTAGGACGATTGAACCGAAACATTTGGTATGATTCCGTCTTATAGCACGAGTTCAAACGTTGGGAT
>JBKBTA010000338.1:0-696 GCA_046291035.1 Candidatus Brocadia sp.
CTATTCGGAGCGCCAGCTCTATGAATCGGCGCTCGACCGCATGGCCCGCGAAGTCGCCGCCATCGAGCAGATCGACCGCGACGCGGCCATCGTGATGCTGAACAAGTCCCTGCTGGTGAAGGCCGCCGCGGCCTGACGCCGGACCGCAAGGACCACGACAGGACGCCCGGCCTCAGCGCCGGGCGTTCTTCGTTTCAGGGGGTGAGCGGGGCGCCGGCCCGACAGGGCTTGTCCCAAGCCCCCGCCCCATGGCATCGAACCCGCGCCGGCCCGGTAGCTCAGCAGGATAGAGCAGCGGTTTCCTAAACCGAAGGTCAGGGGTTCGAGTCCCTTCCGGGCCGCCAGTGTGTTGTCGTTCCCACTTAAGGTGGGCCACATCGCAACCTAAGGCTGGCCCAAACAAGTTAAAGCGGGCCACGACTGCCTTGCCAGACCGCGTTCTCGAATCGTTGGCCGGGTTTGCCGCCGAATTCCATGAGAAATAGCGACACGAGCTAGCCAATGTTGCCGTGGCGCAGCCACAGCGGTTCTGACTGTCTACCGAAGTTCAGGAAGTCTGCTCCCGCGCGTCGGGAGGCCTCGGCCAATGTCCGCTCGGCGCCAGAAAGAGCCATTGGCTTAGGTCTCAGGAGCAGACGTTCAGTGGCGCGGCTTGGACTTGATCCGGCATTTGGGCCGGTCCTGCTAGACCGACCC
>JBKBTA010000339.1:0-691 GCA_046291035.1 Candidatus Brocadia sp.
TAACAGTGCGGTATAAGGGCAATCCGAAATCCAATCTGTATGAGATGGTAATAGACGACTGTCTCTCACAGGTCTATTTTTGAAGTCGTCAGCATTGCTCGTAATAGTTTCTGATGTGAATCAGAAATGAAGGGGCATAACCGTAATGGAGTTGATGAAAGTGATAGATTGAATACGTTCAATGAGGAAAGGCGCTTTGTGCATAAGCAATGCAGTAACAAGAGCCTATCTTGTTTTGCTTATGGCATGGAGAATCCGCACTCAGGAAACACGGTTGACAAGTCTGTTATCCGTAATCAATCAAAAGGAAATTATCGAGAGATGCTTAAGTATCATTCATTAAGAGACAAGGTGTTTAGTCTAAAGAACCTTTATGCTGCTTTCGAGCACGTAAAGAAGAATAAAGGGAAAGCTGGTCTAGACAGGGTGAGTATTAAACAGTTTGAAAGAGACTTGGAGAATAATATTCAAAACATTCACAAGGAACTAAAAACTGAAATTTACCAACCCTCGCCTGTCCTGCGGGTATATATACCAAAGGGCAAGCATGACAAGAGACCTCTTGGCATACCCATTGTCAAAGACAGGGTAGTGCAGCAGGCGTTCAGGCAAATCATAGAACCGATATTTGAGAAGGACTTCTCTGATAACAGTTTTGGATTTCGACCTGAGCGATGCTGTCACGATGCTA
>JBKBTA010000340.1:0-665 GCA_046291035.1 Candidatus Brocadia sp.
GGGAGAGCGATTTTGGGGTAGTAAGGAGTCGTAAGTATATGAGAAATAAGGGTTGGAGTTTTTGGATGTGCGATGTAGTGTATGAATAGTGTGGAATATATTGACATTCTTATTCCCTTTGATATAATTATAGTATGTACATCAGAGATGCATACAAAAAGAAGGGCGATAAGAAATATTCCTGTCTGGTACTGGTAGAAACAATAAGGACCAAGAAAGGGCCACGCCAGAGGACAATTCTTACGCTGGGCAATATAGCTGTGCCTAAGGAGAAGTGGACTCATCTTGCAGAGATGATCAAGAGGAGGCTGTCAGGGCAACGGGGCATGTTCCTGGATGAGCCGGAAGAACTCTTGGGGGTTACGGAGTCAATCATAGAACGGCTGAGGCGAAAGGGGAAGCTTAAGGCAAGGGAAGAAAGGCCTATCTATCATCAGAAGGAACAAAGGGTAGATGCACACATATTTATTTCAGTACTTGCATACCATCTCTTACATGCAATTGAGTACACCTTGAGAGAGAAGGGAGAAACGAGAAGTTGGAATACGATAAAACAAATATTACAGACGCATCAGGTAGTAACGGTAGTCCTGCCCGATGCTGATGGTATCCACGTACACCATGTAAGGGTAGCAACTGAAGTGGAGGCAGCACAAGGTGAGATA
>JBKBTA010000341.1:0-637 GCA_046291035.1 Candidatus Brocadia sp.
TATCATCATGTGTGCCTATTGGATCATGGAACGCAGCCCGGTTGGAATACTGGCCTATCTGCCGAACTCCTTCATCTATATGCGCAATTTACACTTGATCCGGAAACATGCATCCGCTGCTACAGTACAGGCTCCACTCAGAGAAAGTTAAATTAGATTGGCTAGATATCTCTTTGCGATAATGACAGGCAAGAATGCCTGTCCAACGAGGACAGCTTATGTAGGGTGCGTCCTACGCGCCATCCATACGTTGGATTGTGTTGGTGCGTAGGACGCACCCTACATGATTGAAATTCTATACGTTAAATTAGGCATTCGGAGACTTTTTAATGTAGAGCGAAGAGGCTCTTCGCTCTACAACCACAGCTTTGAAATTCCTGAACATTAAAGTAAGGTATTCACCTATGTCAAAGGATGAAATATTCAAAGACAATATGACAACGATAGCGGACTTTAACTTTGGAGAGAAAGTCGCTTCGGTATTTGACGACATGCTGGACCGTTCCGTTCCGTTTTATCGGGAAATTCAAAGGATGATTGTTGAAATGGCTGCCGATTTTGCCGTTGAAGGAACGAATATTTATGACCTTGGGTGTTCCACCGGCACCACCCTGCTCAATCTGGGTCAAAATATCCT
>JBKBTA010000342.1:0-627 GCA_046291035.1 Candidatus Brocadia sp.
GCCACTTCGCTCTACATGATAAAAGCCGCCGAAGGCCTAATTTAATGTTCAAATATTACAACAAGATTTAAGATTTATTTTCTTTAATTTTATATCGGCATAGATTTTGAAAAGTTTATAGATTTTTTTGAAAATATTCACAAAAAGCATTATAATGTCCAATAAGGTGTGAGGAGAGGCTGACGGGCTGGTTCCAGCCTTAAGGGCGAGGTTAGCAATGATGGCTGTGTTATCAGGGATAAAGCCCGCTGTATGACAAGACACGCTTAACCCCAGCCTTTAGGCTGGGGTTAGTGCCTGTGCCGTCAGGGCTAAAGCCCAGATTGGCGTGTGTCTGACACCCCAGCCTTAAGGCTGGGGTTAATGAACGTCAGTTCGTGGATGACTCCGTATCGCTTGTACCCAAGTCCTCCGGCCATTCTGCGACGCTACGTGTATGGATGCCGTAGCGCTTTTGTATTAACCCCAGCCTTTAGGCTGGGGTTCGTGATAACCACTGAATGGGCTTTAGCCCTGATGGTAATGGGGGGAAGGCATGGCATTCGTTACAATTGTGATACATGCAGTCTGGGACACAAAAAACAGAGAGACTTATCTGGTTAAAGATATCAGGCTGTTAATCGTATG
>JBKBTA010000343.1:0-612 GCA_046291035.1 Candidatus Brocadia sp.
CGGTCAGGCTACGTTCATCATCACAGCCACGAAGAAGACCGGTAACGCAAAGGTCAAGTTTAGCGCTGCAGGGTTGAAATCCGATACGGTGACTGTGAAGGTAAGAAAGTAGTAATAGAAGTAACCCTGTAGAAGAGTGCAGGGACAAGCGTAGTTTCCATGGGGGCGAACAACTTGTTCGCCCCCTGTTTTTTTAAGGGCGATTGCAACAGTTCAACTTAGGTAGGAGCCGTCTCCCGACGGCGACCGGCAATACGCTGTGGCGCGCGCCTTGGTAAGCCCACGGGAGGGCCCGGTCGCCAACGGGAGTTGGCTCCCTACCAAACGGCGAACGGCTCTTGACATCACACCGTAATTGCCGTATAAAGAAAAGGGGCGTCATGCCTGTAAAGGCAATACGCCCCTTTCTTTTTTAATTGCAAATGGGGTCACGTCCTAATTGGTGATTACCGTTATTGTCATTAGTTTGAAATGCCTGAGTGATAAAACAGTTTGTTGTTTCCACGTAAAGGCAAGGCATACCCCTCCTACTTTTTCGCACGCTTCTTAAGTGATTGTAAACGGGCGTAAAATGTAGTAAAATAACAGGCAGTATTAAAGCAAACGGGTGGG
>JBKBTA010000344.1:0-602 GCA_046291035.1 Candidatus Brocadia sp.
TGGATAAAAAACTCCAGCACTGCACGCCCGGGCGCATCGCGGGGCCCCAGTGCCGCGTCGACCGCGGCGATTTGCTCAAGCGTCAGCTCCCGCGCGAGCACCAGTTGAGAAAAGCCCACATCCTGCAAGAAGCGGGCTTTTTCTGGGGTACGGATGTCGCATTGGGTGCTGGCATGCAACTGGATGGGGGGCAGGTCCAGCTCCAGCAGCCCCATGTCATGCACGATCAGCGCGTCCACGCCGATGTCGTACAGCTCGTGGATGAGGCGCCGTGCCGGCTCCAGCTCGTCGTCGCGCAAAATCGTGTTGAGCGCGACGAAGATCCGCGCGTGGTAGCGGTGCGCGTGGCGCACCAGCCGATCGATGGCGCCTAGGGGGTTGGCGGCGTTGGCGCGCGCCCCGAAGCCCGGGCCACCGATGTAGACCGCATCCGCCCCGTGGTTGACCGCTTCGATGCCGATGTCGGCATCGCGCGCGGGTGACAGGAGTTCGAGCTGGTGGGGCAACATAATCGGGCTTGCGTCGTCCAAAGCCCGCGATTGTCCCAAATCCCGCCATGAAACGCCACGAATTCCGCTGTTTCCACCGCCTGCGCGTGCGCT
>JBKBTA010000345.1:0-564 GCA_046291035.1 Candidatus Brocadia sp.
ATGAAGAAGGCTATATTAAGGTGGACGAAAAGCAGAGGACATCCCTTCCAATGGTTTATGCTGCGGGAGATATAACAGGTGGCGTTAAACAGATCGTTGTTGCAGTAGGTCAGGGTTCAATAGCTGCCCTTACTGCCTTTGAGGATATCGCAAATCCTTACTGGAAGGGAGAGTTGAGTAGGGAAGAATAAAATTCGCTCCTTATGCATCATGAGCTCGAACTAATTGCCTCTATAGTGATCTTCTCTGCCAGGTCAAAGATAGCCCTCTTGTCCTCTTCGTTTCTTGCCTCTATATAAAACCGAACCTTTGGCTCTGTGCCTGATGGTCTTATCATCATCCATGAACCGTCATCAAAAACAATCTTTGTACCATCGACAGTTATTACCTCAATAACCCTTCTCATTTTGTTACCAACCATGACCGTAGTTCCTTCTTTGTAACGATCCTTTATAACCGAGAGTCTCTTGATAAGTGGTTCTCCTGTCAGCGAACGGTCAACACCTATACCTGACCGGTCAGGATAATAATAACCAAACTCATCCATAATATCTCTGAGATATT
>JBKBTA010000346.1:0-563 GCA_046291035.1 Candidatus Brocadia sp.
GATTAGTATTTATTTTTGATAAATAAGTTAACAGGTTTTTTATGTAGGTAACACCACCACCGGCAACGGCAGATGTTGTATTAATGGCAATCTTCATGTAATATTAATCCAGTAGGTCACGGATGAATACTGATAAGCGCGGATTATATAATATTCCCGTATCTGAAACAACGAATAAAAATATTGTGTGACAATTCTGTTTACCGCAGAGAACGCTGAGACTTCGTCGTGAACTCAGTCGAACGATCGCAGAGGCAGCAAGGAAGGTAATAGTTCACCAGGCGCAAAGGTAGTATTTTTAAAAAGTTTTTCTTTGCGTCTCTTATTATAGTATAGTATTACCTTGTAAAAACTTCTTTTTTGTGTAAGTTTTTTTAACATCCCGGTGTCCCCCCTTGCAAATGGGGGAAAGAGAGGGGTTCTTTGGTTGCGGCTATGCTGCGCTAAGAGCATAACCTATACGTAGCAACTTTTAAGGGAGAGAAATTTTATGATTAATACATTGAAAATATACCATGAACTCAGTGAGACAATGGGTGAGCAATCTGCGAAGAAACTTGCTG
>JBKBTA010000347.1:0-304 GCA_046291035.1 Candidatus Brocadia sp.
GCTCTTCGTACCGCTTACCCAAGGCTATGGCCGATGCCGTCAACCTAGCGATGGCCTCAAACATTCGCATCATCCGCTCGCTTCAAGAGCAAGCCAAGTCGCTGCAAAAAGCGCTCGAAGAACATTTGGCGACCATTCCGCAGACACTTACTTCTGTTCCGGGAATCGGCCCTATTTTCGCCGCAGGTTTGCTCTCCGAGATCGGCGATATCCAGCGTTTTCCGAACCATATGGCGCTCGCTAAATACGCGGGTCTTGCATGGACGGAAAACCAATCTGGCAACTTCAAAGGCGTTGAAACTCG
>JBKBTA010000347.1:314-563 GCA_046291035.1 Candidatus Brocadia sp.
CAACCGCTACCTGAAATATTACTTCACGGAAGCTGCAAAAAGTGTCCAGGTGCACGACACAGTATTTGCGCAGTATTACAGCCTCAAGAAAGCGGAGCCGGCGAAATATGCCGAGAAACGTGCCCTTGCGTTTACAGCTCGTAAATTGGTGCGGTTGGTCGATTATCTGCTACGATCCAACCGACTTTACGAACCGAGAGAGGTGATCCAACAAAGAGCATAGACATACCAGAAATCCTCAGAACCACC
>JBKBTA010000034.1:0-20609 GCA_046291035.1 Candidatus Brocadia sp.
CATTACCGGAATTTTTCAAAAGACTAACATGAAAGGGTCTGAAAGTATGACAAGTCCTGCATTACGTGTGACTAACGAAGAAGTGGAACGAACTATTCCGGGGTGTGGTCGCCAGTAGGAATTCACCTCTGCCAACTACAGCAGATAACGATTTTAGAGACTATTCTAAAATAATGGGCTGGAATAGGTTCGATGGGTGTTCAATTTGTATAATAGAGAGGAGCTAAATACTGGATTGGGAGCCGACTTCCCATCGGGGGATGCGTTACCGCAAACGATTTTATAGTGGTCGGGGGGGTAAGTTTTATTTAAATAAGGTTTATTAATTCTTGAATATATCGTTTTAAACCCTCAATTCCGGCATAACGTACACCTAATGCCTTAGATTGGGTATTATCAATGGTGTTGATAGGCTGTTTGGGTGTACCACTGATGTTGGATTTGGAACTGGAGAGTTCCCTGGCTATTTGCGCTACTGTCATGTTATCAACATAAAAATCTACCAGATTGTAAATTTTCCCAGAGGCCTCTTTGTTGCCAATTGCTAAGTCTATGCCCTGAACTACGTCTTCCACGTTTACTATTTTCCCGCCTCCGGAAACTTCTACATTACTTCCGTGTTTGATATCTTTTACTATATTGTACCAGGCAGAATGGGCAAGATGTGGATTTATACCATAGATGCCTACCGGGCGAAAGATGGTTGTATCAAAGGCCTTTGTCATGAAATATGCATGGCAAAATGCCTCCACTGATGCCTTATAGGCGCCATAATTTGAATCGGGTATGAGGGGATGCAATTCATCCAGCTTGATACGGGGAAAGATGTACCCGTATACTGCACAGGAACTGATAAAGATAAATTGTTTGATACCTGCTTGTTTAGAGGCATCCAGGAGTTCTATACTGCCCAACAGATTAGCCTCTACGAATCGTTTGATGTCCTTATTGGCTGCCTCACGAAACGAAGCGCCATCCCGTTCATAGGCCATATGGATGACCACATCAGAGCCTTGTACAAATTTTTTCAAGGTCTCCTTATCGGTCATGTCGCCTTGGAGAAAGGTAATCTTTTTCTGATAGTCCATGAGATGCAAGATGTTGCTGGTATTTCGTATAAGGGCCTGGATGTGAACATCCTTCTCAAAGAGTTTTTTTGCAACATAATGACCCAGGAACCCTGTCAGTCCAGTTATAGCAATTTTCATGACGTGTCTCTCCAATAATAAAAAAAGCCACAATACACAGAGGCGCGAAAAAGTAAAGAGTGGACAGTTGCAATGGCAGCTAACCGTCCACTGGTACTATCAACTGTCGAGACCCTTATTTTCTCTTTGTGTTCGGTGGCTGAATATTTGTATGAAAAGGTTACCTTGATTGTATAGTTCAGTAACAAAGATATTTTTGTTATTGAAACATCCATGACCTGACGGTCACAAGGGGGAATGAAATCTCTCCTTCGGTTGTCATTCCGAGCGGAGCGAGGAATCTTAAGATTCCTGGTTCGAAAATATGGCCATCAAAAATGGCGTAACTATCAGAACAACATCATGATACAGCAAAAAGTTCAATTTTCATCGTTTCAGGGTGTTGCTGAAACGGCATGATGACTAAATCAGTTGACAGTAGGCAATTGGCAGTTGGCATCTTGCGTGTTGTTAGCGCAACATGATGACTAACCCGAACGAGTCAGAACAGGTAGCACGACATTTATGTCGATGTCCTGCGAAATGTAGGGGCGGAGTAACCCCTCCCCTACACAATGGTTGGCGCTAAATTGTTTTTGCCGAAAATGTAAAAGATTTTTATTAAGAAACTATGACAAAACCGGGTGTGGTTTATGTTTGTCAACATTGCGGCTGGAAGAGTCTGAAATGGGTAGGGCGCTGTGGAGGTTGCGGGGAATGGGACTCGACGATAGAAGAGCTTAGCACGTCTGCCGGCTCAGGTTATAGATCGTCTGCACTCGATCGCGAATTGCCACAGCCAATAACACAGGTAAAATTGCTGGAATGTCCCTGTCTTGAAACAGGGATGAAAGAATTTGACAGGATTCTTGGTGGTGGACTGGTTGCTGGTTCGGCAGTATTGATCGGAGGGACACCGGGAATAGGCAAATCTACGCTCCTTTTGCAGGTATGTCAATATATTAGCAAAAAAGGGCATACAACTCTTTATGTGACGGGAGAAGAATCTGTAGCTCAGACAAAACTCCGCGCTGAGAGGTTGTCCATTTTGTCAGATAATTTACTGGTCGTTGCGGAAACGAATCTGGATTTCATCCTGGAAAACATCCATAACACCCGTCCAACCCTTGTGGTGGTTGATTCTATTCAAATGATTTATAAACCCCAGATAGAGTCCGCACCCGGTACGGTTGCTCAGGTACGTCAATGTGCCAATGATCTTATTTCCACTGCAAAATCCACGGAATCAGCGATTTTCCTGGTAGGGCATGTAACCAAGGAGGGTATTATTGCAGGCCCTAAAGTATTGGAACATATGGCGGATACGGTTTTGTATTTTGAGGGAGAAAAATTTCAGTGCTATCGTATCTTGCGGGTAGTAAAAAACAGGTTCGGTTCCACCGATGAGATAGGAATTTTTGAGATGAGGAAAAATGGGTTACAGCCGGTGGATAACCCGTCTGAGATATTTATTTCGCAAGGCCGAAGAATCAGTGCCGGTTCTGCCATTATTTCCTGTATGGAGGGGACACGTGCCTTATTGGTCGAGATACAGGCGCTTGTAACAAGGGCGAATTTTGGTATGCCTGAACGAAAAGTTAGCGGGGTTGACTATAATCGGGTTTCAATGATCCTTGCCATTTTAGAAAAACGGATAGGACTGAAGCTTGGGGGACAGGATATCTTTGTGAATATCGTGGGTGGGGTTCAGGTAGATGAACCCGCAGCGGACCTTGGTATTGCCATGACAATTACGTCGAGCTTTAAAGAAAAAGTAATTCCTTCTGATATTGTATTTGTCGGAGAGGTAGGATTGGGTGGAGAGGTTCGCAGCGTAAGTCAAATTGAGATCCGGTTAAAAGAGGCCCAAAGATTGGGTTTTAAAAGAGCGGTTGTTCCAAAGGAAAATGTAAAAGGGATTGGTAAGGACTTAGGAATAGAACTGATTGGAGTATGCTATCTTTCTGAGGCTGTAGAAATCATAGGATGAATTTCGTGAGAAATCAAAGATTGAAGCTAACACTTTTCTTTTTGGGAATTGTCTGCATGGCGTTCTTCTGGAAGCGTTATGACGTCCATGCGGATTCTTATACAGACGGCAGGATTGTGGTAAAACACGAGGAATTGCCAGTTAAAAAGAACGGCCGCCGTATTCAATTTAACCATCCCTATGAACTGTCGGGGAATGTCATCACCAATGCGTTGTCATATATCTATTTTGAAGAAAAGGGCCTGCTGAAAAAGAAAGGAACCTTAAGGGTCTTTCAGGATGACGAGATAAGGAAATTAGTTCCACTCCTCATACAGGCGTTTTCTGTTGCAACACCGGAGCAGGTCGTTACCGTTTCGTCTTATTCTGAACGCATGCTTTTAACCGACCAGCAGAATTATTGTATCTTATTTATCTCAGACCGTAGTCTTAACATAGCCTTCAGCCGCGTTCATATGTTTCAAACGTATAATGACACCATGTCAGAGAAAAAAAGATATACAACAACAAAAGAAAATCCTGCGCAGATAAGCCACAGCCGTTTTTGGAAGCTGATTCCGTCGGCCGGACAACGGTTAGAACCGAGTCACGAAAACTGGCTCGTTATAGACTTGTCCAACGAAATGTACCAGCAGCCTGTGGCGCAAAGGGTAGGGACGGTTGATGAAAAGATCAAGGTGGGGACCTCTGAATTGGAAGCACGCCTGAGGAAGCTGGAGGAAAGGATGGGCGCTGCCGGTGAAACGAAAGTACATAAATCAATAACTCCGGCAAGGGAAATCGGCAGTGAAAGCAAGATAAAAAGTAAACTGATCATCCTGCGTGAAATGGTTGATGACGGGATCGTTTCTGAAGAAGATTACGATTACAAAAAGGCCAAAATGCTCAGGGAGGCTATGAATGACATGAGTATAAAAGAACAGTTGCAGGTGATAAAAGACCTGAAGATAGAAGGGCTCATTACAGAAGATGATTATAATGAAAAAAAGAAGGAGTTATTGGATCAATTTTAATTACCATCTTTTATATCTGTCCCATCAGCTTTGCCCAAACAAGTCCCAAATATTCATGTAAAGCACTCTCAACTTTAAGGAATCCGTCTGCGTTCGGGAAAAACTGGAAGGGATTACTGCCTTGACTTTCTTTGACCGAATGACCTGTAGGGGCGGGAATGGGGCGCATACCCAATTTTTTAAACATTGCCATTGAGCGTGCCATATGTACGGCTGAAGTGACCAGAATAAATTCGTCATCGCCAACGATCGGTTTAATGTTCTGTGCCTGCTCTTCTGTGTCCTTTGAATACGACTCTAAGACAATATCTTCTTGCTTTACACCGATAATCCTTGCAATCTTCTGCATAGTTTCTGACTCGGGAACTGCATCGAAAACCTTTCCCCCCGATAAAATAAGTTTACTTCCCGGTATTTCATTATGGAGCCTTACACCTTCTGTCAGACGGACTAACGACGCATCCGATATCTGGCTGGTAACCGGGATGTTTGGGTCAGAGGTGTGTCCTCCACCCAATACAACAACCCACTTCACCGAAGGTAAAAGTATACTATCATTGCCCGTTGTATCTGATGTTGCAGTTATGCCGAGTGGTAGATACCGTCGCTCTAATGGTCTTAAAAGCATGTTTGGAATACCCCTGTAGCTCAGGATTGCAAATAATATGATTCCACCCGTAACAACAAACTTTCCGATCCTTTGTTTTCGAGTAAAGAAGAGCAGAAATAACCCAATAATCAATATTTCCAGGCATAAAGGAACAGGAGAAAAAAATTGGGCAATAACCTTTTTTAAGATAAACATTTTTGCTCCAAAGTAAATAAAAAGAGTAAATAAAAAGGGTCACATCTTAAATATTAAATTATGGGGGAGTTGGGGATTATTTAATTTTTAAGATGTGACCCCGAACCCAATTTCTTGCCAATAATCAGGGTTGAAGTGTATTCTAAATCTATCCTTTTTATATCCTTAAAACCGCTCTTTTCAAGCCATGTCCGGTATTCAGATTCGGTATAGGACGCCCCTTCCTGTGTACCGATGAGCATATTGAGGCTGAAGAGGGCTGCAAATTGCGGTTGTGTCCTGGTTTCATCCAGCACAAATTCATGAATAATAATCTGACCGCCGTTTTTTAAGGCATCCCAACACTTCTTAAGGATCATGGTATTGTTTGCCGCGTTGTAAATATGTAAAAGGTTTGAGGCAAGGATCGCATCGTACCTATTTTCCCCAAAGGTATCTTCCAGGCAATTGCCGGCTTGTGTGGTAACGCGCCCTCCCATGTCTGCAGATTCAATAAATTCCTGAGTGAGTTTGATTACATGCTCCAGATCAAAGACAACGGCATGCAGGTGTGGATTGGCCTTTGCAAGTGCGATGGCATACGTGCCAGGACCACCCGCAATATCCAACAACGTTTTTGAACTTTTTAAATCAATCTTTCTGCAAAGCTCCTCTGCCTTTACAGACGCAATATTATGCATTGCCGTAATAAAATCCCTAAGGTCGTGTGGGTCTACCTCTTCTGGCAAGTCCTTCAATGAAACGGGTTTTCCCGTTTCTATAGCTTCCCGAAGCATCGCCCAATTATCCATCATATTATGGAAATGGTGGATGAAATCGCCAAGATAATGAGGCTTTCCCTTGTTCAGGTAGAGATTTGACAGATAAGAATTTTTGTAAGAGTTTTCCTCTTTGACAAGTAATTCAAGGGAAACGAGTGCATTAAGGAGCATCTCGGTTGCTCGTTCGTTGGTATGGATGGCCTGAGAAATTTCTTTGGCGCTAAGCCTGTCCTTGTTAATAAGTGTAAATATATCAAATTCAACCGCCGTAAAAAGGACATGGGATTTCCAGTAACCATAACCAAGTTGCAAGAGATAATCAACACTTGAATAGTTCGTAATGGTCATTGTCGTATGAAATACCCTTTATAGTATTCGTTGTGTGAAAATTTCTTTTTTGTAAGTTTTTAACAACGATCTCATTTGTTTGTCCCGCTGTCAGCAAGCAGTTAACAGTACGCAAGAAGCGGCGAACTTTAATGCCAACCTCCTACTCTATCATTTTGATTGCATATCCGCTGTACTAGAGGGTAAGGTATCTGGTTATCCCTGGTCTAAAACAAATGGGTTTGATGCTAAAGTGTTCAAAAAAAGGTTTCTCGTTGCAGGTATTACCTTCCAGGAGCATGATAATTTGCTCTTTCGTGATGGGGAAGGCGGTTAACCAATCAAGCATCTCTGCAGCGAGGTTCGTGATGAATACAGGGATATGTAACTTATGCGGTGGTACGCATAGGACGTCACCAATGATGTCAATGATTTGGTTAAACTCGATCTTTTCCGGTCCTCCTACATCAAAAGTCTTACCAACGGCATCTTTTTGTTCTATCGATTTTACAAAACCCATCGAGACATTTTCCACTGCTACCGGTTGCATCTTATATCTTCCATTGCCTATAACGGGCACAAATTGTAGGGTTTTTAGCATTTTGACAAACAAGTTGACGAATTTATCTCCAGGCCCAAAGATAATCGAAGGACGAAAGATCGTGTAATCAAGTCCGCTGTTTCTTACGTATTCTTCTGCACGGAACTTGGTTTGTTGATATTGGGTCTTGCCGTCCGGACGCGCCCCCAGTGCGCTCATCTGGATGAATCGTCTTATCCCTTGAGCTCTGGCAGCACTGACAAGATTTGCCGTTCCCTCGTAATGCAGCTTCTCAAAGGTAATCCCTTTGAAGGGGAATTCCCTGATGATACCGACGAGGTTGATAACGGCATCGCATCCCTTTAATTTACCATCTAAACTGCTGGCATCGGTAATATCGCCGTATGCAATGTCAACATCTTTAAACTGCGCTATCTTTTGTTCTGAACCCCTTCTAACAAGGCATCTCACCTGATGTTTATTTTCGAGCAAGTCCTGAAGTATCTGTTTCCCAACGAAACCTGTGCTGCCTGTCAAAAAAACCTTCATTGCCTATTTCCCCCATATTCTGGATAAGTCAAAACCAAACGTATTTTAACAAAAATTATAGTGGACGACTTAAATTAATCTTCCTAATCCGAACGAATCGGAAAAGACTGTAGTGACAAGGCGCGCCTTGCCACCATAAAAAATATTTTTGCTGAAAATGTCAAAATATTTTTTATAAGCGCCCAAATTCCCCTTTCGCAAAGGGGGCTAAGTTGGATTTGTTTCCTCATTATTGTCGCCGGCTATGATTAAATTTTGTCTACTTGGATTTAGTTTGTTTTGGCGCCTGGAATTTGGAACCGCCACTCCCTCATATGGGGGAGCAACACTCTTCCCTAAAAACAGTTTCATTTCTCTAAAAACAACGTCCCTCGTGTCCTTAATGCACCTGGCATCCGGAAGAGACTGGAGAAATATATGACCATATTTTTTTGTGGCGACACGGCGATCGAAGATAATTACCGCCCCCCTGTCATCGCGACTTCGGATGAGCCTACCAAAGCCCTGTTTAAATTTAATTACGGCCATAGGAAGAGAGTAATCATAAAAGGCATCGCCGCCAGCCCTTTCAATGGCCTCAGCCCTTGCCTCAATAATGGGCTGCGTTGGCACCTTAAATGGTAATCGGGTAAGGATGACGCACTCCAACGCATCCCCTTTAACATCGATCCCTTCCCAGAAACTATCCGTAGCAAATAAAACCGACGTCTTGTCCTCCTTAAAGATTTCAAGGAGGTTGTGGCGGTTATCCATACCCTGCTTCAAACAAGTATAACCGAGTCGTGTAATCCGCGGTTCTAATTTCTGATAGAGGCTATCAAGAAGACTGTATGATGTAAACAGGATTAATGCGCGTCCCTCTGAAATTTCTACGGTCTTTAGGATATTCTCTTCGAGGGTGGAAACGAAACCCGGCTTGTCAGGTTCTGAAATGTCCGTGGGAATGACTATGATAGATTGTCTTTTATAATCAAAGGGAGAATCTAAGATTAATTCGGACAAACGGCCTTCAGGAATTTGATGCAGGCCTATGTTGTCTTTAAAGAATTTAAAGTTTTTGCTTATAGTCAGTGTGGCTGATGTTAATATTATCGTAGTATAATTGTCATACAGGCATGCCTTCAAATTATCAGAAATGGAAAGCGGGGCTGTACAAAATCGAATGACAGATCCCCCTGCATACCTTTTCATTTCCATCCATTTGCAAACCCTTTCGTTGTCTGCGATAAAAGAAGCAAGATCGCTTGCTGCCAATTTTAAACGTGTCTTGCAGGATACAATATCTATCTGCACCGGCGAAAGGATATCCTGTGACTTTTTGGAGAGTTCCACGAAATCATCTAACAGTGCGGTTAATGCAGAGACAAATTTGTGGATATCCATGCTTAATGCCCTGAGTCTGGTCTCTATAACATCTTGCCACAGCTCTGTAGAAATCAGACTTGCTGTGATGCGTAATTTAGTCTCACCCTCTTTTGAATCTTCTCTGTGAAAGTTTTTGTTCTTGATGTACTCGCTTACTGCCCTGGAGATGTCCTCAAAGACCCTTTGGATGGTATCGTAGAGACGCTGCCTTTCCTCCAGGATTTCCGTATTGATTTTGTCGGTAATTTCTATGGCAATGGATTTGTCGTGAATCGAACTTACCTCTTTGAGCTTGTTTTTGAGGTATTGCAGGAGTCCTTTTCTGCTATCCTTGAAATTGACCAATCTTCCCAGGAGTTTTGTTATCCGTAATTTCGAAATTGTGCAACTCATATTTGCCGTTGCCACATCCTCAAGGTGGTGTGCCTCGTCAATAATGATTTTTTTAAAGGGTGGCAGGATGGCTACGGCATCGTGACCTTTCGTTTCTTTCCGCACGAACAGGTCGGCCATCAGGAGATGATGGTTTACTACCAATACATCGGCGCTGGCTGCATTTCGCCGGGCAATATAAAAAAAACACTCGTCATAAAACTGGCACTTCAGTCTCGTGCACTGGTCGGCCTCCGACTGGATTGCCTCCCAGGCATCCTCCTGCGGAACAAAATTCAGATCAGACTTGCTCCCATCCCGCGTCTTTGTTGCCCACTCCAGCAGATCGTTCAGTTGCTTCCGGTCCTTGTCATCAATCAATGTACCGCCATCGGAACGTAAATTATAAACCTTCCTCAGGCACAGGTAGTTATTCCTGCCCTTCACCAGCACACTCTTGAAGTTCAGTCCACAACATTTCCTGAGTATTGGAATATCCTTTTCAATTAATTGTTCCTGGAGATTTATCGTATGGGTAGAAACCACTACGCGTTCCTGATTTTTTATACTCCAGAAAACGGCCGGGACAAGATATGCCAGGGATTTTCCCGTCCCTGTTCCCGCCTCAATCACGGCAATCTTGTCTTCATTAAAGGCATCAACTACCGACTTTAGCATCTCGACCTGCGGCTTGCGATATTCATACTGAGACAGATGCCTTGCAAAATTTCCACCGGGCTGAAATTGTGCTGATAGTTCTTTGAAGTTGAGTCGCTCACACACCCGTTCTTTCTTGACCTTTACCACCGGGTAAAGATATTCTGCGCTGTTATCCACAATATAGCATCCCACACCAAGCGAACCCATATATGACGCAATCTCAAGGTCTGCATCGGATGGATCCAGGATGCCATCCGGATGATTGTGGATAATAACGTCCCCATATTTTGCCTCTTTGATGATAGCAGGAACAGCACGTCTGTTCCCCATGGCGTAAACGTCCACATCAGTCACCAGGTGCTCATCATTCAGTCTGCCCACCAGAAATACCTCGTTTCCACCAGCCTTTTCAACGGCTTCACGGATAGACGAGATCGCATCAGGCAGTATAAATTCTTTGGCTAACCATTTCGTTGCTTTCATGCCCCAAGTATAAAACAAAATATGTATATTATACAATGAAAAATGTACTTATCGAAGATTAGCTTTCTTCTGTTTTATCCCTTGACTCTTGTTCTCATTTTCTTATAATAAATTTTTCATTTTACTATAAACTGATGCATTGTTTGCAATCTGTAATCTGCTATCTATCCGATAATTCTTACAAAAGTTTCCACCCCTCGGTGTATGCTGGTAGTTAAGTTTTGGTGTACCTTAATCTTTGACTTTGAAAGGGAATAGTACCATGAAAAAAAATTATCTGTTTACCCCTGGTCCAACCATGGTGCCGCCTGAGGTCACCCTGGCCGAGGCACAACCCATGATCCATCACAGGACACCGCAATTTTCCCAAATTTTTTATGAATTGAGTGAGGACTTAAAATACCTGTTCCAGACAAAGACAGGCGAAGTCTTTACCCTCATGTCATCGGGAACTGGTGCCATGGAGGCATGCGTTGCGAATGTTTTGTCAAGAGGCGATAAGGCGCTGGTGGTGGTCAGTGGAAAATTCGGCGAACGCTGGGCAGAGTTGTGCAAGTGTTTTGGCATTGAAACTGTTACGATTGACGTGGAAAATGGCAAGGCCGTAAATCCGTCGGACGTTGAGGCCGCACTCAAAAAGACACCCGGATTTTCTGCTGTATTTACAACACAATGTGAGACATCTACGGGTGTGGTACATGATATAAAGTCTATTTCGGCTATCGTAAAAAAACATGGGGCACTCATGGTCGTTGATTCCATTACGGGGATCGGTGTCCATCCATTTTTGATGGACGAATGGAATATCGACGTTGCTATCACTGGTTCTCAGAAGGGTTGCATGATGCCACCGGGTCTGGCCTTTGTTTGTGTCAACAGCAGTGCCTGGGGTGTTATTGACAAGGCCAATTTGCCCAGATATTATTGGGATTTCAGGAAGATGCGAAAGGAACTTAAGGACAAAACGACCCCCTTTACTCCCGCGGTTTCGCTGGTTATGGCGATGAAGACGGCAATGGATATGATTAAAAAGGAAGGGATTGAGAATGTGTGGGAGAGACATGCCCGCCTTGCCCATGCCACAAGGGAAGGCGCAAAGGCACTTGGTCTAGAACTCTTTGCCGGGGAATATTCAAGCAACGTGCTAACCGCAATTAAGGCGCCAAAAGGGGTGGATGTTGATAAGATTATCAAAAAGCTTCGGGATGAAACAGGGGTAACCTTTACCGGTGGACAAGACGAGTTGAAGGGGAAGATTATCCGAATCGGCCATATGGGGTATGTAAACGACTTCGACATCATTGTTGCCATAGCAGCGCTTGAAAAAGGACTTTACGAAGCAGGATATGCCGTGGAATTAGGGAAAGGGCTTTCCACGGTACAATCGTTACTTGTGGGCAAGAAATAAAAATAACTTCAGATAGCCATCTTGCGAGTCGAAGCTTCGGACCAATGAAAAACGTTTGAAACCACAGATTGTACAGATTTTTTAGGTTTTTATCTGTGGAATCTGTGGTTTTCAGTAATTCTTTCAAAACTTGATCGTGATAACCATTATTTCCTTCCTGTCATCCTCACCTCTCTTTTCTGCCGTCCTAAGCTCTATATTGACCTTTTCTGAAGGATTCTCATAAAAAATCTGTGCTATATATTTGAAATTTTCAGCAAAAATATTTTTATAGTGGCAAGACGCGCCTTGCCACTACGGCTTTCCCATTTCATTTGGGTTAGGGTGGCACGGACAAACTCCGTTTGTCCGTGCTGAACTTGCGCGACGTTATTTGTGAATTACCCATTTGGAAAATTAAATGGACAATATAAAAGTAACAATAGTATTAAGCAGTATTCCAGAAACGGGAGCATTCCCGATTTTTGTGACTTCTGCCAGGTTTTGATGAAACGTACAGTAGTGTTAACCCTGTCAGGGTTGTTGAGTTGTTTTGTCCTGACCCATGAACAGTTACAAAAATTGGGAATGCTCCCCCCAGAAACACGGGCAAGCATTGCTTGCCCGTGCCACATTGAGAGATAGCTGCAGTGTATCAACTTCACAAATCAGAATTTGTGGCCCATTTGAATATAAAGCAATTTATAATATGCCGTAGTGACTTGTGAAGGGTGCGTCCTACGCACCATTCATGATGTTTGATTGTTTTGGTGCGTAGGACGCACCCTACGATGGCTTTTTGGTTTTTCCCGTGCCCCCGTTTACGGGAGGATTATGGAGGTATTTAAAATTTCTGGTATAATAGATGAAAGGCATCTCCTTACAGCGATTGGCAATTTGCAACGATTTGCAAAACGCCACAAGTGCCAACAGGAGTTGATTCCTGCCTGTGTGACTTTAAATTTCCTGGACATCAACTCAGATTGCAGAATCATTTATTTGTTAAAAGAATTATCTCCAGATTGAATGTTTTCCATGCGCAGAAAGAAAAAAAATTCAACGGCAGGTGTTCCTGTTGTGCGGGTTGATCAAAAAGAAGAAGCCCAGAACGGCATTACGGATAAAGAATCCACCGTACGGACGCAGTTAGATGGAATGCCACATAAGCTTCAGCTCGCAAATGGTTTTTTTATTGTTGGTATCGGCGCTTCTGCCGGCGGACTGGAGGCGTTTAAACAATTTCTTTCTCATATGCCGCCGGATAGCGGTATGGCTTTTGTCCTTATCCAGCATATGGACCCCGGTTATAAAAGTGCCTTGGTTGATATCTTGAAAGAATATACCACGATGAGGATATTTCAGGTTGAATCCGGGATGCTGGTAGAGCCTAACTGCGTATATATTAAACCTCCAGACAAGGATATGATGTTATCTAATGGAATTTTTCATCTGGTAGAATTAAGAAGGTCATCCGGGTTCAAGCATTCCGTCGATTTCTTTTTCCAATCCCTGGCAGAAGACCGTGCAGATAAGGCTATTGGTATTATTTTTTTCAGGAACCGGTACTGATGGTACCCTGGGCTTGAAGGCAATTAAAGGCGCCGGTGGTATGTCCTTGGTTCAGGAGATAAAGTCAGCTGAGTTTAGTGGGATGCCAATAAGCGCCATAGCTTCTGGTTGTATAGACCGTATTTTGCCAGCGGACGAGATGCCTGACGAGCTTATCAGGTATATAAGAAGATATTACCAGCAGGGATATCTTCAAAAGACGGAATTCATTCCCCCGAAAAAAACGAATGACATGGAAAAGGTGTTTGGCATACTCCAGCAAAAAACAGGGCACAACTTTACCCATTACCGGTATTCTACTGTCAGCCGCAGGATTGGCAAACGAATGTCAATCAATCACATAGAAACACTTACTGATTACGTTGTGTATCTCCAGCAGCACCCTTCCGAAGTAGAGGCGCTCTTCAAAGAGCTGACGATTGGAGTAACGAAATTCTTCAGAGATAGTGAGGTTTATAAAGCCTTTAAGGAAAAGGTGATACCACATCTGTTTGAACATCAGAATGCCGAACTTACGGTACGGGTTTGGGTTGCCGGTTGTTCTACCGGTGAAGAGGCTTATTCTTTAGCCATATTGCTTGCAGATTATATGGACGTGATAAAGCGACATTTCAAAATTCAAATATTTGCTACCGATATAGATCCGGATGCCATTAATTTTGCCCGCGCTGGTATCTATCCGGAAAATATTATAGCTGATGTACCTCGCGAGCTAATGAAATATTTTATTTCCAGAAAAGATTACACCTTTGTTGTCGATAAACGGATCCGGGAAATGGTGATCTTTGCCAGCCATAATCTCATCAAAGACCCGCCCTTTTCCAAATTAGACCTGGTCAGTTGCAGAAATCTGTTGATTTATTTAGAGCCTGTGTTGCAGAGAAAATTAATACCGCTTTTCCATTATATACTAAATCCGAAGGGGTTTCTTATTCTCGGAAGCTCGGAGAACGTCGGGGAATTTACCCACCTGTTTTCGGTCGTAGATAAGAAATGTAAAATCTTTCAACGTAAAGGGACTTCTGCCATAACAGAGGCAAAAATCAGTGTCAATCAGTTAACCGGTAATATTGCAAAAATACGAAAAGTTGAAGAGTTTATGAAAACAAAAGAAATCAGCATTAGTGAGATAACGAAAAATTCGACATTGTTTATTTCCAGGGTCAGACCGGGAAATACCTGGAACCACCCGTTGGTGAACCAAGCTTAAATATCCTGAAGATGGCGCGTGAAGATTTGCGCCTCGAATTAAGATCGGCCATCTACAAAGTAATCAGGCAGAAAACGCCCGTCGTTTATAAGGGACTGCGGATAACAACGGACGGGAAACCGTCAATGATAAATTTAGTTGTCAGGCCTTTTTTAGAACCAAAATCTCTTCAGGGGATGATGCTGGTAATGTTTGAGGAAGTTCCGCTTCCTTCAACTACCCCTTTACAGAAAGGGGGAGAAAAAAGTGGAACTGCTCAGGCGGCCGGCGTTGATCAGCGTATTAAAGAACTTGAAGATGAGTTAAACTCCACAAAGGAATCACTGCGCAACGTTATTGAGGAATTGGAAATTTCCAATGAAAAATTCAAAACCGCCAATGAGATGTTCCAAACGGTTAATGAAGAATTGCAGTGTACAAATGAGGAGCTGGAGACCTCTAAAGAGGAATTGCAATCGATGAATGAAGAACTGGTTGTAGTAAACCAGAGACTTCAGAACAACGTGGAAGAATTGTCACGTGCCAATAATGATATAAACAATATGCTGAGCAGCACTAATATAGGAGTCATTTTTCTGGACAGAAATTTGTGTATTAAACGTTACACCCCTGCAGTAACCGGAATAATTAACCTCATCGAGTCGGATGTGGGCAGGTCCATCCGCCAGATTTCAACAAAGATCAACGGTGAAAATCTGGTTGAAAATATAGAGAAGGCGCTGACAACTCTTCTTCCATACGAAAGGGAGGTGGTTACCAGAGAGAATAAGTGGTATCTGATCAGGATCCTGCCGTATCGCACCGAAAACAATATGGTCGATGGTACTGTAATTACCTTTGTAGATATTACAGAACTTAAGCATGCGCAGGAAGATATCCAGCTCTTACAGTCAATAACGATGGCAATTAGTGAGTCTGAAGACCTTCATGCTGCACTGGTTGTTACATTGCGCATGCTGTGCGAAGCCACAAGATGGATTTATGGTGAAATATGGATGCCGGATCAGGACGGTACCTGTCTTGAGATGGGTAAGGCATGGTACAGCACCATTGACGGCGTGGAAAAGTTTGCCCTTGCAAGCATGGGTCTTACGTTTCAGAAGGGTGCGGGACTTCCCGGCCGTGTCTGGTCTTCTAGGCAGTCGGAGTGGGTAAAGGATGTTACCTGTGATTCGGGTTTCATACGTGCTCAGGTTGCAGCGGAAGTGGGGTTCAAGGCAGGGCTGGCAATCCCGATTCTTGCCAGGAAAGAAGTAGTAGCAGTGATGGTATTCTTTATGTTTGAAGCCCGAGAGGAGGATAAACAACTTATAAAGCTCATTTCATCCGTTGCTTCTCAATTGGGCATGGTGATTCAGCGAAAACAGATGGAAGAGATGTTACAAAAAGGCCACGATGAACTGGAGAAACGTGTTGAGGAACGTTCTGGCGAACTTTTAAGGACAAATATGCTTTTGCGTGAGGAAATTACCGAGCGTAAAAGGGTTGAGAAGCAACTCCTCAAATTTTTCCAAGCTGTTAAACAAAGTCCGATCGCGGTAATGATTACTGATGCAAGCGGCAACATCGAGTACGTAAATCCCAAATTTACCCAACTAACCGGTTATACTCCGGAAGAAGTTATCGGGAAAAATCCACGTATCTTAAAATCGGGAGAGACGCCACCCGAAGAATACAAGCGTTTATGGGGCGCTATTACCTCAGGCGGGGAGTGGCGGGGGGAATTTTGTAACAAGAAAAAAAGCGGTGAGCTTTATTGGGAGCGTGCATCCATTACTCCTATCAAGAATCCTGAAGGGGTTGTCACCCATTTCCTGGCGGTTAAGGAAGACATCACCGATCGCAAGCAGACAGAGAAGGAATTTCAAAAAGCCAAAGAGAATATGAAAAGGCAACTGGAAGAGTTGCAGAAGAAGCTGGAAGTGTTGCAAAAGGTACAAAAATAGCATAGTTCATTTCTTGTGATTACTCAAAATAGTGTCCGGAATAACGAACCGGCCAGGAATTATTGGTTTTTGCCTGGTTCTCGAATCTGCAAGCTTGAATTTTATTTATAATATTTTATTGAATTTTACCCTTATTGTTGATACTATTTCTCTTTCATTTTTTTTGATATACATATCTTAAATTTTTTGGGAGGACTATATGGCAAGTGGTTTTAGTGGAAAAAAGAAGCATAGGTTAAATAGGAAAAAATATCTCTTAAAAAGGCGCAGAAGGAAGCATGAAAAAGTTTAACAAGGTAAATGTATAATTCATACCAACCCATTCATAAACATGGGGCGGTAACAGTCAGAACAGATAAATCACATCTTTTCATTTACCAGATTGCCCTTATCATCCTTGTTTCCACACTTCTCTACCTGTGTACAATCGGAAACAATTTTGTCTATGATGATAAGTTTACCGTTGTAAATAATTATCTGATAAGGTCGTGGTACAAGGTTCCCTTACTCTTTACCAGTGATTATTTCACAGCGGCTGGTGAACTCAGTTATCGCCCGCTCGTTACGTTATCCTATTTTATTGATTACTCCCTTTGGAGCCTCAATCCTGTCGGATATCATCTTACAAACCTGTTCCTGCACAGCCTTAACGTCATCCTTTTGTTCTTCTTACTCATCCGGCTCTTGAGTGTAATCGGGGAAACACACAAAGAAGCGAGGCCTGTTTTCCCCGGTGATTCAGAATCATCGGTTTCAAGCCCTGTGGTTATAAAAACCTTCATACCTTTTATGGCGAGCCTGATCTTTTGTACTCATCCACTCCTTGCTGAGGCCGTTAATGCCATCAGTTACCGCGAAGACCTCCTGGCTACCACTTTTTACTTCGCTGCCTTTCACTTCTACCTCAAGGCCTGTCAGCAAAGGTCTGCCCTGTGGTACGTGGTCTCTCTCATATGTTATCTTATGGGGTTGTTTTCCAAAGAATTGACCATCACCTTTCCGGTACTCATCGGTTTATGTGACATCCTGAGCCAGGGTAAGACCCGACTGACCTACAAACTTGTCCGCAACTACATCGGTTATGCCCTTGTAAGCATCTTTTATGTTCTGATACGCTTTATATTCTTACACAACCCCACAGAGTCTTACATCCCGTATCCACAAAACAGTTTCTGGGTAAACTTTCTGACCATGTCTAAAGTTCTTGTATCTTATATCAAGCTCCTCTTTTTTCCAATAAATCTTAATGCCGATTATGTAGTTCAGCATACTACGTCTCCACTTGAAAGATCCTTTATCCTGTCCCTCCTTCTGATCATTTCTGTAATAGTAATTACTTACCGATTGTTTTTTTGTTCCAGGATTTTGTTTTTTTCTGTGCTATGGTTTTCCATTACCTTACTTCCTGTCATGAATATCATTCCCATAGAGAACATCATGGCCGAGCGGTATCTCTATACACCTCTTGTTGGATTTTGTATCCTGATGGGTTTCTTGATCAATCGTATTCCAGCCTTAAATCCAGGGCACAGTCTCTTAAATTCTTGCAGTTTCACCTTCATCGTTACCCTCATACTAATCGGGTTCTCCTGGCAGACGTGCAGAATTTCTAAAGTCTGGTTTGATGATCTTTCGTTATGGTCAACGACCGTTAAACGGTCGCCTCAAAGTTCACGGGCGCACAACAATTTGGGGGTTTTATATAAAAAAATGGGGTTTATGGATGCGGCAATCCAGGAATATACTACGGCGATTCAAATCAAGCCTGATTATTCTGAGGCACACGGTAATCTTGCCAATATATATTTAGACGAAGGGAATTTTAAAAATGCAATTACTGAATACAAGAAATCTATTGAGATTAGCCCCTTGAATGAAACGGCCCATTTTAACCTGGGTGTAACCTATGGGAAGATGGGATTGTCCGATAACGCAGAGATTGAATACGAAAATGTAATCCGGATTAACAAGAACAATCCGCATGCGCACAATAACCTGGGGAATATCTATGAGGATAGGGGCTTACTGGAGAATGCCATGGCGGAATACCATGTTTCACTTTCAATTGACCCAAAGAGCGCCATTACGCACAATAACATTGGAAATGTATATTTTAAAAAAAGCGCCATTGGTGAGGCTATTCTTGAATATAGGGCTGCTACAGAGAATGACCCAAAGGGTATTATCTATCACGAAAATTTGGGTAATGCCTATATGAAGAAAGGTCTTGTAGAGGAGGCAATAGCTGAATTTGAATCAATTATTCATAGTCATCCTAAAAATTCTAACGTATATGTAAATCTTATTATGCTGTATTGGAACTATAAAAGGGATAGTGAAAAGGCTGTTTTTTATCTGAGGGAATTGACTGCCCTGGAACCAGACCAAAGGGAAGCTATCAATAAGATGATTGAAGAACTGGGGATAAAAAATTAGGGGCTTCATGAAAGTCATGAAGCCCCTAATTTGACGCCGTTTCAAAGGTGTAATTAATTCGTCATTACGCCTTCGAGAAATCCTTCAAGTTTCCTGCTTCGCAGTGGGTGCTGAAGTTTACGTATAGCAACGGTTTCGATTTGCCGTATTCGTTCCCTGGTTATGTTAAACCGCTCTCCAATTTCTTCCAGCGTGTGAGTGTACCCGTCACCAATACCAAAACGCAGCTTGATTACCTCGCGCTCCCGATGACTCAGTGTGTTAAGTACCTTCTGTAACTGCTCCTTAAGCAAGGATTGGTGAACAGCAGAGATTGGTGATTCCATCTTCTTGTCCTGGATAAAATCCTCAAACATGGTTTCACCATCGTCGCCAATTGGATTCTCTAACGATATGGGCTGAGATGCAATTCTAAGTACCCGGTAAACCTCTGAAACCGGAATTTTTGCCTCTTTTGCAATGGCCTCCAGTTTGGGTTTTTTATCAAGGGTGCCCTGGGAGTTCCTCAGCACTTTGTTCGCCTTGTTGATTACATCCGTCATGTGTACCGGGATTCGCACCATCCTTGCCTTGTCGTCTATTGCCCGGATAATCGCCTGCTTAATCCACCAGGTAGCATAAGTACTAAACTTAAAGCCCATACGATAATCGTATTTATCAATGGCCCGCATCAGGCCTGTATTCCCTTCCTGAATAAGGTCGTGGAAGACCATGCCTCGTTTCCTGTACTTTTTTGCAATGCTCACCACCAACCGAAGGTTTCCTTCAGAGAATCGGTTTCTGGCAGATTCATATTCATGGTAAATGGAGTTAATACGGTGAATAGTTTTCTTTATTTCTTCGGTGGTTTCCATTAACAGGGTTTTTGTTTCACTGGAATCATGCAAAAGTTTCTTGTAGACCTCTTTTTTATGGTGCGAACCCTGAGGGCTTTCTTTATACGATACTACTTCCGATAAAACGTTTAATAGCTCCCTCATGACCGGTATTATCGTTTCTGCACGAATGTGCATAGCCTCTAACTCTTTGATCACCGTTCTCTTCCTGGATGCAACTTTTCTCAGGACTCTGGATTTTAAATTTTTGGAAACAGCGCCTTTGTTGATTTTTTCATAGTCTTTCAGATTTTTTTCAAGTACGTCCTTGATTTTTTCAGCAACGCCATGAATTTGCTCAACGGTTTCGCTTTTGCTTTGTTCTTTTGTTACTGCCGTCTCGACAAATTGAACAAGGTCCGATTCGCTGTCCAACTCCTCAAGCATGCATGCGTACCTTTCCAAGGCATAATCAAATCCCAGTACCCTCCTGTGAAGCAAGCGGCTCATAATCTTTATCTTCTTTGCCAGATAGAGCTCTTCTTCACGAGATAACAATGGCAAGGATGACATCTCTTTCAAGTAGAGACGAACCGGGTCGTAATCCTTGTATTTTACCCTTTCTTCAAAGACATCGCCTTCGTTGATCTCCTCTTCGGCAACAAAATTTTCATTAATTTCGTCGGTGAGATGGTCAATTTTATATTCGAATTTATCCATATTTAAATTTTCCTGATTTGAATGAAAGATTTATAAAATATGATATTTTCAATACATATAACATATTTTTCAAGCAAAATGTTGCAGAAAATGGATGTTTTGAAAATATGTCATAAGTATTTATTATTTAATAGGTTATCCATGACAAGCAAGTGGCAAAAAACTGTTTGTAAAACCAACTTCGGAAAACTTTTGCTTTTTTATTGACAGGCATAATTATTTTACATAATATTTTTATGTTATTAGCAATCGTTTCTATTTAAAATTTTAACAAATTGGTAGAGTAGAAAACAAGAGACCTGAATAGAAAAAGCCCTCCATTTATGGTAAAAGTAGTTTTGGCAAAAAAATTAAACCATAAAGAAAAGGAGGGCGATATGGGAGCTACCCCATGTGCAAATAGTATCACAATAGAATTTAATTGTCAATTTAGAGTTGAATTAACGCAGAGCAGTTTAGATGCGATCCTAAAG
>JBKBTA010000348.1:0-548 GCA_046291035.1 Candidatus Brocadia sp.
GGGACGATAATGACCCGTCAGGCGCTAATGATAATATTACACAGAAAACCTTTGTGTTGACAATTAATCCACCGAATAATTAGACGCTGTATCGTTTTTTTGAGCAACTGCTTGACTTTATTATTGTCCTTCATTTAAAATAGAATATTAGTGACACATGCTTTTCACCTGAAAAATACCTCCTGTGCTGTCATTCTGAACCCTTCGCTTTTTGTCATTCTGAATGAAGTGAAGAATCTCTTTTACCGCTCAGGGTGACATTTTCGCTGTCCTTTGTGAGCCGAAGGATCATGGTGTTTCATTGAGTCACGAATGCGCTGAGTGATTGAGATAGACAAAAGAAGACCCTTGAATATCAATTGGTGTTATTATGGATGCAGACGAAACACTGGATTGTTACGGGCTCATGTGCCCTATGCCCATATTTAAAACGTCCGTCAAGATGAAAGACGTAGAAATAGGCAAGGTACTTGAGGTCATTGCCACAGACGAAGGCATTAAGAAGGACATTGTCTCCTGGTGCAATACTACAGGGAATGAGCTCCTGG
>JBKBTA010000349.1:0-537 GCA_046291035.1 Candidatus Brocadia sp.
CGTGGCGTTTTCTTGGGGCGTAGAGGAGATGAGCAGCATCCTCCTCAAAGGAGGTTCAAACGGGCGCTTGATGGTTGCGCCCCCTTACAGCGCTGAACGAGTGGCGAGGATGAAGACCATTCCGGGACGCCGCTGGCATCCTGAAGAAAAGTGTTGGAGAGTGCCCAACGCTGACGGGGTGATAGAAAGGTGATACAGAAAAAGATTTGCGCGACGGCTATGGCAGGATTCCATTGCCCGACGCAACGCTTCTCGCGAGTGGCAGTGGCAGTGGGTGTTTCCGCAGGAGAACAGATGGAAGAACCCGAAGACAGGGGAAGAAGGACGCCATCACGTTGATGAGTCCATCTTACAAAAGGCGTTCAAGCAGGCCGTTGCGAAGGCAGGATTGACAAAAAGGGCAACTTGCCACACGCTCAGGCATTCGTTTGCCACACATCTTCTGAGGGACGGTTATGACATCCGCACGGTGCAGGAGTTGTTGGGGCATAAGGACGTTAAAACGACGATGATTTACACCCACGTTCTGAACACCGC
>JBKBTA010000350.1:0-536 GCA_046291035.1 Candidatus Brocadia sp.
AGCGAGCTATGCAGTCGCACGGCATCTGGAGGTCTTTATGAAGGATCATAAACAGATTGCGCCATTTGGCATTATTATTTATAGAGGGAGAGAATTTAAAGAAATCAGGCAAAATATATGGGCAGTACCTGACTGGTATCTTTTTGGAGCCATACAAAATGGAAGCGCCAGACAAACAATAAGTGGTAGTAAACTTGGGTTGGCGTGAAGATGTTACAGAAATCAGAACTTGAACAGATTTCAAAGGTATGCTTCGATTGGGACAACTCCATTCTCGGACAGCCTGTTAACTCCTGACATCACAAAGAATATTGAGCAATGGCGCCAGTAAGTCTTTTATTGAGGTAAAAAATATGACTACTCAGGAATTAGAAAGAAGTATACAGGAAATATGGAGCTTATTTAAGGAAACAGATAGAATATTGAAAGAAAAATTCAAAGAGACAGACAAAGAAATAGATAAGCTGAGCAAGTTGGTGGAAGAAACCCGCAAGGCATCAGAAAACACCAACAGGGCAGTGTATGCCCTTACCGGT
>JBKBTA010000351.1:0-530 GCA_046291035.1 Candidatus Brocadia sp.
ACAATGGAGAAAACGCTGAAGCGAGTGAACATCGGTTGTGGTCAAACCCTTACGCCTGGGTGGCTTAACCACGACAACTCGCTGAGCGTACGCCTTGCCAGAATAGGTAGGCATCGCCTACCATGTATTTCGGATGTATGCAGGTGATTTGTGCGGATGTGGAATGATCGAAATGGATGGGAACGATTTTGACATTGAACGGATTATGGTAATGGTGGGCCATGCTTGCATTGCATCATATGGATAAAAATATACAAACATGCCTAACTATCGGAAGGTACGGATATCAGGGGTTACCTATTTTTTTTACGGTTGTCACCTACAAATGGCGAAAAATCCTGACGATTCCGGAGAACAGCCAGGTAGGTTGTGCTGAGGCGCGAAACCAAACGGAATTTCAATGCCACGAGCGGTTGGTGTTGGGTTTCACTTACGTTCTACCCAACCTACATGTCTGGTTTTTGGATATTCCCCAAATGCCATGGTTCAGGCTGCAATCCTGAACCAGCGAGTGAAATGAAACATAGCCA
>JBKBTA010000352.1:0-529 GCA_046291035.1 Candidatus Brocadia sp.
CGCCCCTCTCCCCCAACCCTCCCTCAATCCCCCGGGCCCCCCCCCCCCCCCCCCCCCCACTACACCGTTGTGTACATAAACACCAAGCAGGATACCAAGGATAACAAGCGTAGGTTTAACGAAATTAAGCCTTCGACAACATTTTTGGGGCACTGGGGCAGGAACCATCCCCTGGCGGCGATTAGCAATGTGCTGTGGCGTGCATGGGCCTGGTCGCCAACGAGAGTTGGCTCCTACCAAGACTTTGAAATTCCTCAACATGAAATTATGCCTTAGACGACTTTTTTCATTGTGCAATCGGGACGGGTGAGCTACCTGTTTTAAATTTCTAAACATCAAGCCAGGCACGGGCAAACAATCCCAATTCAAGACATACAGGGACAAGGTTTGTTCATGCCACCATCTTCTAAGGAAATGCCTGTAATTGTGGAGATGTAGTTTAAAGGACATATAACTTTCCTTTCTTAACTTTTATGATAAGTGTTTTAGCAGTCAGCGAACAGCATTCAGCTTTGGTATATCGCTAATG
>JBKBTA010000353.1:0-526 GCA_046291035.1 Candidatus Brocadia sp.
TTGCTGCTATCGCCGCATGGGCAAAATCGTGCAACCAAAACATGCTCAAGCGTCTTGGCTGTCGTTTTAACCCCAAGACCCGCCTCTATGAACCACCCAGCGAACCTACCATACGGTGTTTCCTCCAAAACGTTGACGCCGAAGCGGTGGATACCGCCATCTACGGCTGGCTTCGATCCCTTTGCAAAGAAGATACCACCATTGCCATCGATGGGAAAACCCTCAATGGCGCATACCAGGAAAACGGACAAAAAATCCATCTCCTCACGGCTTTTCTTCAGCAAAAAGGCGTCGTTATCGCACAATGCCCCGTTGAGAGCAAGACCAATGAAATTCCCTCGCTTCAAACCCTCCTTGACCCATTAGACATCAAAGGGCATGTCATAACTTGTGATGCCCTGCATACCCAAAAAGACACGGCACGCTATATCGTTGAAGGAAAGAAGGCTGATTACCTTTTTACCGTAAAAGACAATCAACCCACCCTCAAGCAAGACATCAAAGACCTCTGTCTGGTCTCTTTTCC
>JBKBTA010000354.1:0-523 GCA_046291035.1 Candidatus Brocadia sp.
CGGACGTTGTTTTGTAGCTGAAAGATCAGTAAAGGGAAAAGGGATTAATATTACATCACCTTTATTAAAGGTTATCATAAATAGAGTCCTCTGGATTGTCCCAGAAGTCAAAAGAAGGTTCAGCTACCTTCAGTAAAGCTAAATCATCAAATGAGATTTTTTGCAGAGACAACAATTTAGACAAAAGTATTTTTTGATCCTGTTGATTCAAATGCTCAATAGCATCTGTTAAGTCTTTTAAAGAAAGTTCTATACTCATAATCTATCCTCCTATAATGAAATATTTTGTTATTATAATTTTACAAAGATATTTGTGTCAATGTGGAATTTAAATAATATTGAAGTTTGGATGCCGAGATGCCAAGGGTCACATCTTAAATATTAAGCAATTCTACGGGGGCAAATCTTTACAGGCTGTCCGAGAATTCCCTTTTTAGTTTGACATCACATCGATGATCATATTAAAATTACAAAACAGGAGGCAAAGAATATGTCATCTCCAATAACTGTAAAGTTATCGGAT
>JBKBTA010000355.1:0-523 GCA_046291035.1 Candidatus Brocadia sp.
AGTAAAAATTACGACTTAAAAACGAAAAGAGAAATTTATAGGCAGTATAAAGTTAAGGAAATATATTTCGTAGATTATATAGAAAAACTGGTTATTATTGATTTCCTTAAAGAGGGTAAATATTGTTGTTTAACTTTAAAGTTTGGCGAACCTTTTAAAAGTACTGTGTTAAAAGGATTAGATATAATAATAAGATAGTGTTTCAAGTTAGTCCCCCCTTAACAAAGAGGATTCATGGGGTTACGTTTTTTCTGGAATTTTTTACAACCCTCTGCCACCTTTTCTAAGGGGATTTTATGCCCTCTACTATCGGCAAACCACATAAATAATAAAACGAAACATCCATGAGTCAACGACTCACAAAGGGACATGAAAATGTTTATTTTTTTGTTATCTTTTTATATACCCCTTTTACCTTGGGGATATAGAAATTATACCACATATGATAAATTTACCATTACCACAGTTGAAGATTGGGATGCATTTTATATATTGAATAATGTACAAGAAGCAGATGCACCAT
>JBKBTA010000356.1:0-519 GCA_046291035.1 Candidatus Brocadia sp.
ATTTTTAAGTTGTGAATCCAAAGAGGATTTGTTAGCACTTTTTGTAACAAGGAAACCAGCAGATACAGAAATAATAAGTGAAGGGATCTGGGATACTAAACCGTCACCGATAGTAAGAATTGTGTAAGTTTGTAATGCTTGGGTGAATTCCATATTTTTTTGAGCAATACCGATAATAAAACCGGCGATAATATTGATAGCAGTGATAACAATTCCAGCTATGGCATCACCTTTTACAAATTTGCTGGCGCCATCCATAGCGCCATAGAATTCACCTTCTTGTCTTATAGCTTCTCTTCTTTCTTTAGCTTCAGCCTCTGTAATTAAACCACTGTTTAAATCAGCATCAACTGCCATTTGTTTACCTGGCATGGAATCGAGTGCAAATCTAGCAGCAACTTCAGCTATACGTCCTGAACCTTTTAAAATCACAACAAAATTGATAACAGTTAATATTATAAAAATTATAAAACCTACAACATAATTACCCCCAACAACAAAACTACCAAAGCCTTCTAT
>JBKBTA010000357.1:0-518 GCA_046291035.1 Candidatus Brocadia sp.
ATCATTGGGAGGTTTGAAGGAATTACTGGGCAACTTGAAGGAATCATTGTATGTACGATATTAGAATAAATAAATCCTTCAAATAATCCCTTCCTATCAAAACACAGCAAATTATTATATCACAACACCAGACAATTATTGTAATGGTTTTATCTTCACAATAAAAAATTTTTTGCGAAATCATTATCCAAACTTTTTAAGATTACGAACAATTTTTTAAATTGCATTGCACCCTTAGCTCAGTTGGTAGAGCAACTGACTCTTAATCAGTGGGTCGCGAGTTCGAGCCTCGCAGGGTGCACAAATAAAAATCCCGGGCTGAAACCGGGATTTATTTTTTTACACTTTAACTGGAAATTAATTCTACTTTAAGTTTGGTCCTATCATTTTTTCTGGTCTTACAACTTCATCAAATTTTTCTGGAGTAAGCAATCCAAGTTCAACAGCTGCTTCTTTTAATGTCTTACCTTCTTTATGAGCCTTTTTAGCAACCTTTGCAGCGTTGTCATAACCAATTA
>JBKBTA010000035.1:0-20608 GCA_046291035.1 Candidatus Brocadia sp.
CTCAACTTGCTGTTCAAAATTAATAAATTATTTTTGCAAAAAATGTAAAAATATTTTTTATTAGATACTATAAGTTCAATATTGAAGCAAATAATTTCCGTTTTGGAGACGTTGTCCAGTTAGATCTTTCCTATCAACACAGAGTATGGCCAAGGATGCTTGACATGGGGGCGCCTGCTTTCGTCTATGGAGTACTGGAAAGCAATCTCATCTGGCAGGATCAGAATGAAGTCAGTAGAATGGTGGACAAAGATTCAGGCGGCATTACATGGTTTTTAGTTCCTGGTATCCAGTTTGTTGCCAAGCGATTGGTTGCAGAGGCTGCAGTTCAATTTCCAGTTTTGCAAGATCTGAACGGAGATGCACTCAAAAATGACTTTACCGTCATACTGAGCTTAAGGGTAAATTTCTGAAGAAAACTCACAAACCATATGTCCCTAAAGGAACTCAAAAATGTGTAGCACGATTCAGAAATTTCTGCTTTATTAACAGCTAAAAAGAGAAAGAAATATGAACAAATTACAATTAAAAGTTGGTGGTCTTTCTTGCTCTTTCTGCGCGGAGAGCATCAAAAAGGCTTACCGTGGGATAGATGCTGTGAAGGATGTCAATGTGAGTCTTGCTCATGAAGAGGTACTGATTCAGTATGACCCGGAAAAAATAACAGAAATAGCGCTGAAGAATACCTTGCGTCAATTAGGGGTGTATAAATACGATCCGGAATGCGTTGGAAAAAAGAATAAGGGTTGTGGATGTCAAAGCTGATCTGGAAAAACATCGGGTTGAAATAATCTCTTATAATAAGGACATTACATTAGAAGGGATCAAAGAAATCCTTACAGAGACCGGGTTCAAACCATCTAAATAAGCGAAAATTTGTCGATCAAAGGGTGGGACGGGCAAACTTGTTTGTCCGTGACTAATTTAATGCACAAGAATTTCAAAGTGGGAGTTGTAGAGCGACGAGCCTCGTCGCTTTACATTGAAAATGATGCCGAAGATCGAAGGTATGCGTGAAGAAATAGAAAAGTTATCAAGAGCGGTTAGTTTGACGGTTTTTGAGCTGGATTTGAACCGGGATGTTCTTATACCAGCCTACCTTCTGGCTAATCTGATGTCTCCTACGTTATGGAAGTGGAGGGCACAGCGCGGGGCCTTTACATCGGACGGCTCTCTTTTAAGTTGTAAGACGCGTTTAAGTGGGTTACAAAGGCAATTCCACCGTTATACATTTACACATTTCCCAGATGAGCCTGCTGAAGACCCATGGGGTCTCCTTCATTTTTCAGAGGAGAAAAACCGTTTGGGAAGTAGTTATATCCAAAGGATCAGGCAGGAATATGATGAAACTCTACGAAAACTCTTAATTGACAACCCCGATAGCCAATTTGGTCAGATTATTAATCAAGAATATTATGAAGCTGGCTATTTTCCTCGCTTGAGAAATGAAATTCTAGAAGTTATGGACGCATACTCTTCGATTTCGCCGGATGTCAAAGGTTCAGGCAAATGCGCTGCCCTGGCGATGCTCTGGGCGGCAGCATTGATAATTTGGGGAAGATTTCCTCCAGAGAAAATTGTTTTGATTGGAAACCGTGCCCATGTTTTCGTATTCTTAGATGAGGAAGACGGGCATCTCCTCAACAATACAAAATGGTTTAACAGAACCAGGATACAAAATAGTTCTGAATTATCAGAATTTGTGAAAATGGTGACCACGGGCATGGATACAACATTTTTTTATAATCCTTCTCTGGGAATGTGCCACTGCACAAGAAAAGGTTCAAGTATTCCACTCCATCAACTGCGTAGCTTATACAAAAAGGTTAAAGACTTTCTTTCAATTCCATTAAAACATCCTGATCCTGGCTCAATTCAATTGGTTAACCCTTCTTTGGCGATTCCAAATCCCCTGGAGTTTGGTTCAGCAGAAGAGTATCAATCAGCCATTTTTACCTTAGCTCAGCAATCACCTAATTCTATTTATGACTTTGCTCAATATGCTTTTAGAAGAATAGATGTACCGTTACCTCAAGCCTATGTTTATGCTGCTCTTCGGGATTATCATGTAAAACAAATATCGAAACGGATAGGAAGCCTGGAAGATGCCTTTAATATTGTAAGAAGTATTACGGGGCACGATTCCATTTTTGCAAGCAGAAACAGGATTGCCTTGCCTGACGAAACTTTGCTTTTCAAGACAGGGAACGACAGAGATAGGTCTTTATTACTCTTTACATTGCTTCAACATTCGTCAATCTGTAATCCAGAAATAGTAATAGGATTTTCGGAAGATAATAGTTACGTTTATTACAACCGCAAATGGATAGAATTAAACACTCTTTCAAAATTCTCTGTTGAACCCAAGGGATTAAGGATTGTCTTTAATAAAGACAAATTTTTAAAAAATAAATGCAGAGGTAATACGTTAATTGAATTGATGAGGAAAAACATGAGTAAAAGGAATTTACTTTCTGTGGTAACTGCTACCATTTTGGTAGGAGTTGCTGGCGGGTGTGGAGGGGTAAAGGATTTACGGAAAAATATTAGTCCTTCCCTCGAAAATGTTATGGCACAAGGTGCAGAAGAAAAAGGGTGTCTGTCGTGTCACGAGGGGATCGAGACTATTAATGACAATATGCAGCCCTTTTTGCTGGGCTTTGCTAAAAAACAATACGGAAAGGGTTCCGGGTATGAATGCGCTATCTGTCACGAAGGACAACCGTCATCCAATGAAAAGGAAAAGGCTCATGACAGTCTTATTTCCAACCCATCGAGTATGTGGGTGTTGCATCAGGGGAAGGGGTGTGCTAAGTGCCACGATAGTAAGGGAAGTATTGCCACATTGATGGGTAAATCTCTCCCAAGGCCTGTTGGTGGTGAGTTACTTTCAAATCCCGTCGTTTCAACAGACCCCTCTGGAGACACCGGAGTAGATTATACCTACAGGATGTCAAGGGCCCTGGCATCTCTTGAGACAGGTAAGACAAATAAGATCCTTTCCTCTAATGGGGTCATACCGAAAGGTACTTTCCCTTACGCAGATTTTGATATGGATGATCTGGACGGTCCAGTTCCAAGAGTAGGTTCTGAAAAATACAAGGAATGGGTCAATAAGGCATTAAAATCAGGTTTTTTAAGGCGATGTGAGAAGGTGGAAGAGGTTCCGGACTTTGAGGGGTGTATGAAAGTATTTGCCTCAGAGGAAAAAGCGAGTTTTGCGGATATATACAGAAAACAATGTGCCAGATGCCATGTATGGGGTGAAGGAAGAGATTCCAGGGGTGACCTTCGGGCATCCGGGTGTGCTGCATGTCACGTGCTTTATGGTAATGACGCCAAATATGAAGGTGATGACCCAATCATTAAAAACAATGGCACGAGACATCACCCACTCCGTCATCGAATCACTTTAGCAATTCCTGCTGCTCAATGTACCCATTGTCATACCAGGGGTAAAAGGACAGGAACAACCTTCGTAGGGATGTTTGAATATGACTATATAAAAGATGGTGAGGCACCCCCTTTTAATGAACACGCTGAACCTCAAGAACCCCTCTTTACCAAAGAATATTTGCACGTAAGGCAAGACGTACATTTTGAAAGGGGGATACAGTGTGCTGATTGCCATACATCTATTGATCTCCACGGAGACGGTAATATCTATCCTGTGACATATTATCAGGTGGAAATCACTTGCTATGATTGTCACGGAACGCCTGAGAAATACCCCTGGGAGCTCCCTGTAGGTTACGGAACGCCAGTAACTCTTGGGGACGAAAGGGGTGTTTATAAAAGCGGGGACAAAGAATATCTATTGACTTCAAAAGGAAATGCGACATCAAACAGATTGAAGGAAGGAGAAAAGGCATATCTCATAAGCCGTTATACCGGTAAAAGACATGAAATTCCCTTACTAAAAAAAATAAAGTTAGCCGATAACTTTAAAACGCAACAGGGAAAGGTTGCCATGTCTACAATACACGTGCACATAGAAAAGATGGAATGTTATGCCTGCCATGCCACATGGGCGCCCCAATGCTACGGATGCCATATGAGATATGATAGAAGGGTTAAAGGCACCGATTGGATATTCTCGGCAAAAATACTCGATCCAAAAACAGGGAGACAAACTATTGTAAAGGAACCTGGTGATTTATCTATTGAGAATAGATCTTTTATGCGATGGGAAAGTCCCATTCTGGGAATTAATCTGAGGGGGAAGGTTTCTCCGGTGGTACCTGGCTGTCAGGTCTTTAATACTTTTATCGATGAAGATGGAAATGTCAAAACACTAAATAAGTATTATACTACTTCCAGCGGGCATAATTCTCCAAACCTGGCTCCTTTACAGCCTCATGCTACAACCCTTGTTGCCCGGACCTGCGAAGATTGTCATACAAATCCTAAATCCATAGGATACGGAACTGCTCATTCAAGGAGTGCCCAGAAGCTCTTGGAGGATACCCCAATGCTCCAGAATTTATCAAAAGGCGTGTACGGGGATATTCCTGATGCAAAGACAGGAAAATGGCAAGTACCCAAAATAGAAAATTTCCCATACGCGCTTGACCAACTGGTCACAAGGAGTGGAAAGCAAACCCAGAATATGTCTCTGCCTGAGGACAGACCATTAAGTCAGGAGGAGAGGGATCTTGTTGAAAGAGAAGGTCTATGTATCGGATGTCATCAGTATTATGGAACATCCGAATGGGGTAAAATAATCAAAAAATATGGGAGGGCAGAGACAGCAGTACAGCACGAAAGGATGGTTTCGGAGGCTATGAAGAGTCTCATGGAAAAAAGTAGATAAGTATGGCATTTTTAAATAGTTTTATATTTTCTCCAGTTTTATATTTTCTACTTGACATTAAATACTATGTACGTGTATATCAACGCCATCAACGCCATCAAAAAAACATTATGACAAAGGCAAACCTTGAGTGATCAGGGGACGCAAAGTAAAGGGTCTTTAAAAGCGGTTTAAACGGATTAAACGGTTTAAGCGGCTCAAAAGAAGATAGCCTTACTGCCGAAGATGTTGGGAATATCTTTGCAGTAAGGCTTTTTTGTTTTGTGGGAATAAATCTTGATTATTATTTGTCATCAAGAATATGTATTTTTAATTTTTTATAGGGGAGGATTAACAATGTATTTATCCAATACGCGAAGTGAAGCTTTGGTCGTGACCGTGATCTTCATTTTTACGTTGGGATTAATTACTTCTTGTGCCATGGAACATCCAACGAGCAAGGTTCCAAAGGAGGAAAAGGAGCATCCAGCGGAAACTGAGAAAAAGGAGCATACGGAAAAAAGCCAGATAGAAAAATCAGCTATAACCTTAGAGGACGTGGCAAGATTCGCTGAGGAATACGTCAATGAAAATTCCGAGGAAGGTATTTTCAAATTTTATGATAATACCACAGGAAAATTGCTGGAGTTGACGCTTGACAAGGTGCACCGGGAAAGGCTCTCGCAGACAAAAAAGGATGAGTATTTTGTCTGTGCCGACTTCGAGGGAAAGGATGGTATTACGTACGATCTGGACTTCTTCATGCAAGGATAAAACAAGGATAACTTAAAAATTGTCAAAGAGAGCATCGCGGTCCACAAGGTGAATGGTAAGGAAAATTACACCTGGAAGTATAATAAGAAGCAAGGTGTTTGGGAGAAGCAGCCTATCAAAAGCGGACATGAGCATCCCGAGCCAACAAAACGGGAACATCCCGGTTATTAATAATGGTGGTTAAGATCGATATACGGTAAACAAGAGTAGCGTGAAAAAGACTGGAGCAATGAGGCGTTGGTCTCCCATGTTCGTAACAATTTAGCTCTTTGAAAAATCTATACATTTAAATGTAATCCAAACAAAATAGAATGTGTAGCGCGGGTTGTTTATCCGCACAAGCCGACCACAAGAGATCGGCACTACCTTTTTCAAAGAGCTAAATTGTTACTAATTTCTGATGGTGGAAGCACAGATAGAACAAGAGAAATTGCCGAATAATACAAAGATGTCAAAATAATTTTTTCTCCGATGAGACGTGGTGCTCAGATGAATGCAGGTGCGTTATGCGCCAAGGGCGAGATACTCCTTTTTCTCCACGCTGATTGTATCGTATCAACTAAAGCTATTTTGAATATGCGAGATATTTTTGAAAATAACCATATTGTGGGAGGCGCGTTTAAGATAAAAATACTGTTTGATAAATTACCTTACAGATTGATAGAAATGGGAATAAACTTTCGCTCACGGATGTTCAAATTGCCGTATGGAGATCAAGGGTTATTCGTAAGGAGATCAGTATTTATGGAAATAGGTGGTTTTAAGGAAATGGATGTATGTGAGGATCTGTATTTTATTTGTCGACTCAAGAGATGTGGAAAAATAACAATCGTTAACGAAAAGATTTTTTCCTCTGTGAGAAGATGGGAAAATAGTGGTATCCTGCGAACTACTGTCAGAAAACAACTTTTATTAGGCTCATATGTTACCAAACATAAGATATTCAATTCCAGATACTCTACGGAGAAGACTGTTTAAGATGCATGAAAATGATAAGCAGCTTAATGATTTAAGATCTTACAGATGTTTTCTATTTTGCGGGAATATATTTTGTTTATTGTTTGTCATCAGTTTTATATTTGTACTGCTCAGATAAATCATATGCTCCGGTTCTATGTGGGGGCATTGAACAACTAGACGGTAAGGAATTTCAAAATTGCGATTGTAGAGCGAAGAGACTCTTCGCTCTACATTGAAAAGTTGCTGAAGGCCTAGTTTGAATAACTAAAGTAAGGCGGGTATGATGTCTGCTTGACAAACTATTCTTGTAGTAGAAGACGATAAAAATCAAGTCTTGCAAGGATAATTTTATGTCATGGGGAGCCGATGCTTATATTATCAAGTCCTCAGACTTGAGTGAATTGAAAAACAAAATAAAGGAATTGTTGGGCAAAACCGGGTAAAGCTCATTTAAAACCCACAATCACATTTTTCTTGGTAATAAATCGTGAGTCAAAAAGCTAATCTCCTTGTTCATATGGATGCTCTATATAGATTGGCAATATATCTTGTCAAGAACGAACATAATGCAGATGATCTGGTTCAAGAGACTTATTTAAAGGCATTCAAATTTCTCAAGAATAGTGAAGAAATTCATAATACAAAGGCATGGTTATTTAAAATATTAATGAATACTTTTATCAACCAATACCGGAAAGACAAAGCGGAACCTTCTCTGGTTGATTTTGATAATATAGAATCCTTCCATGAATCGATAAAAGAAGAGGTTTTAATGTCCTCAACTGCAGAAAATGAGGCAGGATTCAAGGAATTGCTCGACGAAGATGTGAAAAAAGCCCTGGAAGAATTACCTGAGGATTTTCGGGCGGTGATTTTACTTTCGATGGTAGAGGGTTTTTCTTACAAAGAGATTTCAGAAATGCTTAGCTGCCCCATCGGGACAGTGATGTCCAGGGTTTATAGGGGGAGAAAGATACTAAAGGAAAAATTAACCAGTTATGCAAAAAAACATGGTTATGAAAGAGAATAAGAAATGAATTGCAATGACGTGAGAAAATATTTTTATGCCTTTCTCGATGGCGAACTTGATGTGGAAAGGAACATCGAGGTCCTTTCACATCTGAATATGTGCCATGCATGCGGTATAAAAATAGAAGGGGAAAGGTTAATTCAGAGAAGGGTGAAAGAAACAGTTCTCAAGGTAAAAGCCCCTGCATATCTTGAGCACAAAATATTGAGGGGTGCAGAAGAAAGACCAAAATTCTCCGACTTATTCAAGAAGAGTTTCTTGTTTCGAAATAAAGTACCGCTGCTTTCTGCCGTAGTATCGGTGATAATTCTTATTGTTGGTTTTTTCATAATGCAAACTAACCTGAAGAAAAAAAATATTCTTTATCTTGCAGAAATAAAATATCACGACTATAGAATGAAAAGACTCGATCCTGATATACGTTTCCAGGATACTAAGTCAATGCTAGGGCGCTTTCCGAATCAGGTCGGTTTGGACGTAACACTGCCTGGTGTTGAACAAAATATACAGATACAAAATACCAAAGCCATTGTGGAGTACTTTCAAAAGCAAACGGGTTTACGTGTAACTTTACCGGACATTACTAAGGAAAATGTGAAGTTAGTGGGTGCAACATTGACTAAAATCAATGGCATAAATATACCTCTGGTTTTTTATACGATTGATGATACTCAAATAACGTTGGCTATAGTTTGCAATTTTGACATCGATTTTAAAAAGATGAAAGAGGTCATGGCAGACAAGATGGTGGTATATACTGCTGCCGGCTTTTGCGGCGCCTGTCAAATTGTCGGATGGAAAGAAGCAGAAAATCAGTATGTCATGATATCTACATTAAATAGTGACAAATTACTAAAAATTATTACGAAAGTGTGAAAACAAAACATGAAGGATAAGAAATCAATACTAAAATTTGTCGTTCTCCTGATTATCATTGGGGGCGCTTTTTTTGCATTTCGGTATACAGCTTTATCGCAATACACCCAAAAAGACAGTCTTTTGAATTTGCTCGCACAACTCAGAGGGCATTGGTGGGGTCCTATGGGTTTTATTCTTATCTATGGGCTCGGATGTGTTCTTGCGCTGCCAGGTTCACTCTTAACGCTCTGTGGTGGCGCAATATTTGGAGTAGCATGGGGTACTGCCTATAACATACTCGCCTCTAATCTGGGCGCTACCCTCGCGTTCTTCATGGCGAGGTATTTTGGTCGTGATTTTATCTCCCGGTTTATGAAGGGAAGGGTAGAGGCATTTGACGAAAAGGTAGCAAATCATGGTTTTCGGTTTATCTTTACCCTCAGGCTCATTCCCCTTATCCCTTTTAATGGGCTGAATCTTGGTTCAGGACTTTCTAAAATCAAATACCGTGATTATTTGTTGGGTTCAGTTCTCGGGATGTTGCCCGGTACGTTCATTTATACCTACTTTGCGGATGCACTCCTTAAGGGGACGACCGGGAGCGGGGAGATGGCGTATATCAATCTGATCATTGCCAGTTCATTATTAATATTGATTTCATTAGTGCCATTTATTTATAAGAAATTAAAAATCACAATATTCATCAAAAATAAACCCCTCACCTAACCTCTCCCACAAGGGGAGAGTGTTTTTTCCCCTCCCTGGATGGGAGGGACTTAAGGATGGGTGAAAGGAGGAAGAATGTGAGAGATTTTGATCTTACCGTAATTGGTGGTGGGGCTGGCGGGCTAAATGTTGCAAGTGGGGCCGTCCAGCTTGGCGCCCGGGTCGCGCTTATCGAGAAAAAGAAACTGGGTGGGGATTGTCTTTATTATGGATGTGTTCCCACAAAGGCATTGATCCAGTCTGCGAAAATAGCTTCGCTTATGAAAAGGTCTAAGGAATTTGGTCTGAATGACGCAAATATCTCCTTCGATTTTAAGAATATAATGAACCACATGAGGGATGTTATATCAAAAGTTGGCGAGCATGACAGCCCAAAAAGATTTGAGGATATGGGGATAAAAGTTTATTTTGGCAACGGGAGATTTCTTGATCCTCACACCTTTGAGCTTGACGGAAAGAAGATTACCAGTAAAAAATTTGTCATCTCAACAGGTTCAAGGGCCGTTGCCATCCCGATTAAAGGTCTTGAAAATATCAAATATCTTACTAATGAGAGCGCCCTGGAATTGGATTATTTACCCAAATCAATAATTATATTAGGCGCTGGTCCAATAGGGCTTGAGTTTGCGCAGGTATTTGCAAGATTCGGTGTGAAGGTTATCATCTTAGAAAAGATGGGTCAGGTGCTGCCTCGTGAAGATAAAGAGATCTCTGACACCCTGGAGTCTATTCTGAAGGACGAGGGAATTGAGATACATACTTGTATTGATGTAGATCATGTCAAACAAAACGGAGATCAAAAGGGCATAGAGGTGATAGCTGTGTGCAGCGGGCAGAAAAAGACGTTTCAGGCAGACGAGTTCATGATCGCTATCGGGCGTGCGCCTAATTTAGAGGAACTTAATCTCGAAGCCGCCGGGGTCAGTGTGGGAAAGAGGGCTGTTGTAGTAAACAGGTCTCTGCGTACTACTGCCAGGAATATATGGGCATGCGGGGATGTAACAGGGCAATATTTGTTTACCCATGTTGCTGAATATCAGGCAGGTCTCGTGGTAGCCAATGCACTGATTCCATTTTTGAAGAGGAAGACGGATTATCGTGTAGTCCCGTGGGTTACGTATACGGACCCCGAGCTTGGACAGGTAGGAATGACTGAGGACGAGGCAAGGCAAAAGTACCGTCATGTAAAGGTGTATTGGTACGACATCAAGGAACTGGACAGGGCTGTCATAGAAGGGGAAGACAGAGGAATGATTAAAATCGTCTGCACGAAAAAGGGTGAGATATTGGGCGCACACGTCCTTGCGCCGCGAGGAGGTGAAATCGTGCATGAATTTGTCCTGGCAATGCAGAATAATCTTGGGGTGAGAGGTATTACCAATACCATACATGTCTATCCGACATTGTCGCAAGCGATAAGAAGGACAACGAACAAATACTATGCTGAAAAGATATTCTCCGGGTGGATTCCTAAAGTCACAAAGAAGCTGATACGAATATTTGGGTAGATAATACATCAGCAAATAAGTTCACCGTATTTATGCGGTTTGTAGAGCGAAGAGCCTCTTCGCTCTACATTAAAAAGTCGCCGAATGCCTAATTTAATGCTAAGGGATTTCAAAATAAACGTAGGATGGGTTAAGCGAAGCGGACCCATCAACGGTTCTGACCAGGTAGGGGCAAGAGTAACCTCCAACTCTAACCTTCAACATCCGGTGAGGTTCTGTACTACTATCCATCAACTTCTTGTTTTTTATGCTCGTTTTTCAAACTGCATAACCGTAAGGCATTGATTAGATGAGGCTTACGCAAAGTTTGCAGCATTGAGTTTTTTGTCATTTGAAATTGTTTCGTATTTCGATATTCGTATTTCGAATTTGGTTGCGGCCAAAGGCCGCGCCAAGCACCTCCGTGGTGAAATTTTGAAATGGAGGAGTAAGATGAAGTTTATTATAACTATGCTCGTTTTGACAATGATTTATGGCATGGCAATTACCGTATCTGCTTCCGGAAATGACGATCCAAACTCTCTACTTGATGGCGTTTTGGGCCGTTTTGTTTCACAGGATGGTTTGGTTGACTATAAGGGACTAAAGGAAGATAGGGATTTTATGAAATACATTGAATATCTTTCCCATACAGACCCTGATAAATTGCCAACGGACAAGCATCGCATGGCCTTCTGGATAAATGCGTATAATGCATTTGTTTTAAAAGGGGTATTGGAAAAATATCCCATTAAGAGCGTCCTTGACGCGGGCTGGCTGCCTCACAGTTTTTTTAAGCGAAAGGAGTTTGTGACAAAACTGGGAAAGATTACCCTGCAAAAAATTGAAAATGAAAAGCTCAGAGAGGCATTTCGGGAACCAAGGATACACTTTGCCATTAATTGCGCATCAATGAGTTGCCCAAAACTTATAACGGAGGCATACAGGGCTGAAAAATTGGAGCAACAGTTAGAGACACAGGCAATTTCATTTATCAATAATAAAAGCCTGAATTATCTGGATAAAGGAAATAAGATCCTATATCTCTCCTCTATCTTTAAATGGTATAAGGAGGATTTTGTTAGTAGTGCTGAAAAAATAGAAGGGTATGTTGCAAGATATTTAAACCCGGATGATGCCGAATTTATCAGGAATAATAAAGTAACGGTAAAATATCTCGATTACGATTGGGGTTTGAATGAGCAAAAATAAGGCGAGGTAAAATATGCGGATTGCTATTGAGGCAGATCATGCAGGTTTTGAATTGAAGGAACATCTCGGCGCGGTTGGAAAAGATACAGGCACTGGAGAACCGATACAGTCAACAGCAAACAAATCAGGAGGGAATTAAGAAATGAATTGTTCCGTAGCAGCCGCAATTATTACATCAAGAAAGATATTTCTCTTTAAAATTACGACCTTTGTGGGATAGTATAGGTACTGCGTTGGGAATGATGGTTATCGTTTCTGTTGTTTCCTGGCTATTTTGTGCTGTAACAAGAGTATCGGATGAAAAAAAAGGTGTATTTGGCTGAAAGGTAACTCGTACAAATTTACCACGACGACGTATGATCCTGCGTTCAACGGAGGGTCTGTGGAGTAATATTTCAAAAAGGCAGGAGATCACTTTCCATTTGGACCGGTTAGGGATTACACAGACATCCAGGAGTCCATCAAATGGACTGGCATTGGGTATTACCTCTAGGAATCCCGCATATGCGGGAATGTTGGAAATGAGGGCAATGGCTGATTCTTCGGCAATAACCTTACCATCCACCTCGATTGTCATAGAGGGTAAAGGGTAGACTGAAAAGAAATACTTTACAGCTGTTAAAACGTATCGAAGAGAGCGAGGGGACTGAGGACGGCTACACATATTATGCTCTACCTGGTGCTTAACGGTATCGAGTAAACCATAACTTGCAACGGAGAGGAAGTATTTCTCAGTGTTGCTGTCCAGATTTTTCCTGACAGCCATATCTACATCGAGCTTTTCTCCGTCCTCCAGGAGACGAAGTACCGAAGATATCGCTGCCTGATGACCGAATTCACGGGCGATTATATTCCCAAATCCGGTTGGGAAATGGATAAGGGGGGTATGGTGCAGCATAGCGGCATAAGCAAGTTCATCTAACGTGTCATCACCTGATACACAAATGAGATAGTCTGGAGGAACCTTACAGTTTCTTGCCCACTGCAAAGTATCGCCTTGTTTTTCGGTGACGAGGATAGTTGTTTGATATCCCATCGCTTTTAATCCGGAATTTAACAGTTTGAGAAGACGTGAACCATTCCGTTTGCCCGAACAGGGATTGACCACGATCTGCACTGTTTTAGTTGATTTCATCTAAGCTCACCCTTTTGATTGAATGATGAAAAAGGAGTTTTATTATAATCGATATACCTAACCCGAACGAGTCGGAAGAGATGGTAGCGCAGGCTTCCAGCCTGCATATTGTTGAATTCAAAAGCAGGCAGGATGCCTGCGCTACAAAATCTTTTTGTTAAATGTGTCAAAATTATTTTGAGAAGATACTATGAAACTGTTTAAAAATCCACCTCGTCTTAAAACCCCCTGGTTCTTTGGCGCCAGCCCTGAAAAGGCCCGTATGTCTTTGCGTGAACTCTCTTTTGCCAATCGTTTTTATGGAGGAACACGAAGCGTTTTGACCAGCCTCGCGCCACTTCTTACTGACCATTCACAGGAGGTCCGGATCCTGGATGTAGGAACCGGTTCCGCTGATATTCCACGGGCCGTAGTCCGATGGGGACGTAAACTGGGAATACATCTTCAGGTAGTAGCCCTCGATCGTCATCCGGAAGCGGTGGCGACCGCAGCAGCCACTTCAAAAGCCTTTACGGAAATTCAGCTTGTTCAGTCAGATGTTTTTGGACTTCCCTTTCGTTCCCGTAGTTTCGATTTTGTTACTGCTTCGATGTTGTTGCATTACTTCCCTTTCAAAGTTGTGCTACAATTATTGCAAGAATTTGCATCGATAGCTAAACAGGCCGTACTCGTTGCTGATATAGAACGGCATTGGTTTCCCTGCCGGGCTATAGATTGGATTTCCAGATTGTCCCGGAACAGGCTGATCCGTAAGGATTTTTGCCAAACTGTACTGCGCGGCTTTACCTATGAAGAGATGGAAATTCTTGCGGGGAAAGCGGGGTTTGTACGCTGGCACATCCGCCGCTATTTCCCTTTTCGACTGGTTCTCGTAGGATACGTAACGTAATGTCGCAACACTGAAATTAGGCAGGGCAGTTTTAATGGATAGATGAAGGTTATCTGTCATAAGATAATAGGTACGGATAATTGCAGAAAAACCGATTTGCGGATTTTGCAAAGTATTCGAGAAAATTTTTTCTATTTCTTTCACCATAGACAAAGTTTTTCTCAGGTATTTCTATGATTGTTACATGACAAGACACGATAAATATTTGAATCGTGCATGATAAAAAAGCTGATACGAAAAATCAATACTTATTGTAACTATTTATTTTATTTATCGCATTTCTGAAAGGCACATTAAATGGGTAGTCGTATTACATCAAAAATCTACGAATTGAAAACGTATGTTCTGCTTTTGTTGATGGTTTTCTTTGGGTCATTCGGCGATGTGTTGCTCGGCAACGGGATGAAGCAGATTGGTAAAGTTTCTGATTGGTGAAAAAGTAAGTGGAAGTCGTTGGATGGGTATATTACTTATCAGCATTTGTATAGCTTTTGTTTGGGTCGGGGAATGGGTCCATGGTGTGCTACCGGCTTTGGCAAAAGGTGATCAGGAAGTGAAAGGGTATTTGCTGCTGATAAACACCACAATATTTCAGGCAACAAAGACAGGAAGAATATGAATAAAGATTATGATGTGATTATTGTTTGATGAGGGCCTGCCGCCCTCGCTGCTGCGGTTTATACCTGCCCTGCCTTATTAAGGACGGTAATCTTTGAAAAACAATATTTGGGTGGGCAGTTAGTCGGCACCGACTTGATTGAAAATCATCGCCTAAGAAATTGGGCGTACCTGGTGAAAAAAAGTTTTATGGGAAAGGTGTTAGTTATTGTGCGTCCTGCGATGGGGCCTTCTTTAGGGGTAAAGATGTGGTGGTGGTTGGGGGCGGCGATTCTGCTATAACGGAGGGTATTTTCCTGACCAAATATGCCCAGACCGTTGGCGATATTCGGGAAAATTCGTACCGGCAAATTGCGACTGCGATCGGAGAAGGAGTTACGGCGGCTATCGCGGCTGAACACAAGCTTGCCGAGTTGAAGGCCTTAGGAAAACAAAAAAAAATAAATATCTTTGCGGGAAAGTATTTTTATTTTGTTGGAATAAATCATGATTATTGTTTGTCATTAAAAGCGTAAGAACAAAATTATTTTGCAGATACTTTATTTAAGAGTAAGGAGGTGGATATGGCCAAAAGTCATTAATAATTGTGTAACAATTTGTAAAAGTGTAGGAATTTTACTTAATCAATTTTGCTTTATTGAGGAGACAAACGATGAATATAAGTAAGTATATACATTTTGGCTATCTCTCACTGATTCCGGTAACCTTTGGAATAATAATAAGTGCATCCGTTGTTAATGCAGTAACCTTACCTCAAGATAACGCAGTTTGTTTGAATCCCAAACCTTACGAACTTGCTGAGGGTAAGTCCACGAACGAAGAGCAGATTGAATTAAAGGTTAATGGGATGACTTGCGGGGCATGCAGCAAGTCCGTAAAGTCGGCGCTTCTCAGAGTCACAGGCGTTAAGGATGCTGTGGTTAGTCACGAGGAAGGAAAGGCGGTTGTAATAATTGAGAAAGGAACGGCGAAGACTGATGAGCTTATAAAGGCCATCGAAAAGGCGGGATTTTCGGCATCTAAAAACTAATAAAGAAAATTATATGCCAGATAAAACACTTGGAGCTATAACCGTAATGCACAAGATAGAAGGTTTTAATCCCGAGGCAAACGATTGGTTCTGGGTTAAATTTGGACCGGATGGTAAAGTCATGACGATGGAAATGGGCGGCATGACCATGAAACTGGCGGGTAAAGTTCCCGGATGTATTGACTGTCATGGTGTGCAGAGTAGCAATGACTATGTTTTCACAGGTCCTTTGAAATAGAGGGTTCTATAACGTTAGATTTCCTGTGAAATAAATGGTTGTTTCGCAGGAAATCTCGCAGTCGCTATAACAGAGTATGCATTCCGATGATGATAACGAAAGGGAAGAAAAGCCATGAAAAAAACTATTATGTTATTTTTCGTTATTGCTATATGTATCGTTGGGTGTAATAATGCTCAAAAATATGATAGACCTTACTATCAAAGGCCCTATTATCCGGATCACCACTACTCTCCTTACTACTATAGACCTTACTACCATCATTATCCCCCCTATTACTATAGATATCATTATTATCGACGGAGTTGCAGTAATTATATGAACAACCTTTTCGGCTCGTACCCAAACTCTGTTTGGGTACGCAATGGTCAAAAAACTTCGTTTCGGAAAGGTCGATTTGCAGCGTTTATCGCAACAAATTAGACATCAAAGAAACGGAGTTTCATGATAACACTGTGTTCCCAAACTGATGCTTCAACAGGTTCAGCACATGGTTTGGGAACACGCAATGAAAAGTCTCTGCCAAAGGCAGCCTAATTTACTAGAAAGGGGGGAAAATTTATGGAATATACATTTTTAGTGGATACGTATGAAACTGAACGAATGAAGGTACTGAGTACCTGGAGTACGTTTAAAGACGATGATCTTTTCATGCGTCCAAAGCCGGGAGACAGGCGCGGGAGAAACACCCTTGAACATATGATTCATCAATGTATGAGTGAAAATATTTGGTTTTGCAAAATGCTGGGAATCGATGTCGGCGCTCCAACGTTGCCCGAAAAGGAAACCCGTTTGGAATTTATGAGACGTTACTTACGCCGATGATTAAGGAAAGAGCCTTGCAGCCTTGCAAAAGAAGGATAAAGCCCGGTGGGAAGAAGAAGTCCCCTTCTTCGATGTAAAGCGGTCACGTGCATGGGTTATGACAAGGAGAATTGCCAATACTGCCCATCATCGCGGACAACTGTCGATAATGCTGCGCATGTTAGGAAGAGAAATTTACAGCACGTACGGCCCATCGGCAGTTACGGGTGGACTGATGCAAAACAGTGCGTTAACCATATATCCTTATCCAGACGTGGATACCCTTCTCAAAGAGGAAGCAGCCGGTGGAGACAAAGCGCCGTTACCGGGTCCTGGCGATAAACCCTGTACAGAACGACCTGATCCAGGATAAAGCAGTTTAGATATAAACATCTACTCCAATATATTTATAACAGACCCCCTATGGAGTTTATTCAAAATAACATGAACAAGTTTGCTGTCCGACACTTTAAAGATCGGGCACTCTCAGGGCTAAAGCCCAATTCAGATAAGACCGTCATTAACCCCAGCCTTAAGGCTGGGGTTAATTGGTACATGTCCTACCGGGGCTTTAGCCCTGATGTCACAGCAACATGAAGTTGTTCATATTATTTTGAATAAACTCCTAAGCTTTTCAGAAAATGAAAAAGGAATCCTTTTTGTAAGTGCTAATTATCAAATAAAATTTTAAAAGGAGGATAATAATGTCTGAAGATGTGGTTGTAATTACCGATGCTAATTTTGATGCGGAGGTAGTGAAATCAAACGTTCCTGTGCTAGTTGACTTTTGGGCAGCATGGTGAGGACCCTGTAGACAACTAGCGCCTGTGATAGATGAATTGGCAAAGGAATATAAGGGAAAGATAAAATTTTGTAAACTTGACACAGAAGAAAATAATCAAACCCCTGCCAAGTTTGGCATCACAGCAATACCTACGATTATGTTATTTAAAAATGGGCAGGTCGTGAATAAAATGGCAGGAGTGAAATCGAAGAGGGATTTAAAGTCGGTGCTCGATACTCAACTCACTTTAAAGACGTAAATTGATTAAGCATAAGGATAAAAAAGCATTTCTGCACTATATTCTTAGTACAAATTTAACAAGGAGTGCGCCATGAAAACAGGATTTCTTATGATCGGATTACTTGCCGTTGCTTTCACAGTACTTTTATTTCCAATCATCACCTCTGGAGAAACTTCTCCATTTACCTTAAATGTGGCTTTACTAAAGGATCACGTCCCAGCAGGTGATCTTTTACCAGTATCGATTAACTTCACAATTGCCCAGAACCATCACATATACCGGGATCAAGTCAGAATAGAAAGCGGAGATCCTGCCAGATTCAACGTAGCCTCAACCGAACTCCCTCCTGGAAAAATTCGATACGATCAATTCCTGGAGAAAGAAGTAGAAGATTACGTGGGAGAAGTACAGGTAAAGTCGTTCCTTCAAGTATCAAATGATATACCAGCGGGTTCATATGATGTAAAGCTCAAGGTGCATTATCAAGGGTGTTCAGATAAAGTCTGCTTTGCCCCCAAGATGGAGGAATTTACATTGCCTGTGCAGGTGGAGTTAGCAAAATCAGGCGTTTTAAAAGCACAGGAACAAGAAACAATCCCGACAGTTTCAAAACCTGAAAAAAAAGCTGAGGCCACTGGTATCCAAAAGACTATCGAGAGCCGTGGAATTTTCGTTTCCCTAATTATTATTTTTTTGGCAGGTGTGGGTCTGAGTTTTACTCCGTGCGTGTACCCTATGATACCTATTACCGTTGCCGTAATTGGTGGACAAGCTTCTGGAGACCAGATTGCGGCCAGAAGCCCTTTAAAGGCCTTCTTCCTGTCACTGATTTATGTCCTGGGCATATCCATTGTGTATGCTGCCATGGGGGTGGCAGCCGCCTCTACCGGGGCATTATTTGGAACGGCCTTGCAAAGTCCTTGGGTTATAGGTTTTGTTGTGGTAGTTTTTGTTGCGCTTGCTATGAGCATGTTTGGGGTGTATTATCTGCGGGTACCATCCTTTATTTCGGATCGACTGGGGACAAAGACGGGAAAGGGTTTTATCGGAGTTTTTGTCATGGGGTTGGTCTCGGGGATCGTTGCCTCTCCGTGCATTGGCCCTGCCCTTGCCAGTTTGTTGGTCTACATTGCCAGCACGGGAAATAAATTCCTAGGGTTCTGGATGTTGTTTGTCTTTGCCTGGGGATTGGGAGTGCTTCTGATTGTGTTAGGGACCTTTTCAGGCGCTATAAAGGCACTCCCGAAATCGGGAGCCTGGATGGAAACCGTGGAAAGGATATTTGGTCTCCTTTTAATTGGTGCGGCTCTGTATTACTTAAGGTTCATTATCTCAGAGAGCGCCTTTATCATCATCCTGGGCCTATTCTTGATTGTTACTGCGGTATTTTCCGGAGGTTTTGACCGGCTGACTCATGAGAGCACGACCTTTCAACGTGCTAAGAGGGCATTTGGTATTATATCCTTTGTCTTTGGGGCATATTTTCTTGTAGGACACCTCATGATCAAGGGATTTATATTGCCCCCTTTCCCGGCCACAACTTCAGGTCAGTCCGTAGCTGCTCAGGAGAAGATCGATTGGGTGATGAGTGAGGAGGAAGGCCTCAGGCAGGCCAAGGCAAGTAGTAAGGTGGCAATGATTGATTTTTATGCGTCGTGGTGTGCGGCCTGTATGGAGTTCGAAAAACTTACCTATACCGACCCGGAAGTGATCAGGGAATCAAAGAAATTGGTGAATATCAAGATTGACTGTACAAAGACCAATGACCCAAAGGTGAAACAACTCTGGGACAAGTATGGGGTCGTTGGTTTGCCTACCATTGTATTTGTCAGCAAAGATGGAACGGTGCTCAAGGATAAAACTATTACCGGTTTTGTCAACGCCAGGGAATTTTTGCGGATCATAAAAAGCCTGGAGTAATAAAATGAAGCTGAAGAATAAAATAATAATTTTACAATCTGTAATTACCTGTCCAAATTGTGGATACAAAAAGGAAGAGACCATGCCAACCGATGCCTGTCAGTATTTTTATGAATGTGAAAATTGTAAATCAAGACTAAGACCTAAAAAGGGGCATTGTTGCGTATTCTGTTCATATGGTACAGTTCCATGTCCACCAATACAGAAAAATATTTGAATAATGTCGTAAAATTAATATTTTGGATATAAAAGAGATGGAAAAGATTATTCCGATTTTTTTTTCGGGAAACTAAATTGCTATGAAATTTTTTTATAGAGAGGCTGAATAATGGCTAGGCTTTCAGTTATAGAGAGAGAACAAGTCTTGAAGCATGATTTTGAAGTGCAGGAGATTTTTACTGAAATTGAGGATGCCTTTGGCAAGATTCCCAATTTATTTAAGACCTACGCTCATTTCCCTCCACTGTTGAAGGCCAACTGGAGCAAGGTAAAGGCAGTAATGATGCAAGGGAGTTTGAGTCGAAAGGTCAAAGAATCTATTGCCCTTTTGGTTTCAAAGGACAATAGCTGCGCATATTGCGTAGCGGCTCATACGGCCGCGCTCAGGACAATTGGGGTTACGGAACAAGAACTGACAATGATTGAGCGTGACATTGAGAAATCGAAATTTACGGAGAAGGAACGAGAGATCATAGCCTTTGTCAGAAAGGCGAATAAAGACCCCAATAAGATAACTGATGAGGAATTTGAAGAACTAAGGAAGAAAGGCGCTCGTGATTCGGAAATTGTTGAGGCGCTTGGTGTAATGGAACTCTTTACAGCATTCAATAAGTTCCTTGATTCACTTAATGTAGAGATTGATTTCTGATAACAATTCAATACTCCTTTTTTTTAAACATTACAAAGAAAAACTTATATGAAGATATATTACGTTTCTGTTCTCGTTTTACTATTTGCAATAATTACGGGTTGTAATACTTCAAACAAAGAGACTATTCTGTGTGCCGGATCCACAACGGTTTTACCTGTGGTGTCTAATGCAGCCGAGGAATTCAAACGAAAACATCCTGATGTAAATATCATGGTGAATGCAGGAGGATCCGGAGTTGG
>JBKBTA010000358.1:0-513 GCA_046291035.1 Candidatus Brocadia sp.
ACGATGTCTGAATGTCGATTCCATTAAAACAAGGATTGAAACATCAGCAATATGAGATACCTTGTCACTTATTAGGGAGTCTGAATGTCGATTCCATTAAAACAAGGATTGAAACTGGAGAAAGATTTCTTCATGATTCGGCTTACCAAACGTCTGAATGTCGATTCCATTAAAACAAGGATTGAAACATGAGGATTTTTCACGAAATTGAGTCGTGGAAGAAGTGTCTGAATGTCGATTCCATTAAAACAAGGATTGAAACTAAATTAGAGAACAAATTTCAGCTCGTCACTCCAGTCTGAATGTCGATTCCATTAAAACAAGGATTGAAACTACGATACTGCATACCGAGAAATTCTAAACGTGGTGTCTGAATGTCGATTCCATTAAAACAAGGATTGAAACCCGAATATCCACGCCTACCGTCACGAACCCAACGTTGTCTGAATGTCGATTCCATTAAAACAAGGATTGAAACATCAGCAATATGAGATACCTTGTCACTTATTAGGG
>JBKBTA010000359.1:0-511 GCA_046291035.1 Candidatus Brocadia sp.
CTCCAAACGAGTGAAGGAAAACCAACCGCTCTATTCGGTTCGTATCGGCTTGGGATACCGAGCGCTGGGATTACTCCAAGCAGATACAGTGACTTGATTTTGGATTGGCACTCACGACGAGTATGATCGTCTTCTCAGATGAGCATAGTACCTCACCAGAAAACGCCTGCCCAACCCGCGCGTGCACCCGGCAGGCTTTGCCGCGCTGCGCTCAGCCCGCTTGCGAGTGACGCGCAAATCGCCAGCCACTCTATTCACTTCGAGGAGCGTGAGAAAATGACCACCTCAGCACAGGAGAAGTTTCAGACCCTCTTACGCGAGCTTTTCGAGTTCGATTGCGCCGACCTGGACTTCGGTATCTATCGCATCATGAACTACAAGCGGCAGGTCATCGAGCGCTTTATCACGCAGGGCCTGCCGAAAGCCATCGCCGAGGAACTGCAACGCGGCGCGCTGGCCGAGCAGGGACAGGCGCAGCAAGCCTTGGTCGAAGCCCGCCAAAGGGTGCTTG
>JBKBTA010000360.1:0-506 GCA_046291035.1 Candidatus Brocadia sp.
TTGTGTAGGGGCGGGGTAACCCCGCCCCTACATGCGCAGGACAGCAACATAAATGTAGCGCTACATGTTCCTACTCGTTCATGCCCGGTAATAAAGTTCAAAGTTCATTTTTTGAAAATAAAAAAAGCCTTACTGCGAAAATGTTCGCTTAAAACATCTTCGGCAGTAAGGCTATCTTCATATTTTTCTGCTTTTGCAGAAAAATATTTAAAAGACCCTTTTACTTTGCGCCCCCTGATCACTCAGGGTTTGCCTTTATCGTGATTTTTTATTACGCTCCTTTTATAGGGAGCGAACATCAGTATGTCAAATATCTCTTTTAGATGTCAAGAAAGAAATTAAAAAGCAGTAATCATCCATTGTTTTTATTCAATTCAAGAATCAGCGGGATTTCACCACAGTCAGGGAATCTGTGGCATTTGACGCACTCAGACCATATCTTGTGGGGTAGGGTTTCTTTTTCTACCCTGCGGAACCCGCATTTCTCAAAGAACTCAGGCACATAC
>JBKBTA010000361.1:0-501 GCA_046291035.1 Candidatus Brocadia sp.
CCTTTTTTCTTTTTTTGTCAAGACTATGGGTCATACTCTATTTTTATTGATGAATTTAATAATATCTTGTTTTCTATATCTCCTCACATTCTGCCACGTTAGCCTAAAAGATTTTAATATACCATTAGCATTCCACGCCTCAAAGTCATATTCGGAACACCGAGTATTTCGAATACTTGTTTTATTGTTAACAATTCTGTGAATTTTTCTAAATCCATACCACTTGTCCTAAACTTTATCATTGTTATACTTATTATAAGAGAAAGAATAAATTTTGTAAAATTTAATTCAGGTCTCTGGAGGTAGGAAAATATTGGGAAAGGGTGAGAGGAAAAATTTTGCGAGGGGACGATTAAAAAATGTTGAGAAAATTTTTCTGTTTTGCTCGCAGTCAAGCGAGCGGAAACGCTGGGCGGGTCAATCAGCAAAATCCTCTGGATTTTGCTCAAAGAAAGTTCTGACATCGTCCAGCAGACACCATAAATATAATCTTCGGGGTGT
>JBKBTA010000362.1:0-501 GCA_046291035.1 Candidatus Brocadia sp.
GTGCTAACAGTTATGAACAGGGTATTGAAGGAAGAGGTGAAGGAACAGTGGGCTGAGGTGAGGAAGGCATGGCTCAGGCAGATAGATACCTGGCGTGCAGAGAGGCCTATGACATACACATGGAGTGATGAGGTTATAAAGCCACAGTTTGTCGTTGAGAAGATATACGAGGTCACAAAGGGAGATGCTATTATCACAACAGAGGTGGGTCAGAACCAGATGTGGGCAGCCCAATTTTATAAGTTCGATAGACCGAGGACGCTCCTTAGTTCAGGCGGCCTCGGCACAATGGGCTATGGGTTTCCAGCAGCCATCGGTGCACAGCTTGCATTTCCGAATAAGCTTGTTATAGATATTGCAGGAGATGGAAGCATACAGATGAACATACAGGAGCTTGCCACAGCTGTTATTCACAAGCTCCCTGTGAAGGTGGCTATATTGAATAACAGATACCTCGGGATGGTGAGGCAGTGGCAGGAACTGTTTTACAATGAGAGATAC
>JBKBTA010000363.1:0-501 GCA_046291035.1 Candidatus Brocadia sp.
ATCAAAACAAGGATTGAAACGAAAAAGATTATACGAAACCAAAGCAATATATAAAATGTTTAAGTCCAACATCCATCAAAACAAGGATTGAAACAAGAATATCAAATTCGACACGTATATATTGTTGCAGATGTTTAAGTCCAACATCCATCAAAACAAGGATTGAAACATCCGCAATACTGACACAATGATACAATTTTCCTCGAGTTTAAGTCCAACATCCATCAAAACAAGGATTGAAACATAAAACAAAATAGGTCGTGCGGTAATCATATTCATAGTTTAAGTCCAACATCCATCAAAACAAGGATTGAAACAGTCATTGAACATAAGTCGATTAGCGCAAGTGGTGAAGTTTAAGTCCAACATCCATCAAAACAAGGATTGAAACATACGAAGCCATCACTACCGAGAAACAACACCCCGGGGTTTAAGTCCAACATCCATCAAAACAAGGATTGAAACCTGCGTAGTACCGGGATTCACCCGTGACGTGTCCAA
>JBKBTA010000036.1:0-20515 GCA_046291035.1 Candidatus Brocadia sp.
ATGGGTTTCGGAGTGGATTCTTGTGTGATAGACAACGGCAAGGTAGGCGGAGAAGGCATGGTTAATGGCGTCAAGGGTGATAATGTCGCCGGAGCGGACTTCTGACTCGAACTGGTTTGGTTGGCGCCGAAGAATCACTCGACCGGACCTCCTGGGGCTGGGACGCCTAGCGGTTCGTGGGTGAATTATTATCCGATGGGTCTATTTCGCTTGGCCCTTCCCACATCTATTTTTATGTGCATGTAGGTGGAATTCTTGAATAGCACCTAGAAGATTGAAATCCTATGCATTAATTAGGTCATCGACAACTTTTTTGCGGCGATTGGCATCTGAAGTTGCAAGCTAATATCAAATCAAGTTCTGAAGAAAGGGGGTTGTGATGAATGACATGCCTTTCTCTGTGCCCTTGTTGGGCGACCCATTCTAACACGTCAGGAACGTCCCGCAACCTTTCCGCTGGCTGAACCTGCCTGCACCATTCCAGTTGTTAAGAAAGACTTTTTGGTGGTTTCAAGGGTAATGTAAAGGTAAAGGTACTCCCTTTTCCATACTCACTCTTTACCCATATTCTGCCACCGTGTAATTCGACCAGGCGTTTCGTAAGCGCCAGACCAAGTCCCGTTCCTTCATACCGGCGCGCATATGAACCATCCACCTGGCGAAACGGCTCAAATAATTTGTCCATATCTTCGGGTTTTATGCCAATACCCGTGTCACTTACGGCAATCTGGACATCCTGGTTTAAATGCTTTGCATTGATGGTAATCCGCCCATTCTCGGGAGTAAACTTGACGGCATTAGATAGCAGGTTAAACATAATCTGTTTAAATTTTACTTTATCTGCTGTGAGATGAGGTATGTCCTCATGGACGTGGGTATGTATGCTGATGCCTTTCTTATTAGAAAATCCCACGATCGCGTTCAATACCTCATTAATAGCATCTTCTACAGGAAACTCTTCATACAGGAGTTCTAATTTTCCCGCTTCAATCTTTGAAAGGTCAAGGATGCTGTTAATCATGTTGAGCAGATGCTGTCCGCTGCTATGGATGTCACATACAAATTCTTTCTGCTCAGCGTTAAGGGTGCCGGTGATTTCATCCCTCAAAACCTCAGCAAAACCAATAATGGCATTTAGTGGGGTACGAAGTTCGTGAGACATTGTCGCCAAAAACTCTGATTTCAGTCTGTTGGCCTTTTCGAGTGCAATATTTGCCTTCTGGAGTTCCTCTGTTCTTTCTTCAACCCTTTTCTCCAGGAGGACGTTCAGGTCCTGAAGTCTTGTAATACGCATAAAATCAAGCCATGATGCTACGTCTTCGTATTCGGCAACGTTAAGTCCCCTCTTTTCTTCCTCCGGACTTACGCGGATACCTACGATCTTCTTAAGGCACCAGAAAAAGAGCATCCCCAGCCCAAACGACCATGCAAAGGCAACCCAGACACCCACTGCCTGGATGCCGAGTTGATGCAATCGGTTGCCACTTTCTACCAGGAGGGTTGATTTTTCAGCAAAAGGCGCAACGCAGAGGGTGCCGATAACTCCACCCACTCCATGAACTGCAACGGCTGCGACGGGGTCATCAACCTTTAATATCTTTTCAATAAAGTCCTGGGCCAGGATTGACACGATACCGGTAATTAAACCAATGTATACAGCACCGTTGGGGTTTACCCTGCTTGAACCAGCCGTTATGGCTACCAGGCCGGCTAATACCGCCGTAAAGAGTTTTCCGGCGTTGAGTCTCCTTTCCACCGCATAATTAAATATCAGCGCCGAAACTCCGGCTGCCGCCGGTGCCAGGTTTGTATTGGTAATGACGAGACCGATATCCGCGCTAGCCCGCAAAAGGCTTCCTCCATTAAATCCAAACCATCCAAACCACAAAAAAAAGGTACCAAGTGTAGCTAGCGGAATATTATGTAACCCCATTCGATTTGAAGAACCATCAGGGTTATATTTACCAATTCTTGGACCCACAACCACAGCCCCCGCCAGGGCGAACCATCCGCCAATCGAATGTACCACAGTAGAGCCTGCAAAATCAATAAACCCTAATCTTCTCAACCAACCTGATTGTTCCGGACAAAAGAGATTTCCCCATGCCCAATGGCCGAAAATCGGATAGATAATGCCCGTCACGAATACGACACCCATGACATTAGAAACAAAACTCGAACGTTCTGCTATGGCACCTGTCAATATGGTTGCGGCAGTAGCGGCAAAGACCAGCTGGAAAAAGAAAAAACTGAAAGCCAGATTGCCCTCATGTGCCGTTACACCCCTGGCAAAAAAATGATCTAACCCAATCCACCCCGCATGGCTTTCACCAAACATAAATCCAAATCCAACGGTATAAAACACCAAAGAAGCTATAACCGTAACCATCAGGTTTCTAATAGAGACACTAATGGCGTTCTTGGATTGTGCAAAGCCCGCTTCATATGAGGTAAAGCCGAGCTGCATGAAGAATACCATACATGCCGCTGCCATGACCCAGATGTGATTAATGTTTATTTGTATGTTTTCCATATTAAACACTTACTCCAGATAATCTTGTTGAGTTAGCCGGAAAAAATGGGAAACACAAGGTCAATTTGATTCTGTTTCTCATATTTTTCGTTTTCCGAAATTGTCTGCAATCCAACGATGGATTGCGGCCCGTTGACGATTCGTTTGACCGTGAATTTCTTTATTCTAAGGAAATGATCTATGATAAAATTAGCAGCTAGCGGTTCAGCCGGGGGTGTGCCCTGCAAATTGACGATTTGCCCCACGCTCAATGGAAAAGGACCCTCTGTTTTTAAAGAGATGCTTTCACGTGAATAATCACATATGGTTGCACCGATGACAGTTTTACAATCTTCGGAATAAACGTTCAGTGAAGGCTGCTTCCATTCCCAGGGTTGACGTGGAAATTTTCGGTCAAGTTCAAAGTGTAGAGTCTCCCTGGACGGATGAAGTGCCTCATAAACATGTTTAAACCATGAAAGATTGGCATTGAATATTTCGTTAATGATCCGATTACGGTCTGCCATTCGGGCCTCGATGTGAAACATATCTACGTTGGATGTCAACCACAACTTCCTGAAATGGTCTTCGAGTATCTCAAAAGGTTTTCCGGTCGTCTGCATCTGGAATTTGAACACCGGCATATTAGCACCGATGCACAAATTCGATGAATGCTGGCTTGCGCTCCGCCCGAAAGTATATGGTTGAAAATGGGCTGTGTTATCAACAATCATCATCCAGCAGGATGGATTATGGGCATAAAACCTCACTACAGGGCAGACATTCGGATAATTTTGGAGCCTGTCAAAGGCATGGATAAAGTCACTGTATAACCGCTGATGAAACAGGGGATCTGTTGGTTGTAATTTCGATCTATCAGTATGAATAATCTTTGCAATCTCAGGGGCGGTGCTTTCAAGGAATACTCTGAAAATCGCCGTATCACGGAACACGTCAAGCAGAAGTATTTTAACATCGAGCCCGTCCACAATCTTTTTGCTGAGCGTAGAAAGCAATTCATCGAGATGAACATTTTCTGAGAAGGTAATACCGAGAAGCCATACCCTTTTTTCAGCGTTTTCTATAGCATCGTAGATATCGCCCTTTACATCCTTGCGGGAACAATAGATATTTGTTAGCCCGCAGGTTGCTGCCGCTGAGATGAGCCGGTTGGAGCTGTGTAAGAATTTTTCTAAAGAACTTCGGTTGTTATCAATGAGCTGATGCGTGGCTTGAAGAGTTTCTTTCAGGATGCATCTGATATGCCCAAAAATTTCCCACCATAGGTATGCATACTCCAGGATATGAACACACATTATTGCGCTGAAGATGAGAAGCAAATGCTTAACAATTTTTGGTATATTATGCCAATAACGCGGCAATAAAATGTTAAGGGTAACTGCGGTAAGAAAAAAGAAAACCGCGATTAACATTCGAATAAATGGCCTTGGTCTTTCATTCATGATCGTCACCTCCAAAAGGCAATAGTTTTGGTGGATCAAAGTAAGTTCCTGCCGTGCGCTTTAATTGCCAGACTCATTGTGAGCAACTTGATTGTCAATGGTTGTAATCAGTAAAGGATATGTAACAAAGAATTATACCAAAAAACAACAATGGATGTGCATGCAAAGGGAAGAACGTCCTTTATGGTGTGCTCCTGAAAGGCCGTACGAGAATAGAAGAAACACCCTTTTGTCATTCTGAATTTATTTCAGAATCCCTTTGTTTCAAGGTCATCAAAGAGTGTGAGATTCCGAAACAAGTTCGGAATGACGATTCTCGGACAGCCTGCCAAACTGTAATCTCTTTTCATTCAGGATACGGCTTTTCATAAACTTTGCCAAGAAAGAGCAGTTGTCTTGGACATGCATTTACGGTAGCTGTATTACCTTGCAAAATGCGCGTTAACCCTGTTTGGTTTAGCTAACCCTTTGTGAAAAAGGTACTTTTGCGTTTAATTGTACTACAAATTTTCCTTTTTTCAAGAAACTATGATAAGAGAATCTTCCAAGAAAAACAGAAAGATAAAAAGAGAGAAGATGCATGCAGGACATAATTAGTGTCTGAACGAAAACGACCAAAATTATCATTTCGAGCATAGCGAGAAATCTTTTGCGTCGATATTATTAAATTTACAGATTTCTCCCTTCGGTCGAAATGACAAAAGTATGGGTTTTCGTTCAGTTACTAATTATTTACCTGGAAAAGGGGTACAACTGACGAAGGCTGGTCACCAGGGAGGGCCGTTTGGATGCAATGTTCACTCCTCACATTTGGCAGGTTGTTTCTGCTTTTCTTCTCGCACCGGATGATCTTTGGGGTTTTGTGATAGAAACAGTTTTGTGGGTTCTGGAACCGGCTTGAGGCTAAGGTTGTCATACCATCCTGCAACATGTCCGTGCATCCAGTCTTGTCTGGTTTCCGTAAAGACGGTGATTATATCTTTTGTGGGTATGATCATGAGAGAAAATTCTATCCATGATGAAGTAGTATTACCACCGATATAATTTTTATTTATCGTGGTAAAAGCAAGCGCAGGATTCCAGGGACCATCTAAAATTCCTATAATTGTGATATCTCCGGTGTCATCGCCATAAAATGCCACGTAGCCGGTTAAAATATAGGGGGTGTTTACGACTACTTTAATTTCCTGGTAGAGACCGCCCCTTGCTGTTCCATTGGAGCCGACCTGCTGTGTCAGGGCAAAGGAGCCGCTCATAGTAGGCGGCATAGGATTTCCAATGTTACCTGGGATAGCAATAGTTACATGGATGGGTGATTCTACGGGGGCGCCGTCACCATCCCATGGAAAGGTTTCCCAGTATATCCAGCCTGTAACATCCCCCGTTTCAAAATCGCCGTTTTTAAGCAGTTCTGCGGCAGGCAATGGCCTTAATATAAATAAACTAAAAAGTAATAAGGTGAATAGAACGCATCTCATTTTATATGCATGCGTAATTGTTTATACAAGGAATTTCAAAACACTCCACCCCCGTAAACAGGGGGAAAATCGCTAAAGACCGAATTTAATTGCTAAATATCATTTACTTTCGGTTTGGTTTTAATCGTTTGTACGTTGCGTACTCCTCATCGGCTTCTTCTTTCATACCTTTTTTATCATATACAATGCTGAGGTTGAAATGGGCAATGGCACAATTCGGGTCAGCTTCGATGGCCTTTTTATATTCCTCGATTGCCTCATCGTACATTCCCTTTCGGAGGTAAAGATCGCCTATTTCGTTGTGGATCTCTGGTGTACGTATTCTAGGTTTATACGGAGAAGATATCTTCTTTTCATCTGTGGGCATCGTTTCTTTTACTTGAGGTTTGGACTCAGATGGCGCAACCCGACTCCGTTCGGTTACTGGAACTGATAAGGTTATCATCTTGAGTTCTCCTGCCCGGAGCAGGCTGGTTTTGACCTCTTTGCCGGCGTTTCTTTCAATCATCTGCTTATAAATGGTCTTGTTTTCAATTTTTTCGCCATTCCACTCCATAATAAGGTCTTCTATCTTAATACCCGCATTTGCTGCAATGCTTCCGGGCATAACATTAACGACCATTACGCCTGTCTGTGCTTTTTTCAATCCAAACCACTCCCTGTTTTCTTTTGTAAGATTGCATAACAGAAGTCCCAGAGGGTCGTGGGATTCCAAAAACACGATTGCCGTTCCTTTACACCACGACGTATATCTTACACCGTAATCGGTCCCGCCTAGTTCGCCGTATCCTGCCCATGATTTCGAGGCCCCCGTATCGTATTGGATATTAATTACTGCCTGAGCGCCCACCGCGCGTGCCTTTTCCCTTATTTTGGAAGCAAGGATATCGTGTCCTGAAAAGCCAAACTCACCCAGACTGACCTCACCCAATTTTTTGTAAATAACATCAATATCCCCCGCACACACAAATATTTCTTCACTTCTCTGTATATCAGAAGCCTGTGTACCCTTTTTCGGTTCAAGGGGTGATTCTTCTTTTTTAAAAGGGGATATCTTCTTTAAATGATCAGTTGAACCGCATCCTGTTACAAAAGCGATAAGGGCAATCACAATACATGTTTTGATGTTCATTCTTTCCTATGTCTTCTTTCTTTTTAACATTGTTTTTATTTTTGATTCAATCTTAATTACATATCGATGGTAAAATTTTGTCTTTTTCAACTTGTTAACAAGAAAAGGCTTTCCAGGAAAATCTGTGATATACAATCCTGCTAAGAGTGTAAATAGTCCTGGACCAGGTGTAAAAATCATAATACAACCCATAATTATAAGGCAAATACCGCCAGTATTCTTCGCAACGTTCTTTACCGTCTTTTTCATCCACATTTCCTGAGCATGAAATATTTATGGACGGGGCGTGACATCTTTATCAGTACCTTTTGCCCCACGTGGGCAATTCCAATGGATTCATTGTATTCGTTTCTGATGTCCAATAGTTCCTGGGTAAAATCTTCACTCAGACGCCTTCCCATTACTTCTACAGAAGTGTTACCCAAAATCCTGTTTTTTACCAAGACCTCGGCCACGTCACCGGAAAGGACGTTGTTAATCATGCCGAGATAATCATACTCTTTGATGTAGAAATTTCCGGGATGCGTTGTCTGACTATTATAGCCTTGATTGCCGAAAAAGAATCCCGTTCCATATTCTCGGTGGCTTACCTTTTCAAGCTCAGATAGCCATCTTGGATCATACACATATCCACGAGGATCGGCAAAATAACGATCCAGGGCCTCCCGGTATACCCGTGTTACCGCTGCGACATAATACTGGCTCTTCATACGCCCTTCAATCTTCCACGCAGAAACGCCAGCATGTACCAGTTCAGGAATATGTTGAATCATGCAAAGGTCTTTGGAACTTAAGATAAATGTGCCACTTTCGTCTTCTATAATCGGATATGTTTCGTTTGGCCGTTTTTCTTCTTTCAGGACGTATTGCCATCGGCACGAATGGGCGCAGTCTCCTAGGTTGGCATGACGGTTGGTCATAAAACTACTCAGGAGACAACGTCCGGAATATGACATGCACATGGCGCCATGTACAAATACCTCGGTTTCTACTTGAGAATTGTTCGTGATTTCTTTAATTTCCCCCAGGGTCAGTTCCCTGGCGAGGATTACACGTTTCACACCCTGCCGATACCAGAACTCAGCGGATTTTACATTGGTGGTATTGGCCTGTGTACTAAGATGAATAGGGATATGCGGAGCAATTTCTTTTACCGTCAGGAAAATGCCAGGATCCGAAACAATCACTGCATCAACCGGGATTTCAGCAAGCTTTTTCAAATAAGCACGTGTGCCTGAAACATGATAATTACGGGCAAAAATATTCAAGGTAATATAAATTTTTTTCTTTCGTTCGTGAACCCAGTCTGTTGCCTCTTCGATTTCCGGTATCGTCAGGCCGGCAGCGCCCATACGCAGGTTAAAACCTTCTCCGCCCGCATAGACGGCGTCAGCGCCATATTCAATCGCTGTTTTGAGCTTTTCAATATCTCCGGCTGGAGCTACCAATTCAGGTTTTTTATATGATGAATTGGTTGTTTGAACCATAATTATAATTTTTATCTTTTAATTTTGTCCAAATGATTCTGTAATATTAATTGGGCGGCAACCATGTCAACCCGTTCTCTTCGCTTTTTCCGGGAAAGATTTCCTTCCAGCATGGATTTATGTGCCCGCACAGTACTCAGTCGTTCATCGATCATGGTTATAGGTATGCTCATGTGTTTTTGTAATAGTTCAACGAACTCCATAGCAGCTTGTGCTTTTTCCCCCAACGAATTGTTCAGGTGTTTGGGTAATCCAACGACAATCATTTCAACTTCTTTTTCACGGATAATATTTGATATCCTTTGGAGTACTTCGTGGATATTTGTATATTCTATGGTGGGCAATCCTTGCGCAGTAATCCCAAGCGGGTCGCTTATTGCCATCCCAATCCGCTTTTCACCATAATCGATTCCAAGTATACGCATAAATAATAAGAAACGTGTTTTGTTTATTTGTAAAAGAGTTTAATTATCGCAAATATTTTATGAATATCCAAGGCATAATAATAAAATCCCGGTGCCAATAGGCATGAGTAAATTGTCCAGGGATCTTAATGGTAAAGATTCTATTATGCTGGAAATGGATGCGGCGAATAAAGCAGGGAAAAGAGGTAGATAGATACATCCACAAAAAAGGGCTACAATCCAGGCAGCCAAAGAGCCTTCGATACTCTTTTTGATATTATACGGGATCCGGTGGTTACCAATACTCCTGCCAACTATTGTGGCAGCCGTATCGGCAAAGGCGACAATCCATACGACTGTGCTTGCAATGACTGCAGGAAAACACAGTGTGGATAGAATTGCACCTAGGACTAAGGTTACCGGTCCAAATGCAAAACTACGTTCCTCTAACTTGCGAATACTTGACCTGGTTATACCGCCCAGGAGGGGGAATGAATATCCATTGACTCTCAGACACTCGGAAAGCATATAAACAATCAATAAGGAAAAAAGTACCAGGAGTGTTGTATGGTAAACGAAACCCGAAAACAGGGGTACAAATGCAATGAGGATGTGCAAGAGTTTTCTCCTGATTTCCTGATACCAGGAGTGTGTAAATTGCTTGCGCATACCTGCAAACAGGGTCTTATACGTATCGGCATCTTCGATATCCATGATATCCAGCACCTCGGACAGGTTTCCGCTGTCAATTAAGTACTGCGCCCGCTGTCGTACGGCATAATGTGCGTTGACACCGATCGTAATACCTGCTTTCTGCATGATATCAAGATTGTTGCGATCATCCACAAGGACAACAGTATCCTGCCATGTAAGATTGTTTTTGCTCAGTATCTCTTCGATGAGATCTCCCTTCCCATCGGGTTCAGAAAGTCTTCCAGACACCTCACCCGTTAATTGATTGTTCTGTGTACCGATCTCCAGGCCATGTCCGCTATTCGCCGACAGTTTCGTCGCAAGGTCTTTTACAAATAGATCCGGCACACCACTGCTTATGAGAACCACCAGATAGCCATGATTACGTAATGTCTCAATCGTTTTCTTCGCATGTTTTATTATGGGGATATTTTTGTAAACCATTTGAGCTTGTTCAAGCGTAACGCCTTTAAAACTCAAATATACCCGTGTGGTCAATTCACGGATAGATATTTTGTTCATATTAAAAAGAAGGCACAGCATTGCCGTTCGTATATATACCAATATCCCGAGGGAACGCGCTAAATGTAAAATGAATTGTCCTTTAAACAGGACGCCATCTACATCCATAATAATAAGTTTTTTTTTCACTCCCGTGTGCGGCGAGAGGGAGACGGGGGGGGGAATTTGGTTATGGCTATTCTGTGCTACGGGTATATTTACCATGTACTTCTTTTGAAATGTTGGGAATCAAAATATTCCCCCTACAATTCGTTTAACAATACCTAATCCAATGAATACAATTACGGGTGAAAAATCTATTCCTCTCAAGGGTGGAATGAGTTTCCGTACGGGATTCAATACGGGATCTGTAATTTTATAGAGAAATTGTATGGCCTGGTTATAGGGATTGTGTGGTACCCATGAGAGTACAATTCGGATGAGCAGTGCAATTTCATAAAGGCTAATGATTTTACCTAGAAGGTCTCCCATGCAAAGACTCCTTTTTGTTTTGAAATACAAGAATAGATTTTTTATCTGCTTATGATACTCAAATGGAAAGAATTTTAACACAGGTCAATGTGGAGAGCAACAAAAATAAATATGCGTAAGAGCGGTGGTTAGCATCTTCCAAAGATAATTTTGACATTCCCTGTTCAAAACATACAGGGACAAGTTTCGGCAAAAATGATTTAGCGCCAACCATTGCGTAGGGGCGGGGTTACCCAGCCACTATATTTTGCAGGATAGCGACATAATGTCGCGCTACATGTTTCGCCTTGTTCGGGTCAGGGGACCTAATTACTTGAAATATGGGATACAGCATGATAGAATTTTGTTAATCTTCTAGCAGCTTTCAAGGATATGGCGGCATTTGACTAGCAATATCTTCTTTTGTAAATATACTATATTGCGGCAAGTATTTTAAGGGAAAATGAATTGAAGATCGGGGGTTATTCAATAGGCATCAAGGCAATTACGCAAATTATATTGGATGAAATCCAATCCGTACTTGAAAAGATTGATGAGAAGGCTTATGAGGAGTTTATATCGCAAATTCTCGCCGCTAGAAACGTATTTGTTACAGGCCAAGGGCGGTCAGGGCTGGTATCACGTACCTTTGCAATGAGGCTTACCCATATCGGTTTAAATGCTTACTGTGTGGGCGATGCTACAACCCCGAATATCGATAGGGGAGATCTGCTGATAGCCTGCAGCAGTTCTGGCAGCACACACATTACCCGTTATATTGCAGGATTGGCAAGAAAGGCAAATGCGACAGTAGTTGCGGTAACTTCCCACAAAAACTCCCCACTCGCCGGGCAGGCAGATATCGTTGTTGAATTGCCTGTCCAGGAAGTGAGTACCAATTATAAAAATGATGGGTCGATTCAATTTCGCAGCACGCTCTTCGAACAGGCATGTCTGGTGTATTTAGACGGAATCATTCTTTCGCTGGTAAAAAGACTGAACAGTTCTGAGAATGAGATGCACAGAAGGCACTCTAATCTGGAATAAGATCTGTAAAGGATGCTCGTTCAGAATGAAAGGTATAAAGAGAAGCGCCATACCTGGAATTCAGCGCCCTTAATATTCCCGATCTTCTTCGCCATCACTGAATTTTTTGCCATAGTTGACAACCGTAAAGAAACAGGTCACCCCCTGTTATTCGCACTCTTTGATAGTTAGACATGTTTGTATATTTCTCTCCATACAATTTATGTAGGGTAGGCACCACCCGCCAAATTAAACGGGTGTTTTTGGCGTGCCCTCACGCCGAAACCTACTGTCAATAACCTCTTTCGTAAGAACAAGCAAAGCTTCGGGCCATAATAAGACAAACCTGAGAATTTGGCATAACTATTACTATTAGTTCTTTCATTTGAACAATATTAAAACAAACTATAAACGGGGGGGGTATTTAAAAAATGAAGGGCGCTTTTCTAACAATTGTTGCCGTTTTTTATTACTATATTTGTAGTTGTTTCCCATAGTTCTGCTAAATCAACGAAAGGCGGTAGTTACATTCCGCATTCCGAGAATCAGAAACTGGAGGCTTCTAAAAGGTTTGTGGTTGTATTAGATGGTGAAGCGGTTTTAGACAAAGAAACAGGGCTTGTGAGGGAAAAATCACCAGAAGTTATACAAATACGCCTGGGAATAAATGAGATTTTAGATTTATGTTATCGACGTACCAGAACTACCCGGGTGCACGGCGCATGGTAAGTCAAAAAAAAGAGGCACTTGAAAATGCAGAAAAAGCAGTAGAACTTTGGTTAAAAATGGCAAAAGAAGATGGCATTCAAATACCGGTGCCTAATGGCCGCTTAATGTATGCATAACATTATTGGTCTTACCCACCACGATATTTAAACAGGAATGGCGACTAATTTATTAAAACAAATAATCGGTCGCTGTCCCTATTTTGTTAGCCAGCCGTTCCTTGAATACATGCAAATTCTGCTACGGCTACTTGCCGTTTGGTCGCAAAACTTTGCCGATGAAGCTTAATCCGTTCTATTTCGTGTAACGTCTCCGCCGTGAAATAACTTTCTCCACAGTGAGGACAACTCACCATAGGGATGTTTTCAATGATGAGTAAATTCTCACCCTTACCATAACTACGGGTAACGTAGCGAAGACGCGCTCCTTCCATACCGCAAATATCACAAATCATAGAGACAACTCCCTTTACTTGCTACAAACGATAAACAGTGATGAAGACGAGTTTTCCAGTAGGACTTATCTTGGCTACCACAATGATTTCATCGCCTGCTACCGTTTCACCTTTGATCAGATACTTCCATTCACCTGTCTCAACATCTTTTTGGCGTTCCACAATCTCACCTGTGAGTATACCACGCTCCACATCGAAAATCGTCAATCCATCATCACTCATTTCTTCTTCTGCATGCAAGATCATAACGTACTGACGGTTACGAACCTTGTCACGCATTCGCTTGCGAATGCGCTGGACACAAAATACTCCAAATTAATGATGTAGAGAACGCCTTATTGCGCGCTAGTCGGACAAACATACGGCGGGCTAACGGCAAAGCTCAGCGGCGCGCGTTAGCGCGTCCGCTGGAGCGCTTTGTTAGGCGCTTAGTCGTTCGTGTTAAATCAAGTAATGACCGTAATGCATCATTAACTGCGGCTGAATCAGCAAATGCCTTCGCCACATCAGGCTCAAGCATTACAACATTAGCCCCTTCACCTAAAATGCGTTTGTAATACTTGCCACGAATGGCTTTAGAATAATCAAAGTTGTATTCGGGGCGTAATTTATCACTGATTTTCTTTTCTTTAGCCTTCATGTCTCTTCCTTTCATGCGCGGTTGCAGGCTGCGCACTGATAATACGTATTGTTTTTCCCTCTCGGTATGTGATACCACAAGCAGATGGCCATGAGAGGAGTAGCCTACGGTTATATAAACCTTTCCTCGTCAATAGAGTGATCCGGGTCATCAATAGTTGCCGATAGCGGATCATAAAATACCGTCATGGCTTCCTCAAATGACACCCTGTGTTTTCTAAGATTCTTCTTTGCCTTTTCCCTGTCCCACTCGAATTGCATGTATTCAATCTTGTCACGATTTTGCGCCTAACATTAACTAAACTGATCATTATAACTGCCCCCGGCATGTTGGGCTGTCAGTCTATTACGCCGGTATTTTGGATATAAAAATCTCAATATCTCTTTTATCGCCCTTATGTTGCGCAGAATTGTTATGGAAAGCTGGCGTCTTAGACTGATCAGTATAAGACCTCGCCCATTTTCGATGGTCTTATTTTCGAGTCAGTAATTCAAAAACTTTTAAAAAAGTTCTCGTCTTTCTGAATGAGCTTGCGAGCCTTGTATTACAGGCTAACCCAGTGAGTGATAAAAATATTTTTGCCGAAAATGTAAAAATAATTTTTGTAAGACACTACGATATTGGTACATTTACACTTTTTTTGTTAGGACTTATTTTCGAACCTGGATACAGTTTAACATTTTCGGTAACATCTTGCGCCCAACATTAAGTATTTTATCCGTAATTGAGCTTGTTAAGAGTAAGAGGAAATTATAAGCCTCTTTCTTTTTTCGCAGACGCAGAGAAAACCGGTACGGCATTATTACTCGGCTCAACTATGGATAAAATACTGTTGGACGAGGCCGCTACCCCCAACCCGATGGGGGATTCAATCATACGACTTCGTCTGAAAAATGAATTATTTAAAATAAAATGCCATATTTTTACATGAAACTCCAGAAAACATGATACCCTCACGAAGGTTTTTCAAAAATCGTGTATGTTTTAAGGTTAAACGTTCGAAAAGGGCGTACTTCTCCCCTTTGTACGGTAAAATACACTTCTCTACAGCATAAATCAAGACAGAAATTATACCTTCCCGTGAGATGAATGAATGAGTGGGAGTAATGTTTCCCACCTCACCATCCAGCCCGTTCCACAACAAGGGCATATCCGTGGGTCAATCCCGGTAAACCTGTTAAATAATTCTTCCCAGATCTCTGGTGCAGCTAGCGCTTGTTCATCACTGGTGGAATCCCCGAATAGCTACTTACCGAGCCTTATCTTTGCCTTACGATTCCGGTTGTTGAACAAACCATAATATCTGATCTTCACAAAATTATCAGGGAGAATATGCAGCAAGAACCTTAATATTTAAGAGTAACCTTTTGCCAGCCTTTATTTCACAATAATTTTTGAACTATTACTCGATTACGATTATAAGGTTTAATACGAAGATTGACCTTATTTAATATTCAAAGAGATTCCGAAACAATTCCGAAACAAGTTCAGGACAGGGTTTGGAATGACAGGGAGAATAAAAGTTATATGTCATGATGAACCAGGTGCAGTGTCTTCCCTATAGTGAACGACTTAAATTAATCCCCCTTTAGCAAAGAGGGACGAATGTATATCCCCCTTTGAAAACCAGGGGGGCTAAGGGGGATTTGTTTACTTGTTATTGTCGCTGACTATAGATAATACGCTTCATGAACCAACGGATTATTGTTGCGCTTATTTTCAGCAGGAGCGATATGCTTACTGTGTCGAGAAATATTTCCCGATATGCCTTTTTGCCAGATACGCTGTCGAAAAGCGCCCGTCTCAATGCAGGATGGCCGTCTGCGATGCGGATGATGGGCGTGAGAAAACCATAATAAGCGCCCCAGATGACAAACCTCCTCACTGCATGTGCATAGGGAAGGTCTTTTATGACCTCATGAAAGCTATCCACATAGGTTTGGAAAGCCTCTCTGGATATACCGATATTTATCATGGTTTCTGCTGCTTTGATACCCATCAGGCATGCCGCATTGACGCCTTTGCCTTTGAACGGGCGGATGAGGCCGGCTGCGTCTCCAATGGTGACATATCTATCTCCATACAGATGTTTGGCAGGTTTTATGGGAAAACAACCCCGGTGGTAATCAAGGTTTCCCAGTGATTCTCTGAAGTTTTTTGGGAGTACTTCTAAAACAGCGGGTAATTGTAAGAATTCGTCCATAGATCTAGAAGAAATCTTTGCACCGGCGATATTAATGGTATAGTGATCAGCCTTTGGGGTAATTGCGCCAAATTCTATTTCTTTTATCGCGGGTAAAAATGCATGGATGTAGCCATCCGTATCCTCCAGGTTGTGATACTTTCCTTTGGGATGAAATTTGGTTAGTATGGTCAGTAAAAACTTTGGAGATTTGTAAGGTGTTTCCCTTTCAAATATCCTATGGGTACCTTCTTCAAGACCGAATGCGCCCACGACGACGTCGGCTCGTATGTGTTTTGCCTCACTATATACCGTAACCTTGTTTTTACCAATTTCTACATCGGTAACCTTGCTCCTGATAACGTTTGCACCGGCCTCTTTTGCCTTTTGCAGGAGATAGGCATCAAACTGAATCCTGCGAAGTGCATAAGAAATTTCTCCCTCTCCATCCAGCTTGATAACATGACTGTTGGTATGAAGATAGTAACCCGGTACCTCCCTTTTCACGAGATGCCAGGGGAAGGGAACTGCCAGTTGGTACTCGATAATATGCTCAATGGGTTGTGAGAGTACACCTGCGCATTCATTGTGTTCGATGCCGCCTTCGAAATCTTTCAGTTCAAAGATAATAACGTCCAGGTTAATATTTTGTTTTTTGGCAAGATTCTTGAGGGTTATAGCACAACTGGCGCCTGCCGGTCCGCCGCCAATGATGGCGACTGTATGTCCGTCCTGCAGTGGGCCCAGCCCTAAATTTCGTAAAAAGTGAAGTTTTTTCTCATGTTCCAGGAGCGTCCGATTCTTAAAATACTCATAGCCTTGCTTTACAGACGCAGAAAGGATGTAGGGGAACATGGTAATGTGCAGGCGGATGTCGATAACCTTGAAAAAAATCTCTTTATAGCTTGCGTTGCCGGTAACCATATTCCACAAGATGCTGTTAATCTGGATAGATTCCCATGCATTCTGTCTTTTTGAAAGGCGATCAATTTGTGCGTTTACCAGGTGTTTTTTGGACGTAGTATAATCATGGATACCGAATATGAGATTGCCAAAAAAGTTATCCTGTGCCAGAAGTTTTAGGGCGGGTTTATAATATCCCTTCTTAAAATCTTCTTCAGAAATACCCCGCTCGAAGATTGTACGCGCCGCTAATTGTGCGGTATCAAAGGCAGATTCAATACCGTTTTTATAAGTGCGGGAGATACTGGCATCCCCGATGATTACCAATCTGTTGGTGTAGGGATGGTCGGCGTGAGTGACAGGTATCTTGGGAAAGCAGATGCAGAGGTTTTTCGGCAGTGTCCACCCTTCGGGCAGAAGTGCACGTACCTTTGGATGCTTCATGAATTCTACCAGGTGGGCCTTTGTTATGTCCTCTCTTCCAATGAGTGAAACGGTAATATAGTCGCCTTTGGGGGTAAAGGCAGCAAACTTGATGGGTTTAATCCCCAGGGCCAACACGTAAATCGTATTATGAAAGCGCTCCTGAATAAAGGAACGTCCCAGGTAAAGTTCCGCATTGCATGTCCGTACTGATTTTGGTTCCCGGTAGCCGAATTCCTTGCCCACAATCCGTTTTATAAGGGCGGTATTGAGTCCAAATGCGCCCACAATGAGATCGACAGACATCTTTTTTCTTACATCCGCTTCCCTGTAAACGATGTTTACCATACCGTGCGGATCTTTTGGCAATTCTATCTCTTCAACAACCGCCGAAGTGACCTTTACTCCTTCAGATGCTACATGCTTCAGGAGAAAGTCATCAAAACTGATATTGGTTGTCAACTCTGAAAACCGGGGGCCGTTCCCGCGAAAGACCGTTATTATTCTTGGTGTATGTCCTGGTTTTGGGTGATGCAATTGAATACCGCGTTCCTGTGTCTGAAAGTAATAACCGTTTATTTCTTGTTGAACGCGTGTCTTAGGGAGAATAATCCCCTGACTTTCCATTTTATCAAGGAGGGTTTCAGACAAGACCCCGGCGCACATGTTACAGCCAATAGGACCTTTTTGAATGAAATTCCTACCATCAAGAATGGTTACATAAATCTTGCGTCCATGTTCTTTTGCGAGTCTTAAAACAAAATGGGTGAAGAAACTGCCCGCCGGGCCACCACCTATAACTACAATGCTTGAACCGTCTCTAAGATAAAGATTCATTGCCTAAATGGCCTTTTCCCCCTTTTCCCCTGTGCGAATACGAATAACATTCTCGACAGGGGAAATAAAAATCTTACCATCCCCAATATTGCCGGTCTTTGCCTCTTTTACAATACATTGTACGATATTCTCTACATCCTTATCCATAACCACCATTTCCATCTGTATTTTCTTTATCAGATCCGCCTTAAAGGTTCTTCCACGCCACTGCTCGGTAATGCCCTTTTGATGACCGTGTCCTTTTACTTCGGTTACCGTCATACCAGGATACCCAATATCTGATAAGGCATCCTTTACCATAGCAAACCTGTCTTCTCTTACGATTGCTGTAATCTTTTTCATACTCTATCCTCCCATTATTCGATATTTCCATCATCTAGACGATAAGGGGCATTGATCCCGGAACGGGATACCAATTTGCCTGTATAGGTAATTGGACTTCCCACGCTGACGTTCATTACCTTGTCGAACATCCGCCAGTCAAAACGGATTTCCACCTCAGCATCCCTGCTACGTTGTCGACTTATTCCGATACGATTCCAGTCTACGCGTCCCATCCCTTTATAAGACACGATTCCATGCCACCGGACATATTTACCCTTGTACTTTTTCCACAATTCATTTTTTTCAGAACGAGAGAGTGTACTCTCCTTACCGAATTGCTTGTCCAACTCTTCAAAAGAGATATCAATAAAATCTTTGAATATTGCTGTTTCCAGTGGCGGTTTTGCAGATTTCCCGGTAGCCATTGGTTCTTTATCTGGAATATGATCCTGAGTTGCCTGTCCAGCATCAGAGGTATCGTAGTCTGTAACAGAGAGAAGGGTGGCATTTGTTGCAACCCATTCTTTCCAATTAATTAACAAAGGAGCGGCCTCCGCCTCTGTAAACAAGGCATAAAATGTGTTCTTGTAAGCGCGGATTCTTTCCGGATCGTAATGGAACAGGACGTCGTTACAAATATTTCTTTTTTGGTAGGCAAGCCAGTTGTACACCCCGGTTACCAAGATCCTGTCATCCAATAAAATAAAATCCTGTATCTGGTCATCACCAGTCTTGGCCTTAAGAACCCTGACATCAAACCCTCTGTGAAGCAATGTTTCAGCCAGTGGGCCTCTGTTCTTGTTAATACCCTGTTCTAAAATTACGATACGTATCCTAATACCCTTATCTCTTGCCATTTCCAGGTCTTTTACAATATCCAGGGCAGCAAAGTTGTGAATACAAATATTTATACACTGCTTTGTATAGTCAATTCCCTCCTTCAATTGCTCGTTGACAGTGCCTTTCGGAGTGTAATAGGCATTATTTTCAGCATATAAAGGATTGGAAAACCACCCCAACATAAGCACGATTAACAATTGTTTCATATACACGTATTTTCTCTATAGGCCAGGAATGCCTTCGGCAATTTATTCAATATATCCGTGGCAATTAACGAAATTTCACCCATCTCCCGCGCTGCCAGATCTCCTGCCAGTCCATGCAAGTATACACCCAATTGTGCTGCCTCAAAGGGAGTATAATTTTGTCCTAAAAAGGCCGCAATCATACCCGTCAATACATCGCCAGCCCCAGCGGTAGCCATTCCGGGATTACCTGTCTTGTTGATATAAAACTTCTCTTCATTCATAACAATGGTCTGATACCCTTTTAATACCAGGGTCACATTATTCCTGTCTTTAATAAACGTCCTGGACACATCCAAACGTTTCGATTGAACCGCCTGTGTAGAAGGTACTCCGAGAAGACGAGCCATCTCTCCGGGATGTGGCGTAAGGATGATCTGTTTTTTTATCTTATGTAATATTTCCGGATTATCCGCCAGTGCGTTAATTCCGTCAGCATCCAGCACAATGGGTCGATCCAGAGATTGTAATAGCCACAGTACCAATCTCTTCGTCTCAAGGTACTGGGACAGCCCGGGACCGATGGCAACTACATCAAACCGTTCCGAAAAATCGAGGATGTCCTGACGGCCCAGTTCAGACAGGGTTTTTACATGCGTTTCTGGTAGGGGGTGCGTCATGACGCAGGTTAGTTTGGATGCCACGATTCCATGCAGACTCTCCGGTATACCCAGGGTTACAAGCCCGGCACCGGCGCGCAGTGCAGCGCTGCTGCACAGACATGCTGCTCCCGTCATACCACAGGAACCCGCCAGTACCAATATCCTCCCATAGTCCCCTTTGTGAGTGTCGGGCTTTCTGGAAAGAATCTTCGGTAATTCTTTTACTTCATACATAAAAGTCTTTTATTTAGTCCTGATAGTTTAGGTGTCAGGGATCAGGGGTTAGAGAAAACTCAACCCTGACACCTGAAATCACTTCTTTATCCGATTGATCAAGGAAGCGACATAAGCCGCTCCGAATCCGTTGTCAATATTTACGACAGAAACCCCAGATGCACAACTATTTAACATGGATAAAAGTGGAGTAATTCCAGAAAAGCTGGCTCCATAACCAATGCTGGTTGGTACGCCAATGACGGGGCAATCTACCAAACCTCCTACGACGCTTGCCAATGCACCTTCCATCCCTGCTACTACAATGATTACGTTGGCCTTTAGTAATTCGCTATGATTTTTCATGAGCCGATGGATACCTGCGACTCCAACGTCATACAACACTTTTACATTATTACCCATGATTTCCGCCGTTACCCGTGCCTCCTCGGCAACAGGGATATCAGATGTGCCCGCTGTTATGATTAAGATCAAACCTTTGTGGGGCTTTCGACGGGTCTTTCGTATCGTAATTGTCCTTGCCTGTTCATGGTAAACGGCCTCCGGAAATTTTCTGGAAACAGCTTCGTAAACTTCTTTACTTGCACGGGTCGCAAGCATGTCATTCTCACCGGCAACAATATGCTCTACAATCTTTACAACTTGTTCCGGAGTCTTACCAAGACAAAAAATGACCTCTGGAAAACCGCATCGAATTTTGCGATGACTGTCCACCTTGGCAAAACCAATATCCTTATAAGGCAGCTCCCTGATCTTTCTCAGGACGTCATGTATTGATGCTTTTCCGTCCTTATAATCTTCTAATAATCGTTTTATAACATCAATGTCCATATCTGGTTTCTGAAATTGATCGTTAAAGTTGACAGTAAGCGGTTGGCAGTTGACAACGGAAATTTATTACCTTTTGCCTATCGTGAGCCAAAGAGATAAACTACGGC
>JBKBTA010000037.1:0-20257 GCA_046291035.1 Candidatus Brocadia sp.
GCTCAGAATTACAAAAAGCGAAGGGCTCAGAATGAGAGCACAGGAGGTATTTTCAGGTGAAAGGTGCCTGGAATTCCCGTATCGTTTGAGTTACTTCTGTTTTTGATGGTTTACCTTCACTTTCATGCTCGCCCAGAAAAAATCCTGGCCAAAAACGTCGCAAGGAAAAGAACCACTGTTATAACAAAGACCATAAATTTTCACCTTTAATGGTCATTTTTGGTAATTTTTAATAAAAGTGTCCAATATTTGGGTTTTTCAAAGGATTAAATTGATACGTTTTTTCGAATTTGTCAAAAACGAACGACAGCGTTTGTTATTCAGCGAAGGTCTGTGTCCAAATTGAGGTTCAAGCGATTTGCTATGTCTTGCTCGGCCTTTGCCTTGTCTGGCATGTTAATTTCATAGTATATCTTTGCCAAATTCTGATGATAGACTGGGTTAACAGGGTCCAACAAAATTGCCTTGTTGAGTTCTTCAATGGCCGAGTCAAGATGTCTGTTCTTAAAAAGTGCGATTCCTAAATTATTATGTGTATCACTGTTTTTGGGATCAATACGTAAGGCATTTTTATATGCCATTATTGAAGCGTCGTACATGCCTTTTACATCATATGCAATTCCAATGTTATAATACGCCGTTGCAAATTCATATTGTACCGCTGATGCCTTTGATAGTGCAATGGTATACTCGCTTATGGCCTTATCAATAAGGCCCTGTTGAAAGTATTCCTTCCCCAGGTTGTTGTGTGCATTAAAACTGCAAGAGTCGTTATTGACGGTGTGGAGCCAGAGCGTCCGCTCATCGGTCCAAATCCTATTGTGCTTTGTGGTACAGGTAAAATAAAAAATAAATATGGCTAATAAACAAACCTTGGCGACAGTGTTAGAAACAAGAGAATAAGAGGCGGGCATTTTTTCTATAAGTATTCCTAAAAAGACACAAAAACCTAACGAAGGAATGTACAGATATCTTTCGGCCATAATATTGCCAATGGGTATAATATTCATAACGGGTATCAACGTAATGAATGTCCATAGGATAGAAAAAGTTATTTCTTTTTGCCTATTGTAAAGCCTTAAGGTAATTACTGCGATACAAATCAGCAAAGTAATGGAGGTAAGGAAAGAAGGATTGATTGGGGATGTTTCCGGGGTGACATGATAATCAGCATTAAAGACAATAGGAAAGAACAGCAGCTTAATATATGACGCTATGACCTTTGCCATGGTAAGGATATTCGTTACCAAGCTATTACCTGGATAGGGTACATATTCGATTGGATTTTTTAAAAATGCAAACCTGAGGAGGATGTAAATACCGCTCATGATTAAAAATCCAGTATAATACCTTAAAATCCTTGCCTTTAGATGGATTTCTGGTGACAGTTCAGTACCCTCTCTCCTTAAACCTATCCCACCAGAGGAGGGGTGTATTGGCGGATTGCCTGGTTTCCTTCCCTTTGATGGAAGAAGGTCGGAGTGGATGGAAACTACTACGGTTTTTGACTTCGGAAAAAGCAGATCCAAGATAAAAATAATGAACGGGAGTGTAATGGCCATTTCTTTGGAAAGCAAGGCGAAGAAATAGACTAGAAGCGCAACCGAGTAACAAGTATTTTTATATTTTGAAGTATATATCTTTACATAAAAAAATAACGTCAACAGAAAAAAGGTAGCGCATAACAGGTCTTCTCGAAACCCCACAGAATTTACCGTCTCGGTAAGCACGGGATAAATGCCAAAAAACAAAGACGATATTCCTGCAAGTTTAAGGTCTTGGGTTATTTTACAAATTAGGGAATACACCAAGAAGACATTTAGCGTATGGATGAATAGATTCGTCAAATGAAACCCAAAAGGATTGAGATGCCATATGGTATAATCTATGAAATAGGACAATGTGACCAGTGGACGATAACTGAGTTCCCCCGATATCTTGAAGTAATCGTTGGTAAAAAGCGTCGGGAAATACTTCCAATCCTTTATGAAGGAATTATTCACGATAACCCTGAAATCATCGAACACAAATTGATGACGAAGCGTGTTCAGATACGCGAGAAATGAAATTAAGGAAATTAGGATGGGCAGGAGAATTCGATATTTTTTTGTCAAGAGTTTAAACCGTTTCAATGGCTTTTGTTCATCTGTCAAGGTCGATGCCTCGATAACATAGTATCGTATTGGCACGAAAATACCACTCACCCTGACCCTCTCCCACAAGGGGCGACGGAGCTTTCCCTCCCTTGACGGAAGGGATTGAGGGAGGGTGATATATTTTCATGCCCTTTTGCGAGCTATTATGGCTCATGAATGTTTACTCTGTAAAAACTTCTTTTTTGTACGTTTTTCACACATTTATCAAATCCCCCCCTCATCCCCTTTTTCTAAAAGGGGATGAGGGGGGGATTATTGGGTTACGGCTTGCAGCGCTACGATGTCTTAACTAAATTGTTACACTAATTTCATGCCCTGGGGTGTGCCTTGTCGTATACCTGTTTTAGCCGTTCTGTGGTTATGTGGGTATAGATCTGAGTTGTGGAAAGGTTGGCGTGTCCCAGAAGCTCTTGTACAGATCGCAAATCCGCCCCGCGGTCTAACAGGTGTGTTGCAAAGCTGTGTCGAAAGGTATGAGGGGAAATATTAAGGCTTAGGCCTGCCTTCTTTACATACTTTTTCAGCATCCTCGCCACGCTGCGTTCGGTAAGACGTCCACCCCGATTGTTTAAAAAGAGGGCATTATTATCTGAATTCCTTTTGTCCATATACAATCGTATAGCATCTAAGGCATGATTCCCAATAGGTTGTAAACGTTCCTTTTTTCCCTTTCCTTTTACTTTAACAACTTCGTTGAAGAAGTCCACATCCGCAACATCGATTCCTACCAATTCGCTTACCCTCATACCCGTACTGTATAAGGTTTCCATAATAGCCTTATCGCGAACGCCTAACAACGTATTCAAGGCCGGTAGATTTAAGAGTGTTTCGGTCTCACTGATGCTCATAAAATCGGGAAGTTTTCTCTCCAGTTTAGGTGCACGAATATTCTCTAAGGGATTGAATTTTAAAATACCCTCGCGACACAGAAATTTGTACAGGGATCTGATTGAAACTAATTTCCTGGCAATCGTGGTTTTAGAATAGTCCTGTTTTTTCAGGAAGGCAAGAAATCTTCTCAGGAATAAGCGGCTAACACTTCCAAGATCGCAGCAACCTTCGGCGATGAGAAATGAAAGGTATTGGTGTAAATCATTTTGATAAGCCCTCAGAGTCTGCGATGAAAAATTTCTGTTGTGCTCAATATGGGCAAGGTATTTATTGATATGATCCTGCATAAGTTCATGCATAGGGATTTCAAAGTTGTGATTGTAGATCGAAGAGGCTCTTCGCTCTACATTATAAAGCCGCCGAAGGCCTAATTTACGTTAACGTTAAGGAATCTCAATACTAAATTCCGCTTAATCTGAGAATTTTTGGGTCATTTATTGTGGGTCTTAGCAAATATCTTCGGTATCTTATCCATTACTTGCTTTGGCGATTTTATCGCAGCTTCATTTTCATCTTCCTTCTGAGTTCTGCTTCTTCTCGTAATCTTCTTACCTCTTCTCTCATATTACTCAAATCTTCCTGGAGATTTGCCCACCCATACAAATACGTATAGCTAGGATTTCCATGATAAGCCCCTTTCCATGCAACAGTGGCGCTGTGTGTTAGTTTGATAAATAGACGCTCAATCCTGGATTTGCCAGTATATGTTTGTAGATCCACCTGGATAAGGGCATGACGCGGTAAAGAGATTTTCACCATTTCTCCAATTGGCGGATTCAAGAGTTTTTCCATTTCCAACCCAAAGACAATATCCTTCGCCTCTTTTATAACAGCCTCAATATTTTTATATAGGGCATCAGCCTTCATGAATGCATTCTTTGCAAAGCGTGAGGAATGGCATGCGTTACAAACCGACAGCATTTCTTCACGTTTCTTTGCAAATTCAACTTCATCTATAGTAGCGCCGCTCCTGTCAATATAAGATAGTCCACTTCCTAAAGGGCCTCGGGTAAGCCCGAAACTGATGTCATGAGTACCCTGGGGCATATGGCAGGTAACACAGACCGGCGATCTCAAAGATAGGACAGATTGAGATTCTTTTAATATGGCGGATTGGCTTGTCGTATAAACAGCCCCATGCTTGGAAGAGACATATGCATCGTAATGCGGATGATCCGGGCCCATGTGACACGTTCTACAAGCCTCCGGGGTTTTAGCCTCAAGGACAGTAAAGGTATGTCGAGTGTGACACGAATCGCATTTAAATTGAATATTATGGCACTGCTCACACTTTTCTGAACGGGTGTCTTTTGGAATGCCCATGAGTTTCCCGCACTCCAGCATCCTTTGCCAACCAATGGAGTGGCGGCTCTTCATAAACTCCTGGTATTCTTTCATATGGCATTTGCCACAATTGCTGGCAATAACATAACGACGTACTTTATCATCCTCGCAACTGCTTCCATAGGCACCGAGATATTCCAATTCGGCTGCTTCCTTTTCTGCCAGTTCTGCAATGGAACTGACATGGCACGCCTCGCATCCCACACCCTTTCTTGCATGCTTGCTGTCCTGCCAATCGGCAACCCAGCCATGCGTCACCCCACGTTCCTCGTGACATGTTATGCATTTCAAGGATTCCTCAGTAATTCCTTTTTCCCCTTTTGCAATTGCTACCGCTTCTTCTGCTTCGGTAATTGTAATTTCTCCAGGGGGAATAATCATAGTTTCAGGGGTAACCGTGGTCTTCTTTTGCGTCGCACAACCGGCAAGCCAAAACAACCCCGCAAAAAATACCATCATGATAAAATATTTCAGAGATCTATTTTTAGAATGTTTTAATGAGTGAGGCATCTTTTCCTCCCTTGACAGAATCACTTTCCTGAACAACAACTTCCCATAAAGCAGACCAGTAAAAGCCCCGCACGCATCGTTAATCCCTTTTTCCCCTTCATCTCCGCCTTGATTTTCAGTTGTATTTTCACATCTCATGTCCCATAGTCCACGTAGAAAAGGAAAAACTTCCTTTAAAATCTACTCAGGTCTCGATTCCCCCGGAGATTCTACCTTTTTTCGCCTGATTCTGCAACAAGGCCTTGCTGTATTTGTTTACAACATTTATAAAGACATAATCCAACACCTCCTTGCTATTTTGAACACATTCACTTTGTTCAGTGTAAACTCCGTGAGGAATTTTGGCATCGCAAGATTCCTCTTTGCAATAATGACAGGCAAGGGCGCCTGCCCCATGAGAACAGCATGTGTAGGGTGCGTCCTACGCACCATCCAGGATTGAAATCCTTACATTAAATTAAACCTTCAACATCTACTGACTTACCATGAGAAGATCGATCGGCAGGGACACGTTTCAACGTGTCCCTGCTTCGGAATCCCCGAACCTTAAATAGGATGCATTGGCCCACCTGGAACAGCGAGACAGAATAGCCCGAACCATGATATTCCCGAACACTTCAAATAGCTATTGAATGTATCTATTGTATGTAGTAAAATTTGCTACATTATGGCAATAACATTGCCTATATAGAGGGAGTGGCGCTTCGCACTATGGTCGTATGCAAAAATAGTTTTTTTATACAGGCTCTTTATCTGAAGGCTAAGAGTTGATGGCTAATCGCTAATTTTCGAACAGTTGAATTTTAAAACAAGGGAAAAAATTCGTGACCAATAATAACATCATTATTTTTGACACCACCCTGCGAGACGGAGAACAGTCGCCGGGCGCCAGCCTGGATATCAACGAAAAGGTCCAGATCGCACGACAGCTGGCACTGTTGAACGTGGACGTTATAGAGGCGGGTTTTCCCGTCTCATCACCGGGTGACTTCGAATCGGTAAGTAGAGTTGCCCAGGAAATTCGGGGGATTTCCGTGGCGGGTCTTGCCCGTGCCGTTGAAAAGGATATTGAAAGTGCTGCCAGGGCACTGGAAAAGGCCGAAAAGCCAAGAATCCATGTCTTTCTTGCCACTTCTGAAATACACAGAAAATACAAACTCCTCAAGGCAAAGGAAGAAATCATCCATCTGGCCGTTAAGGGGATTAAGCACGCCCTAAAATATGTAGATGATGTAGAATTTTCTCCGGAAGACGCCTCAAGAACGGAACTGGATTTTCTTATCCAGGTCGTTGAGGCAGTTATCGATGCCGGTGCAAGGACCGTTAATATTCCCGATACAGTAGGCTATGCCGTACCCGAACACTATGCCTCTATTATTCGCGGATTAAAGGAAAACGTTAAAAACATTGACAAGGCAATAATCAGTGTACACTGCCACAATGACCTCGGGCTTGCCGTGGCTAATTCCCTTGCTGCTATAAAGGCCGGTGCGCAACAGGTCGAATGTACCATCAATGGTATCGGAGAACGGGCTGGGAACGCAGCGCTTGAAGAAATCGTGATGGCCATTAAGACACGCCATGATTTTTACCAGTGTTCCACTCGTATTGTCACAAAGGAATTGATTGCAACAAGCAGACTGGTGAGCACCCTGACAGGACTGCGCGTCCAGAGGAACAAGGCCATCGTCGGTGAAAATGCATTCGCACACCAGTCAGGGGTACATCAGGATGGGGTAATCAAGGAACGTACGACCTATGAGATTATGAAACCTGAAGACGTCGGGTATTTAAAGACCAGGCTTGTGCTCGGAAAATTATCCGGGCGAAATGCCTTTAAAACGCGCATCAAGGAACTGGGATACGAATTATCTGAAAAGGAATTTGAACGGGCTTTTGAGGAATTTAAGCACATTGCTGACAAAAAGAAAGAGATTTTTGATGAAGATATCGAGGCCATTATAGGTATAGAAAAGATGGAAGTCCCCAACATCTTCCAATTAGAAAGCCTCAGTATCAGTTGTGGACCCAATACGGTACCGACCGCAGGGGTAAGACTTAAATTACAGGATGGACGTGTGGTGGATAATGCCACCACTGGCGACGGCCCTATCGATGCCCTTTTCAGGGCTATTGATCTGTCAACTAATATCCCTGGCAAGCTGCAAGATTATAACATCCGCGCTGTTACCAGCGGGAAGGATGCGATGGGTGAGGTTTATGTAAACGTCGAGGTGGATGGTAAAACTATCGGGGGGCGTGCGGTTAGCACCGATATCATCGAGGCCAGCGCAAAGGCATACTTAAACGCTATCAATAAGGTGGCTGCAATGAAACAAAAGAAATTATTCCGCGCTTGATAGAAGTTAAAATCAAATGTCTTTGGAAAAATAGCGACCGTTTTCTCCTCTCCCTCGATGGGAGAAGACTAGAGTGAGGGTGCTATAACTATCATTTTCATTCATCCCCTTACTTCCCTCCCGCCAGGGTTTGTCATTACCCACATCTTTGTTCTATAAAAGAGGGGTGAATAAGGCTCCTCTATGATTTCCTTTGTTAATCTTTATGTGAATATTTCTTGGTTTAATATTTAATTTTATTTTAACGCGTTTTCTCAGACAAACCCATGATCTGCGTACCCATTGTTGCTAACAACCTTGATGATCTTCTCCATGATATGGCAGAGGCATCAAAATTCGCGGATATTATCGAATTACGCCTCGACTACATAAAAAACCCAGACCTGGGACGCATATTGGAAAGACGCACTAAGCCTGTGATTGTTACGAACAGACCCGTTAGAGAAGGTGGCAAGTTTGAAGGGAATGAAGAAGAAAGGATTGCACTCCTAAAACTCGCCATCAAGCTACAAGCTGATTTCGTCGATATCGAACATGACAGTATTCAAAATATACGCGGGGACACGGCGCACCGTGCCTTTAAAGGTAAAACAAAACTCATTGTCTCCTACCACAATTTCTATGAAACGACCGGTGACTTAATTGCTATTTACCAAAAACTTAGTCAGTGCGACGCCGATGTTGTAAAAATTGTTACCTATGCAAACGATATTACGGACAACGTCAAAATATATCGCTTACTCCAGCAAGCACAGACGCCATTAATCTCGTTTTGCATGGGTGAATATGGCATCATTAGCCGTATCTTATACAAAAGATTTGGCAGTTATCTGACTTTCGCGTCTCTTCGGAAGGGGAAGGAATCCGCCCCCGGACAGATCGGTATTCACGAACTTCTTAATATCTATCAGGCACAAAAACAAGATAAGCACACGTCAATCTACGGATTAATTGGAAACCCTGTCTCTCATAGCATCAGTCCAATTATTCATAATGCACTCTTTAAGGAAATGAATTTGAATAGTATTTACGTTCCTTTTAAGGTAGACAAAATTGGTGAATTTATCAAAGGGTATAGGGAATTGGATGTAAAAGGTTACAGTGTAACAATCCCTCATAAAGAATCGGTAATAAATTACCTGGACGCGATAGACCCCACGGCAAAAAAGATCGGTGCAGTAAACACCATTTTAAACAATGACGGGCAGCTAATTGGTTATAACACGGATTGCAAGGCGGCCATTCAAGCATTGGAAGAGATGAATCAAGAGTCTCTAACAGACGCAAAAAGCGATCGCTTAAGAGGAAGACGCGTAACATTGCTAGGCGCAGGAGGCGCTGCCCGCGCAATCGCCTTTGGATTACAGGAACGTGGCGCACAAGTAACCGTAGTAAACAGGAATCATGAGAGGGCGCTGTCACTTGCCAGAGATGTCGGCTGTCTCTGTAAAAAACTTAACAAACTGTCTTCAATTGAAACAGACATCCTGATTAATGCCACCCCCGTGGGCATGTATCCTGCGGTCAATGAGACCCCCATTGATAAAGGCCAATTAAAACCTGGTATGATTGTATTTGATACTATTTATAATCCGATTGAAACCAGGCTATTGCGTGAAGCCAAAGCTCATGGTTGCAAGGTTGTCGGTGGTTTGCCGATGTTTGTAAACCAGGCAGCGGCACAATTTGAGCTGTGGACGGGTATAAAGCCACCACTTAAATTGATCAGAGAAATCGCCTATAAAAAATTAATTGGAGAGTGACGAAGTCGCTTTTATCAGAATTGAATATTATTTTAATCGGTTTTCGTGGAACCGGCAAAACGACCATAGGCAAAATAATTGCTCAACGGCTTGGTAAAGAATTTATCGATGCCGATGAGTACCTGGAACAAAAACATGGCAAGACCATCAAAGACATCTTCGCAGAAGGCGGAGAGAAATTGTTTCGGGAGATAGAGGTGCAAATCATCGCTGAATTATGCCTTCTCGACAATAGAGTCATTGCCACCGGTGGCGGCGCAATTCTCAGGGAGGAAAACGTAAGGAAGCTTAAGGAAAACGGGGTCATCATCTTCTTGGATGCTGATGTGGATACTATCTATAAGAGGATCCATGAAGATACACAAACGCAGCAGAGGAGACCAAGCCTTACGAATCTTAGCAAACACGAAGAAATTGAATACCTTTTAGCTTACAGAAGACCGCTCTATGACAGGGTAGCAGATTTTGTAATAAACACAGCCAGTCTCTCCCGGAATGATACTGCAAATAAGATAATAGCCTTTATTAAAAACCATGTAATGGATTTAAGAAAAGGGCAATAAATCTCACACCTATCGTACCGCTTCGGAACGGTAGCCTGAGACTATAATATGTTTTAGGCGTCTCTTCGGGTCCGCTCGCCGGAACAAAACGCCATACAATTTGAGCCGTTACAGGAAGAAAATTACTGTCTGGAGTTGTTAATCTCACGCACCATTTTAGATATTAACTTTTCATACGATTGGAGGAGCTTTTCCTGCTCTTTCTTTTCAAAGGATTTTATGGGTTTGCTTTCTATTTCCTCCGCGATGTCGTCAATTTTCTTTGCCAGCGATAGGGCAGGCTTCGCCTCTTCAATAGGTTGTGTCTGGAGGCCTGATACGACTCTTTCTTTTTGAGGTTTTTTGGTGGAAGGTTTCTGACCGGATACAGATTTCTTTGAAGTTCGACCCTCATCAGTTGTATTTTTTTCTTCGTTCATAATTTTTACTCCTCATAATATAATCGAGACACCCTTAGTGAAATAATTATTCTCAATACATTTTATCCTCTTCTAAAGAATCCTGTATCTGTTCTGCTATATCTAATACCTCTTCATTGGTGTCTTCAATCTCACTAATATCATTTTCCATTGCCTCAATACCCGCTCTTAACAATTCAAGGTTCTTTTCAATATTATTTATCTTTTTTGCCACATCTTCCGTTCTCTTATCTCTGGTCACGAGTTCTTTTATCCCGGATTCTATTCTTTTTCCTACTTCAAGAAAATTTTTTAGCACAGACTCCATTTGTTTTTTATTTGCCTCCAGGGCTTTTCCGGATGAAGCCGACAGCTTCTCCAGAATTTCTATACGTTTTCCAAAAGAATCGACCTTTTTTGTAACAGCGTCAAAAGACTTCATCATAGAGGAAAAGCCCGCTGCCAAGGTCTTGAATTGTCTGTCAAAATCTTTCAATCCTTTACCTATCGCTATCTGGGCCTTTGCCGGATCTGGCATCTGTTTTTTATTTGGTTTTTTCATAGTTATTTATGTATACAGATAATTTTAGTCAAAATCAATAACATTTTTTAATATTGATTTCTGTATAACCCCTATATTTACGTTAAGGAATCTCAATACTAAATGGTGACACGGACAAACTTGTTTGTCCGTGCCTATTATACAAGGGATTTCAAAGTTGTGATTGTAGAGCGAAGAGCCTCTTCGCTCTACATTATAATAAAAGACGCCGAAGTCAAGTCGTATTTTAATGGGAAAAAAGAGGTATGGTATTCAGATAACTTTACGCCATTTCTTTGTTATCAATGCGATTTATGATACTTGCATTCCCGTATTATATATGCTAAACTTTTTTACTCAAGGCCCTTTTCTTACGAATTTGCCAGTGAAATAATTCGAGTCACCTTCCTAAGAAAAGGGCTTTTATTTTTCAAAACTACTTTGCACAACTTTTACTATTCTCCTTTATAGAACGGGAGATTAAGCTCATGAGAGGCCTTTCTCATATACAATGAAAATTATCTTTAGAAATAAGGAGACGAAGCTAAGTTATTCTGTCGGAAAGCTGACAAAAAAAGATCTCCCTTTTCTTATTGGCTTATTTTCACTAGGCCTCTTTTTATTTCTATTTTATACTTGGGCTATGCCCCTTATAGATCCCGATGAGCCCCGTTATGCCTCCACGGCGCGTGATATGGTACTTCATGGCAACTGGATTGTGCCACATTTTAACGGCGCCCCCCGTATCAATAAACCTCCGCTCTTTTATTGGACCGTTGCCATTTCTTATAAATTCTTTGGGATAAGCGAATTTAGTGCACGATTACCCTCTGCCCTGGCAGCTATGGCTACGGTATTCGTCACGTATTTATGGGGAAAAAGGTGTAGGGGAGAGCTCGAAACCAGCCCTTACTGTACTAACGGTTTTTGGGCAGGTGTAGTGTTAATGACCAGCCCTCTATTTTTTCTCATTTCTCATTTTTGTATTACCGATATGCTCCTGACCTTCTTTGTTTGCGCCAGCCTCTATCTTTTCTTTATCGAATATATGGAAACAAACAAGAGCAACCAGAGAAAATTGTTTCTTTATTTTCTCCTGGGTCTGGGTTTTCTCGTAAAGGGACCTATAGGAATCTTGTTGTTTATTGTGATTACCATCGGTTTTCTTTTATGGATACGCGACTTCCCATATATCAGGCGCCTTTGGTATCTTCCAGGATTCCTGCTTTTTCTCGGTATTATCTGTGCATGGGGGATTCCTTTCTGGCTATCCTTGGGCACAAAACAGATCTTCGCATTGCTTTCGCAAGAAACGTCAGGACGGTTTGTCGGTGGTTACGCCCACCCGGAGCCTATTTATTATTATTTACCGGCATTTATGATGGGATTTTTCCCATGGTCGCTGTTTATATTCATTACTTTCATCTACACCTTTATGAGGCGAAAGACCTTACCCGCGGAAGAAAAAAAACAGGTGTATTTTTTCTGCGCATGGTTCATTCTAACCCTGGCTTTTTTTTCCATCTCTCACTCGAAATTGATGACTTATATCCTCCCGCTTTCTCCCTCCGTTGCATTATTAACCCTGTCACTATCCCGATGGGAAAAGGACGGTAACATATGGAGAAAACTGAGCTGGATAGTCTGGCTAGCGATAAGCTTGTCAGTAATGTTTCCCGTCGTGTTCATTTTAACCATGCAGAAATGGGTCCCGGCTAAATACGGTCTTTCAGCATACCATGTTGTTATTCCCATTATTATCCTTTTTGCTGGCGCGCTGGCGGCGCTGTTTATCTTTATCAGGAAAAGGAGTTTTTCTCAGCTACAAAAGGTCTTTTGCCTTACCAACTGTTTCTTTCTTGTCGTTACCCTAACCTATGCGACAAAATACATCGGAACTTTTCGATCCGCAAGGGATATTGTGGTAAAATGCCTTTTAGATAAGGGAGAAGATTATGCACTTTTGAGTTATTCCAGAACCTTGCCGAGCCTTGTATTTTATAGTGGCAAAAATGTCATAGAAATGGATACAGATGTCGGCTTTAAAAAACTAGTTCCCGATCAAGGAAAATCTATCTACCTCGTAATGAGCTTGAATGATTACCAGAAAAAAAGGGACTGGATTCAAAAAAGGAAACTCCATGCCGTATGCCAGAATAACACACATATTGTATTAGAAAAACAAAACAAGTAAAGTTTTCCAATTTTCAGACGAATGTCTTTTACATCAAAATAAATTTTTCTTTTCACTGGACTTTTGCAATATCAAACGAAAACAAGATGTTCCTTCATTTGTCTATGAGGCCAATTATCACAAGGTACACGTTTCAGTGTTGGAGACTATCGATCGCAGGCATTATCAACCCCCTTCTTTTATTCTTAAAAATCTTTGCTTTTCTAACATAGAAGTTTATAAAATACCAATCAAGCGATTTTTGCAAAATTCTCAGCATTGATTTATGCGTTCATTATGTCACCTTACACAAAGAGGGTCATCAATGAATCCCTTCACTGATCTGGTTCTCCTTATAGGCACAAACCCATTGCCAAATTATGTAGTGGCAGAGTTTTTTTTAAAACATAATCAGGAACTGAAGCATATCTGGTTAGTACACTCTGAAGGAGTTGCGAGGCAGGTAGGCACCAGGACACAGGCCGAGAATCTGGAAAAGATCTTAAAAGAACGGCATCCCCATAACAGCAAATTGTCCTTTCCCCTGCCGAAAGTTGCCCTCTCAAATGTGAGTAATGCAAAAGAGGTGTTACATGACGCCAATGAAAAACTCATCAAGAAACTGCCCGAGAACAGTCACGTGCACTTAAATTATACCGGCGGGACGAAGGCAATGGATACACATGTATATCGGGCCATTGAGCAAGATAAAACAAAAAGCCTGAGCAAGTCATTTTCGTATCTGGACGGAAGAAATTTCCAGATTGTTGACGATATAAATGGCGTAATTAACAAAAGGGATTTACGTGACGAGATTTCCATTTCATTTTCTGAGCTTATTACATTGCATGGATTTAAAAGAAAGAATAAAGATTCTGACAACGAGTTTTCTGGCGCAGTTGAAGTGTTTAAAACACTTATTATCGAAGGCCGTTTAGAGGAATTTTATTTGGAAAATGGTGGTTATAGCCGCACCCTCTTTGAGAACAGGAAAGAACCAGGAGTGCTGGCGGAAAAGGTATCTGAACTGAAGGATGAACTGAAAAGTTATATTGCCAGAGAACCCTTTTTGTCTGTAATAAAGGCCATGCCGGCGGATTACCGGTTATTTGATGTAAATGGACATTTTATTACTCCTTCCAGTAACAAAAAGTTAGAACATGCCATAAAGTTCCTCGACGGTGGCTGGCTTGAAGATTACATTCATACTATTTTGCAGAAAGAACTATCCAAATCTAATATTACGGTACTAAAAGATTGGAAGATTGACAAGGAAGGTTGGACAACCGACTTCCAGATCGATGTTATTTTGCTCAAGGGTTATCAGCTCATCGGCATCTCCTGTACCACTTCTCAGGAAAAGCACCTGTGCAAAAATAAGGGCTTTGAAATCATCCACAGGACAAGGCAGATAGGTGGTGATGAGGCAAAGGCAATTCTCATTACCAGGATAGATGACCCTCGGAAAAAAGCACTGAAAGAAGAACTACAACTGAATACAGGAATTACTTCCGGCAATATCTTAGTCCTTGGGAAGGATGACCTGAAAGAAGAAATACTCATAAAAAGTATAACAGACTTTATTCATCAGGAAGTTTAAATCAGATGGAGGGGAGGACGTGATGGCTGTTCATGCCGTTTTAATCGATATGGTCTCCATTCAACGGTATGTCTTTGGAAGCAACAAACTCAAGGAAAATATTGGCGCCTCGTATTTGATACAGGAGGTTTATGAATCATATCTACAAAAGGTAATTAACTGCATTTTCCCTTTCGCAAAGATTAATTTTAACGCATGGAAAGAAGAACCAAATAGATGCCTGATTGAAGAGACGGATATTCCCTTTGAAGTCGGCTACATCGGTGGTGGCAATGCGTTATTGCTCTTTAAAGACGGGGACAGGGCAAGGGAATTCATTGAAAGATGGACTACAACCCTTTTGGTAGTAACACCTGGAGTTGCAACTGCGGTTGCTTGTGAGGCATTTGACCTAAACAATTTTAAATTAGAAAACGAGAGGTTGTTCAGGAAGTTACAGGAAAATAAATACCGTTTCATCCCGCAAACGGTTATTCCACGCCACGGCATCACTGCGGAATGTTCTCACACCGGTTATTCAATGGATATATGGAATGATAAGGAAAAGCATGATGAACAAAACTATGTTTCAAGTGTCGCATACGCAAAAATCTGCGCTTCTCAAGAGGCAACAAAGAAACTTGAGGAAAAATTTGAAAAAGAACTTAAGAGTGGATATTGCTTTACTGACCAACTGGACGAACTGGGACAATTGAAGGGTGAAGACAGTCACATTGCCATTGTCCATATCGATGGGAACGGCATGGGAGAGCGATTCATGGGAACTGATTCGCTTAGCGCAATCCGAAATTTATCCAGTTCAGTTGCAGAAGCCACGAAAAAGGGCTTCGCAAAGTTATTAGAGGAGATTATATCCAGATTCACTTTGATACAGGATGCCTTAGGCTTTGACACCCAGGAGAAAAAGGCGGGATTTTATAAAGATAAAGAAAAAAATAAAACAATTATTCCCCTTCGACCTATTATTATAGGCGGAGATGATATTACCTTCGTTTGTGATGGGAGGCTAGGGGTTTATTTTGCCAAATTATTCCTTGAAGCCTTTGAAAACCAAGAAGTCAGCGATGGGAAAAAACTTTCTGCCTGTGCAGGAGTTGCTATCACAAAGACAAAATATCCATTCCATCGTGGCTATGAGATTGCTGAAGATTTATGCAAAAACGCCAAAAAAAGGCGTAAAGATAATGATGGGAGTGGTTCCTGGCTGGATTTCCATATAGCCTATGGCGGATTTTCGGGGAAGCTGGATGAGATCAGGGCGACCCATTACAAGGCAATTCAGGGTGATCTCATCTTTGGACCTTATAAAATAGGAAAACACGATGAATATGGTTTTGACACGTTAATTAAGAACATCAAGGAACTGAAAGACCCAGAAAAAGGATGGCCAAGGTCAAAGATTGAAGAACTACGGCAGGTACTAACCCTTGGTAAAGAGGCCACTGAGACATTTGTGAGAGAGATAGATGCCCGTAGATTGGAACTTCCCAAAATAAAGGGAAGGTGTTTTGAACATAGCCTTTTTGAAGATTCAGAAACCCCATACTTTGATATGGTGGAACTCATGAAGTTTTATCCAGAGTTTGCGTTGCAGGAATCATCTTGATTAAATCTTTAGACAGCTTGTTCCCAAACTTTTCCTCATTTTCATGAGGACATGGTTTGGGAACTCCGTGGTATACAAAACTTTGTTTCGTGCTAATTTATTATTGAGGAATTTCGAACTGGTGATTTCCCCTCTAGAAAGAGGGGAATAAGGGGTGTGTACATCTGCCATAACACACCCCCCGACACCTCTTTTTAGAGGGGAGCTTAAAAGTTGCTGTCGAAGGCAGCCTAATTAAAGAACCAATTCAGAGAGAAAAAGATGAAAACCTATACACTCAGGATAAAACTCCTCTCAGACGCCCTGATCAATTCCGGTGAAGGCTTTGGGGCGATCATTGACTCGGATGTTGTTTTTGATGATGTCGGTCTGCCTTATATCCCGGCAAAACGAATCAAGGGCTGTTTGAGGGATGCAGCAAGGGAGAGCTGTGAAATGCTGAAAAACGCACAGGTAATTTCGTTTTTTAATCTGAATAAAACAAAAGATGGAGAATATCAAATTATTGAAGATGTATTTGGCGGGCCAGGAAGAGAATCACCTGCGCCTGTTTACTTTTCTCACCTGACCATTGACGATTATGAAAAAAACAGACAATGGCTGGAATACCTCCGCGATACGTATACAAAAAAACACACAGACAACCATTCGAAGGAATACCGGACCGGGATACTCACAAGGGACAGTGTCCTGGCCACATTTACCACCATCCGCCAGCAGACCGCCATCAGCAATGAGGGCGTTGCGGATGAACACTCCCTGAGAACTATCAGGGTATTAAAAAAGGGGATTGTTTTCTATGGTGAAATTCATTCATTAAAAAATGATCCAGATACGGCTAAATTGCTTGCACTGGGATGTCTGAACCTGAGGCGACTTGGTACAAAACGGAACCGGGGCTTTGGTGAGGTTGAGTGCAAGCTTTTTGATGGCACAGCGGAAGTCTCAATTTCCGATGAATTGGAGGCGCTATGCACAGAATAAGGTACAGAATTACGACACTCTCTCCAGCCCTTTTCGTAATGAACGTGGGTGATACCAATATGGTTGCCAGCCGTGAATACATCCCCGGCAGTGTGGTTATGGGCCTCTTTGCTGGTGAGTTCATCAAGAAAAACTCCCTCGACCGCAATGCCCATACGGATACTATCTTTTACCAATGGTTTTTGAATGGTGATGTGAGATTTACCAATGCGCCTATATTGTTTCACAGGACGATCGTGGAAATCTTCGGGAAAACTTTCCCATCCCCCTTTCTATTCAGCATGAAAAAAACGATAAGACACGTTTTTTTGATTTACTTTTTCCTGATGATGATACGGTCGAGCAACCCGCCTACGAGGGCGGTTTCGGGAGAATGGAAGGAAACATCCTTTACCGACAACAGGTAAAGAAGTCCCTCAATTTCCATCACCAGCGGGAACCTGAAACAGGTACGGTAAAGAATGGATTGATCTTTAATTATGAATCCATGGATGCCCACCAAACCTTCGAGGGCAATCTCCTGGGCAGTCGCGGGGCATTGAAGGAAGTTTTAGCCCTGTTTCCAAATGCACAGACTGCCTATATTGGTCGCTCAAGGAATGCCCAATACGGAAAGATCAGATTTGAATTTATTTCAAAAGAGCCAGAGGAATTTGTTTCAGAGATCGATGCTCATGCGATAAATACATTAGAAATAGAAGATGGCGAAATATCCCTTACCCTACTTTCAAACACGCTTATTTATAATGACAACGGCCTTTCCACCACGGAAGTAACAGAACTGGAAAAATTACTCAGAAAGAGTTTAGGAAACAACGTTACCGTAAAAAAGGCCTTTGTAAAGACCGATGAGGTAGAAAACTTTGTCTCTGTATGGAGGCTGCGCAGACCCTCAGAAACCTGCTTTAAAGCCAGTTCTTGTTTCTTGCTAAAAGGCGTCACACGTGAGCATATCCCAAAAATCAAGGAACTTCAGAAGGATGGTATCGGTGAACGGAGGGGAGAGGGTTTTGGCAGGATTGCCTTTGGATGGCAGAGCGAAAGTAAAGACACATTCACATTGAGAGAAGCTGATAAGAAAAAATTGGAGAAACCGTCAGGTAATATTCCACATCAAACAAGGGAAATTGTCCAGACCATCGTCAAGGACTTTATGAGAAAAAAAGTGGCGCTCAGCGCCTTGCGTAAAGTTAAGGAGTTTGTTCATGAAGGTCAAAAGGATATGGGACTTCCCTCAAAATCATTGATTGGCAGGCTGGAGGCCATGGTAAAGAGTTTAGGTAAAGAAGGTTTTTGTGAGGAATTAGAGAATTTAAGAGACACTGCAAAAGATAAATTGAAAGGATGCAAAGACATGGCCGGGTCACAAACCCTTTTTGAGTATTTAAAGGATCACGGTCAAAAGTTCACGGTCGAGAAAATTCTCATGCAATCGGATGTGTCTGGGATATCAGATATTAAGGCACTCTGTAATGAAATCGGTTTTATGCTCGAAGATGATAAAAACTTTGAGGATGCACTGTATCGTAACTACTTCCAGACCTTCTTTTCAGAAATGAGAAGGATCTTGAAAGGGGGAAAATCTGTAAATGGTTAAGGGTAAGCTTGTTTTACAGGGTACTATTGAACTCCTTTCTCCGTCATGTATCGGCAGCGGGAGGAAAGATTGTACGGAAATTGATGTATTGCTGGATGGCGCAGGCAGGCCGTTTATCCCCGCAACGTCCCTTGTTGGTGTACTCAAACATTCCATCGGGAAAAATGCAATACTTGAAGATAAAAATGCGTTGAAAAAATTCTGGGGATTTATTTCTAAAGAAGACGGAGAAATATCAGCGACCGAAAAGGAGCAACAAAGTTCCCTTTGCTGCTCTGATTTATACTGCATGGAGAGCGATCCAAAAATCGCTGTTCGAGATGGGATCAGGATTGACACTACGAAAGGTATTGTTGTAAACGGTGCAAAGTATGATTATCAGGTAGTAGAGCGTGGGACAAGGTTTAAGATGCATCTGGAGGTAAGCATTACAGATATTAACAGAGAGTTTTCCAGGCAGATGGTGGCAACTATCCGGGAGGTGTTGGAACAGGGACACATCCACATAGGGGCAAAGACCAATAGCGGACTGGGGAAGATGAAGCTCACCAACGCCCATGTGTACGAATTTGATTTCAGCAAGAAAGGGGATGTACTCCGGTGGCTCAAAAAGGACTTCTCAACCCCAAATCCCTTTTCTGAAAAACCCTTTGAAATCACGAAAAATCTCTTTTCAATCAAAGCCATTTTTCGTCTAAAAAGCTCCTTTATCAGCCGTTCTTATTCAGTAGACCCGAAGGTTCCTGATGCAGTGAGTATCAAATCAGGCGATGATTTTATCATACCGGGTACTTCTCTGAAAGGCGCCATGCGTTCGCGGGCAGAACGAATTTTACATACTATATTTCATAAAGATTCAAAGAAACCCGAATCGATTATCAACGAATTATTTGGAAATGTAGATGATAAAAATCGTTCAAAGAATTCATACAAGGGAAGAATCAGTATTGACGAGGTGCTTCTCCCAAAATATTCTGTTGAGCTCCAGACCCGGATAAAGATTGACCGTTTCACCGGCGGAACTATTGAGACTGCCCTGTTTGAGACCATGCCCCTGTTCTCAGACGTCGATGACATGAAACATTTTTGTGTGAATATTACTATAAGAGATTATAAGGACCATGAAGCGGGCTTATTACTTTTGATCTTAAAGGATTTATGGACAGGCGACCTGGCCGTAGGTGGTGAAAAGGGAATTGGACGCGGTGTGTTGAAAGGACAGAAAGCAACGATTTCATGGAATACTAAGATAGTAACCCTTGATGAAAATATCTCTGAAACCAGTAATGATATGAAAGAAGCATTACAAAGATTCGTGAATGCATTAGTAAATTATGAAAAGGGGGTATGTCCACATGCCTGATATGTTGAAGTATAAGCTAACAAGTATAAAGAAAAAAGAACCAATGAGAATGGCTGTCGATGATTTAGAAAAATTAGCACAGGAACATTTTACCGTGAAATCATATGTTGTGGCTTATCTTGATTACGAGGTGTTTGTTGGCATTTGGAGCGGTGGGAAATTCTATTTTTACAAGGATATAAAAATCGATTCGAAATTTATCCAGAAGATCCGTATCTTTAATAAAAATGCAGAACTTCTAGCATGGCGGTCTTCCGATGGCCTCAATGGGCGGATACGTATTGATGAAGATGGGGGCGAGGTTTCAACGGTAGAAGCTTACCAGGCGCTCTTTGGGACGAAGACAGTAGAAAATATGGGAAATTTTACGAAGATTTCAGAGGAGAGAGGAACAGCACTAATCCTGCC
>JBKBTA010000038.1:0-19105 GCA_046291035.1 Candidatus Brocadia sp.
GTAAAATAACTGAAGAGCTGGGTCATGTGGGTAATACCACTACCCAGCTCTTCGTGTTTTTATGATTATCAACATTGATTTTATTTGATTGAATGCATAAACTATTATAATATTTAAGTTAAAGCTATTTTTGGAACACGCAGGTAGGAGCCTTCTCCTGACGGCGATTGACAATTCAAAACGGCTTGCAAGCGCCACAAATCGCTGACAGAAGTTGTCTCCTGCATGATTTAAAAATTCGTAACAATTTAGTTTTTTGAAAAATTCCAGTCAGTAATGATGCGGTTATCATGTACTGCAGTGGCAATTCTTGAATTGCCACTACATAATTACCTATCAGACATTTACAACTCTCAATGTTTTCAAAAGGCTAAATTATTACGAAATTTCTTAATGTCAAGTTATAAGGAGGTACCTTTGCTATGAAAGAAATTAAAGTGCATTTCCTTGTGGTACAGCTGTTATTGATTTTTATAACATGCCCTGATATCTTAATAGCGGATATTATAAATAACAAAAATATTCACAATGAAAAGATCTTAGGAAAACCTAAAATAGTTTTTGAAGAAAAAACATATGATTTTGGTAAAATTTATATTGGTGAGATTGTGGAACACGGGTTTAAATTTAAAAATCATGGGTCTGGTGAATTGATAATAACTGGTGTTAAATCATCATGTGGGTGTACAGCAGCGTTAGTATCAAAGAGTAATCTTCTCAAAGGCGAGGATGGGGAAGTGAAGGTTAAATTTAATCCTGGCCGTTTTATTGGTAGGGTAACAAAATCAGTTACGGTAAACTCAAATGATCCTGAAAATCCAACATATAAATTAACTATTACAGGAGAAATAATTGAAGAAGTCCTCGTTAACCCGAAGCAGATAAATTTTGGTATCATAAGAAAAGGCGATTCTTGTGCCAGGAATATAGAGGTAAAAACAACACCTGAATTGAACATCGAGGTAAAGAAGGTAGAGTCTCCTAATCCCTATATCACAATTACGCAAAATAAAGTAGCAGAGAATAATATCTATAATTATCAAGTGTCAATTGGAAAATACGATTACATTGGCAAATTTAATGGAATAATTTTTGTTTATACAAGTAGCAACAGACAGGAAAGGATAGATATTCCATTTTCTGGAGAGGTTATCGGTGATGTTACTTTTTATCCGGAAATATTATCTTTTGGTAATATAAAAAAAAATCAGGATGTAAACAGAACGGTTATCGTCAATTTTGTAAATAAAGACGTGAAAATAGAAAAGATTGAAGCCGATCCAAGTGTGATAAATTATGCAGTGTCTGATTTAAACAATAGTAGTAAGAAAATAGATATTAAGCTAGGTAAAGACGTAACGATCGGGAAAATTACGGGTAGTTTAAGGATATATACAAACAGCGCTATTCAACCGGTTATTAATATTCCCATAAATGGAGAAGTAAAAGGATAATAAGTATTAATTCTTTATGAAGCAGTGTCTTACGTGTTTGATTGCTTTTTTATTCATTCTTCTGCCTATTAAGATTTATGCATTTTCAGGTGAAGTATCGATAATATTTTCCGGGGAAGAGTTGGGAAATCTCGAACCATGCGGTTGCTATAAGGGCCAACTTGGGGGAATTTCTAAAAGGTATTCGTTTATAGATTTCTTCAGGAAGGAAAAGGATATAGTTTTACCGATAAGTTTAGGCGATCTTTCCAGGAGTTGCAGCAGACAGGAAGAGATTAAACTGGAGATTCTATGCCGTTCAATGGGAGAAATGGGGTATGTGTTGCATAATCTTGGTGAAAAGGATATTGAAATTAGTCCACAAATCCTCAGTTTTTTGTCCCAAACAAATAGTGTAAATTTTCTTTCGAGCAACGTAAAAATTGTTGCTCCATTTCCAATAAAAATCAGTCAATATATTATAAAGGAATGTTTTATTTCCGGACATTCTTTTAAAATTGCCTTTTTAGGTATCCTTTCTAAATCCCTTGTCGGTACGCATGGGTTGGATTATGTGAATGTATCTGAGCCAGTAAAGGCTCTGAGACCGTTGGTCAGACAGCTACATGGTAAGGTGAATCTCATGGTGTTACTATCGCATGCGTCACTGGAAGAATCTTTAGAACTCGCAAAATTCTTTCCAGAAATAGGATTAATTATAAGTGGGCATAATATAGAGGAGCCAAGTGATGCAGTATATGTTAATAACACTCCGGTTCTTTCTCCTGGAGTAAAGGGAAAGTATATTGGAGTTGCACAGTATTCTATAAATAAGAAAGCTGTTGAAAGAAAATCGGTTGAGATTACTCCACTGGATAATAAATACAAAGATTCAGAAGAAATGATTTCATTGTTGAAGGAATACCAGCAAATACTGAAAGACGAAGATTTGTTAAATAAAATACCACAAGCACCTCTCCCAGACGGGTTATCATACGTGGGCAGCTTTACCTGTGGGATATGCCATAAACTAATATACGAACACTGGTACAAAACAACACATGGCGCTTCATATAATACACTGGTTGATGTTGGTCATCAATACGACCCGGAGTGTATTAAGTGTCATACAACCGGTTACGGGTATACTTCTGGATTTTTAAATTACGAAAAAAATCAAAACTTAATAAATGTGGGTTGTGAAAGCTGTCATGGCGCTGGAAGTAAGCACGTAAAAAATGTAAATGATGCCTATGGTTCAACAGGTGAAAGCAATTGTGTGACTTGTCATGATAGTGAACACAGCCCGAAATTTCAATTTAAGGAATACTGGAAAAGGATTGAACATCCGGAAGAAGCTCTAAAGAGGCTTCTTGAAACACTTGAATAATAATGATCAAAATTGCATTCTATTGGCATCAACATCAGCCTTATTATAAAGACAATTTAACAGGCGAATATACTATGCCATGGGTAAGACTGCATGGAATAAGAGATTACATAGGCATGGCGTTGATATTAGAAGATTTTCCCGGGATACATCAAACGTTCAATTATGTCCCGTGCCTGTTGGACCAACTGAAAGATTATGAAGAAAATCGTGGTAATGATCCATTCTGGAAATTGACAAAAATATCTGCTGGCGATCTAACGGAAGACAACAAACTTTATATTTTGGATAATTTTTTCTCTGCAAACCAACATACAATGATTGATATTTATCCGAGGTATAAAGAATTGTTAAAAAAACGGAATTTCAGAAGGAAACGAGCCCTGGATGTACTAAAGAATTTTTCCGATAGGGATTTTCAGGATTTACAGGTATGGGCAAACCTCACCTGGTACCATCCGTTAGTTGTTCAGAGGGATATATTACTAAAGGAATTAATAAAGAAAGGTGAAGGCTTTACTAAGGAAGAAAAAGAATGTGTCTTGCAGAAACAAATAGAAGTAATTAGGCAAATTATTCCACTTCATAAGCGATTACAGGATTCAAAACAGATAGAGATTACGACATCTCCTTACTATCATCCAATCTTGCCATTATTGTGTAATCAGGAATCTGCAAGAGTTGTTTTACCTCAAATATCTTTACCAAAAAAGAGGTTGTTGGCGAACGACGATGCAAAGATACAAGTAGAAAGGGCAGTTCAAGCCTACGAAAGATATTTTGGACAAAAACCTCGTGGAATGTGGCCATCGGAAGGCGCTGTAAGCGATGATATTATTCCTATCCTAGTCCAGGCGGGATTCAGTTGGATAGCATCGGATGAAGAGGTTCTGGCTCATTCAATAGGGAGTCAAATAGTAAGAGATGACTACGGGAACGTTATTAATCCTGATATTTTATACAGACCTTACCGGATTGATGTGAAAAACAACACTATTAATATGGTGTTTCGCGATCATAATATTTCCGATCTCATTGGGTTTCGGTATTCAAGATATACTACGGATGCTGCGGTATCCGATTTTATTAATAGGATTCATTACTTTAAGAAATATGCTAACAATGGGAGACCGCTCTTAATAACTATCATATTAGATGGAGAAAATGCGTGGGAGTATTATCCTAATAGCGGCTTAGACTTCTTAAGAAAACTGTATGAGACGATAAACAATGATCCTGATTTGGAATGTGTTCGTATTGGTGATTATTTGGAAGAGTATCCTCCGGAGCAAACGATACAGCATCTCTGTCCCGGTTCGTGGATTGGGCATAACCTGGCCACATGGGTTGGACATGAAGAAAAAAATACGGCATGGGATTTTGTTGAACATGCACGGTCTTTTGTTGTGCATCAAACAGGAGCAGCAAACCATCGTGCGAAAGACGATATTCTGGCCAGGGCATGGGAAGAAATCTTCATAGCAGAAGGTAGTGATTGGTTCTGGTGGTTCGGTGATGATCATTATACACATTATAAGGATGAGTTTGACAATTTGTTCAGACTGCACCTCAAGAATGCATATAAATTATTTAATGTAGCCACACCAAGGATATTGGATGTGCCTATATCAAAGGTGTATCGTAGAAAACCCTATACATTTCCCAAAAGATTTCTAGAGGTTAAACTTGATGGGGTTGTAAGTAATTATTTTGAGTGGCTGGATGCCGGGAGATACATTTCAAATAAGGATATGGATACGATGCACAGGACCTCTCGTCAACCCATCGATGGGGTATTCTTCGGATTTGATATAGACAATTTGTTTATAAGAATAGATTTTAACAAAGATTTGTTTTCTCAATACAGGGAAAATGGGAAATTTGTAATCACGTTTGTTCAACCCCACGAATTGCAAATTCATACTTCTATCCTTACGGATGTGCCTTTAAGGTTTAAGATAAAAAATAAGACTCAAAAGTGTAATGAAAAGGATTTTTGTAGTATTTCTTTGAATACAATAATGGAATTGTCTTGTCCCTTTGAAGATTTAGGTTTTTCCGCCGGTATGGAGGTTGAATTTTTTATAGAGTTGGTGAAGGAGGAAGAGATTATTCAAAGGGTACCGCTTCGAACCGTATTTTGTTTTTCTGTTCCATCAAAAGATTTTGAACGAATGATGTGGCAGGTGTAAAGTCACAAAATGGCGTAGCTACAACAAAAATTGATTTAACCACAAAGACACAAAGTGCGTCGAGAAGAAGTTAGAAAGTTGAGCAGAGTTTTCATCTTTACAATGGCATATTTCGCAATTTGCCTTTATGCCCTTTGTGTCTGTGTGGTTTGTAAATGCTTGTTAAAAATATAAGGAGGATAACAAAAAATGCCCGAGCTTCGGAAAGATCCCGTTTCTGGTCGTTGGGTAATTATTGCTACAGAAAGGGCTATGAGGCCAACTGATTTTAAAACGGAACCGCAGTCTATTCGGGGTGGTTTTTGTCCTTTCTGTGAAGGAAACGAAGACAAGACACCACCGGAGATTATGGCTTATAGAGAAAGAGGTACTCAAGCCAATACAAAAGGATGGCGTGTGAGGGTGGTGCCAAATAAATTTCCCGCATTGAGAATAGAAGGTAATTTAAACAAACGCGGTGAAGGAATCTACGATTCGATGAATGGTATCGGGGCGCATGAAGTGATCATCGAAAGCCCGAAACATGTTACTTCTTTGACAGAACTCAATAATACACAAGTTGAGGAGATGTTGTGGACATACAGGGATAGACTCGTGGATTTGAAAAAAGACAAACGGTTTATCTATGGATTACTTTTCAAAAATGTAGGTATGGCTGCGGGTGCTACCCTGGAACATTCCCATTCACAATTGATTGTTACTCCTATTGTGCCAATAACAGTTATGCACGAGATGAATGGATGCGAAGAATTTTACAAATACAGAGGTCGTTGTTTATTTTGCGATATAGTTCAACAAGAGTTATCAACGGGGGCACGAATCGTGCTGGAAGGCGATACCTTTGTTGCCTTCGCACCATATGCCTCGCGATTCCCTTTCGAAACATGGATTTTGTCAAAAGTTCATTCCTCTCATTTTGAGAATGTGCAAAAGCTGGAAACGGAAGAATTGGCCCATGTATTACGTGAGGTTCTTCTCAGGCTTGAGGCATCTCTTGATTTCCCTCCCTACAATTATATTGTCCACACAACGCCATTTATCTTTGGAGAAATAGAACATTACCATTGGCATATCGAAATTATTCCTAGGTTAACAAGGGTTGCGGGTTTTGAATGGGGTAGTGGTTTTTATATAAATACGGTAACACCTGAGAACGCAGCAGAGTTTCTAAGAAATGTAAATATAGAAAAGAAAGCGGTGGCAGTGCAGTCGTGAAAACTGTCTATTTGTCATCTGAAGTTGCGCCTTTTGCAAAAACCGGTGGCCTAGCCGATATAGCAGGGGCGATTCCGAAAAGTCTACAGAAATTAGGTGTGGAAATTGTAGTACTTATGCCTTTTTATGGGATTATAAAAGAGAGCCCATATCCTATAACAAAAACGGATATACAGTTTGAGGTAAAGATCGGTGACAATCTCAAGAGGGGGGACGTATATAAAGGATTTTTACCAGACTCACAGGTGCCGATTTGTTTTTTAGGTAACGAACAATATTTTGATCGAAAGGGCTTGTATAATTATCCAGGCACGACAAAAGATTTTGAAGATAATAGTGAGCGTTTTATCTTTTTTTCCCGGGGTGCCCTAGAAACCATAGAAAAACTCAATATATGTCCGGATATTGTACACTGTAATGACTGGCAGACTGGGCTTGTTCCGGTGTATCTAAAGACGAAGTATGCAGAAAGGATGTGTTTCAAAAATACAAAAACAATTATGACTATTCATAATCTTGCATATCAAGGATTGTTCTGGCATTGGGATATGAATCTGACAGGGCTGGACTGGAGCCTTTTTAACTGGAAACAATTGGAATTTTACGGGAAATTAAATTTTTTAAAGGGTGGTATTGTCTTCAGTGACGTCATTACTACTGTTAGCAAGACATATGCTAAAGAGATTCAAACGCCAGAATATGGTGAGGGTTTGGATGGTGTGCTGAGGGAAAGGGCCGGAGACCTTTATGGAATCATGAATGGAATTGATTATTCCATATGGAACCCGGAAACTGACAAATTTATCATTGCGAATTATGGATTGAAAGATCTTAACGGAAAACAACTCTGTAAAAGGGCATTACAGCGAAAATATAAACTGCCAGAAAGGGACTGCCCTGTTATTGGAATGATAACCCGCCTTACAGACCAAAAAGGGCTGGAACTGGTTGTAAATAAATTCAGTGAATTAATGAAGATTGACCTTCAGTTTGTTTTGTTAGGCACCGGTGATCAGCGGTATCACGAATTATTTCAGGGCTATGCAAAAACATATCCTGCAAAAGTAGCAGTAAAATTGACATTTGATGAACGTTCGGCACATGAAATTGAGGCTGGGTCAGATATGTTATTAATGCCGTCACGCTTTGAACCCTGTGGTCTAAATCAGTTGTACAGCCTGAGATACGGAACCGTTCCGATTGTTCGAAGTACCGGTGGTCTTGCCGATACAATAACGGATGTTCGTTCGGAACCTCTTAGTCACGGCAGGGCTAACGGATTTTCGTTTAAAGAGTATGACCCGGATTTGCTATTTGCCACTGTTATAAGGGCCGTGGATTTATTTAAGAACAAGACTCAATGGGCTAATCTTATGAAAAACGGGATGGCACAGGATTGGTCCTGGGAAAACAGTGCAAGAGAATACGCTGCACTTTATAAAAAAATTGTACGTACAAGATGAATCATGTCAAATATGAAGAGTAGATTATGTTATTACCTCACATTTTAAAAGATAAATTCGACAATGTTGTAAACAACCTCGTGGATGCGCTCGATGCCGGATTATCCGTAATGGATAAAGATCTGAATATTATTTGGGCCAACAGGGCCCTTTCTAAAATGCTTAATTTAAAGGATGATCCAGTAGGGAAAAATTGCCGTGAGGTGTATAAATGTGAATGCAAGGAGACAAAATATTGTTCTGTTCTTCAAGCACTGTCAAGCGGTAAAAGACAGGTTAGTGAGACCCAGCTCATTACAGAAAAAGGTGAAAGAAGGTATGTTAAAAATATTTCAATACCTATCAGACAAGAGAATGGCGATATTATCCAGTTACTTAAGTTCTCGATAGATACTACAGAGCATGAAGAAAAAATTCGTCGACTTTCTTTGTTGCGAAAACTTGCAGAGTTGATGCAGGGGACGTTGCAAACGGATCGTTTGCTTCATCTGATCTTGACTTGTGTTACCGCCGGTACTGCACTGGGGTTTAATCGTGCAAGGCTTTTTCTGGTGGATAAGGAACGGAATATTGTCTACGGTAAGATGGCCGTTGGCCCCTCCAGTTGGGAAGAGGCAAATAAGATATGGAGTGAAATAGCCAGTAAGTATGAAAAGTTAGAAGACCTTATTAAAGCATCGGAAGACCAGTATCGTGAAGATACACCGTTGCACATGATTACACGGCTGATGGCCTATTCTTTAACAGATGAAAAAGAAATCATTGTTTCATGTGTAAAAACAAAAAAGCCTATTCTGGAAAGAGATGCCTTTCATAATCCAAATAGTAATAAAAAGTTTGTAAGCATGATTAATGCGAACGAATTTGTTTGTGTACCATTAGTGGTTAAAAACGAAGCGATTGGGGTAATTTGTGCTGATAATGTTTACAGCAACAAACCAATAGAACAAGATCAGGTTGAAATGTTGAGTATCTTCGCTAACAGTGCTGCAATGGCGATTGCAAATGCAGAGGCATATAAAAAACTCGAGGAAAAGATTCAGCAGCTCAAAGAAACTCAGGAAAGACTGATTCGCTCTGAGCGGCTTGCGGTTATAGGAAACATGGCGGCATATATTGCGCATGAAATCCGTAATCCACTGGTGACGGTGGGTGGGTTTGCCAGGGCGATTTTACGGGATACTACGAACATTAAACAGACAAGACAAAATATAGAGATAATTGTTGAAGAAGTTGGTCGATTGGAAAGAATCCTTGCGAATATCATGGATTTTAGTAAACCCGTAGAACAGGCACCAGTTAAAGTGTTGTCTCAAATAAATGAAATATTAGAAAATACATGCTCCTTAATGGAACCGTATTTCAAAAATAACCATATTCAAGTGATAAAAAAATTGGATACAATGATACCGAAAATTAATATAGACCCCACCCAAATCAAACAGGTATTTTTAAATCTGATAAAAAACGCAGTGGAGTCGATGACCAATGGCGGTACCCTGATAGTAGAAACTATGGTCGATAATGAATACGTAAAAATTAATATAACTGATACCGGTGAGGGCATGACGGCGGAAGCAATGCAAAATATTTTTGTACCCTTTTTTACAACAAAGGCGGACGGCACAGGTGTAGGATTGGCAGTATCTCGTAAGATAGTAGAAGACCATGAAGGTTCTATAAAAGTGAAAAGTTCATTACGCGAAGGAACAACATTTTCTATCTTCTTACCGGTAAAAAAGGGGTAGGTACAATTTTCGAAGGAGGTGGGCGATGAAGACTATTCTCGTGGTAGAGGACGATAAAAATCAACTTTTGCTCTATGAACAAGAACTGTCAATAGAAGGATATAACATTATTACTGCGCGGGATGGTCTGGAGGCTATAAAAAGGGTAAGGGAACAATTGCCGGATCTGATCGTAATGGATATTAATATGCCTAAGATGAACGGGATCGAAGCGATGGGAAAAATTTTAAACGAGCATAGGAAGATACCTATTATTATTAACACTGCTTATAGCAGTTACAAAGACGATTTTATGTCATGGGCGGCCGATGCTTATATTATTAAGTCCTCAGACATGAAAGAACTGAAAGATAAGATAAAGGAATTGATTCAAAGATAGCAAAACGAGAGACAGTCTGGTTAAGTTAAGAAACAAAAAGGCGTTCCTGCATTTTGCCTGATGCAAGAACGCCTTTTATTATGTACTTGTTAATTTGTTATTGTGAATTATTTCTTAATGGTGACCTTCTCCATAATGAGGTTCTTTCCGTTTTTCACATTTTTCATTATCACAGAATTTGCAAGGGTCCTTTTTAAATACGGCTGCACAATCGTTACAGCATAAAGTAACCGTTTTTCCTTCACATTCTACCTTTACGCCCTTGTCCTTATCAACTGCCTTGCCGCAGACCACGCACTTTGCCTCTGACTTTTCAGCTGCAGTGGCATCCTTTGTGCCGCAACAACTGGAGGCATGTGTCATCTTGACTGCATGAGAGGTCAATAATACAAGTGCAATTCCAACAATGCTTACAAAATATCCGATACGTTTCACGCATTCACTCCTTTCAAAATAAGGACCATTAATTTAATGCACAGTTTTTGGTAGGAGCCAACTCCTGCTGGCGACCGGGCGCGTGCACGCCGTTGTAAATTGCCGGCCGCCGTCAGGAGACGGCTACTACCGATTGGGTATTTAAATATCAGGAAATATTATAATGTAAATAACGCTGTATTAAAAGCAAAAAATGGGATCGAGAGTTTCCGTATTTTCACAAGGGTGAAACGAATATTTGATTATTTTGCTTTTACATCCTTTACACATCGAAAGCCTAATCCCAAATTAAATAGATTTGGTTGTTCTGATTTTCTCGTAATTGTTCGTACTTGAAATGGTTGTGAAAAACGTGAACCTCCTCGTATTACGCGCCGAAGACCATTATCAGGACCTTTTGGATTCCTGGAAGGTGCTTCTTGATAATATGTATCCAGATACCAATCAGCGCACCATTCGTAGACACTACCCGCCATATCATAACAACCGTAGACGCTTTTTCCACCTTCGACGCTACCAACAGGTTTGGGCTCACCGCTGAGATTGCATCGTGCAGGGTCCCATTCATTCCCCCACGGAAACTTTCTTCCGTCAGGTCCCCTTGCTGCCTTTTCCCATTCTGCTTCTGAGGGAAGCCGTTTTCCTGCCCAGGCTGCATAAGCATAGGCGTCGTACCAATCAATTCGCACAACGGGGTAGTCCGGAACATTATAATACTCATTGTCCCAGAATCGCGGGGTATGGTCCTTCCCGCTGGGTTCCCCTTTAAAGCATTTGCTGTGGTCATTTGTCTTCTTCATATACTCCAGGAATTCCCAGTATTGTGCATTTGTTACTTCATAACGGTCAATTTCGAATGCATCTAGGTAGACCTTATGCTCGGGATAGGTATCCTCTCTTGCATCGTTTGTACCCATGATAAATTCACCTGCCGGCACAACAACACTATCATATTTTTGCTTTTGTTCGATGAGTGCCTTTTTCATTATTTCGTCCCTGTTCTTGAAGGTATCCATAACTTGCCTGCGTTTCTCCACAGCATTTTTAAGGACGACAATGTAACTCTGCACTTCGGTAATATCGCTTGCATCCGGAGCAAGAACAATATACTTTTGCAGATGTTGGATAGCCTGCTCGGCATTTCCCAGTTTACTGTAAAGCCATCCCATGTTGTAATGCAGTGCAGGAAAATCAGGGAATGCCTCTTCCGCCTTTCTATATGCCTCTATTGCCAGATCATATGATTCTGCATCGCAATGGGCATTGCCCTCCTGATAATACTTTTTAGCAAGTTCTTTCTTTTGCTGTAAGGCATCAGCTCCCGGGGCAGAGGGTGGTTCTGTAAGTGGCACGAGCTTCTTACCATGTTCTTTACAAAATTTTTCACCTTGAGTTCCTTCTTTTTTGCATTCCGGGCAAATCATCTTCACAGGGATATCTATCAGCTTAGTTCCGTCTTCACCGCAAAATTTTGTTTCTTCTGAAAATAATTTATTGCACGTTGGACATTTTTTGGTCAGTGCCTTTGTACCAGAGGCATCCGCATGACGGAATGAAAAAAAGACAAGACATGATACAGTTACACAGCATAAAATGATTAAATACAGTCTTTTCATAGCTCTCTATCCAAGGTCATTCAAAATAAGTTTTATTTTTGATATTTGTTCTAACAATTCCTTTTCTCGACTTTGTTCCATTGTTACTACATGGGCAGGGGCCCTTGCAGTAAAATTTTTATTTTCCAGCTTGCGCCGTACCGCCATTAAGTAATCTTCCAGTTGTTTCAAATGTTTTGATTGGCGTTCCTTTTCTGCGATTGGATCGATAATCCCCGCGAGTGGGACAAAAGCCTGTATTCTCCCAATAACTTCGCAAGCAGAATTAGCTGGCTTGGGAAGATCTTTGCCAATCTCTATATGCTCAATATTGGCCATTCGTTTGAGCAGATCCGAATGTTCTTTCAATTCATACTCACCATCTCCGGAGACAGAGATAACGGCGTCCAATTTTTGTTTTTCCTTGATATTCATCTTGCTGCGTATATTTCGAATAGCCCGAATAACGTCCTGCAGGATTGCCATGTTCTCTTCGGAACCCTGATCTTCATATCTTTTGTCCTCCTTAGGCCAGACGTCGCGTATAAGATACTCGTGGCGCATTTCTTCCAAAACGTTGATCTTGTTTTTGGAAACCACGCTTTTTAAGTTCTGCCATAATTCTTCTGTAATAAAAGGGATGAAGGGATGCAGCAGATGTAATATTTGACCAAAAACCTTTGCAAGCACAGTTTGTGCCACCTTTTTGTCTTTATAACTTACTGGTTCGTACAAACGAGTTTTTACTATTTCGAGGTACCAATCGCAGAAGGAATGCCATGTGAAATCGTAGACCTTCATAGCTGCATCATTAAATTTGAATTGTTCCAGGTATAAGGTACATGCCTTGATAGTGGTATTTAATCGGCTGAGGATCCACCTGTCTTCAAATTGATAGTCTGCTGGTTCCAGACGAATTTCTCCCGGATGCTCCTCCTCCAGATTCATGATAATAAAACGCGCTGCATTCCACAATTTGTTGGTGAAGTTGCGACCCATTTCAAACCTGCTTTCAGAGAGTTTTATATCCTGACCCTCTGTGGTGAGCACGATAATCGAAAATCGTACGGCATCCGCACCGTATTGGTCGATCATTACGAGGGGATCAATACCATTGCCCAGCGATTTACTCATTTTCCTGCCCTGTTCGTCGAGGATTGTCCCGTGTATGTAAACGTTAGAGAAAGGGACGTGCCGCATGATTTCAAGTCCCATCATGACCATCCGTGCCACCCAGAAATAGATGATTCCCCGATCGGTAACCAGGGTAGATGTCGGATAGTAATATCGTAACTCCGGTGTTTCCCTGGGCCAGCCCATCGTGGAAAATGGCCACAGGGCAGAACTGAACCATGTGTCGAGTACATCCTCGTCCTGTTTCAGGGTAATACTATTGCATTTTGAGCACTTCATTGGTACATCTTGCGATACGGTAATTGCACCACAGTGCTGGCAATACCAGGCGGGAATACGGTGTCCCCACCAGATTTGTCTTGAAATACACCAATCACGCACATTTTCCAGCCAGCTCAAATAGATCCTCTCCCAGCGTGCAGGAAAGAAAGTAATCAATTTCTCCTTGGAGGCCTTGATGGCGGCATCTGCAAGCGGGCGCATCCTGACAAACCACTGGTCAGAAATATATGGCTCAATAACGGTGTGGCACCGATAACAATGTCCAACCGAGTGCTTATGAGGTGTGACCCTTTCGATAAATTTCTTTAATTTTAACTCTTCTATTAATGCATCCCTGCACTCAAATCGGTCCATGCCCTCGTAATCCCCTGCAAGTTCATTCATTGCCCCATTTTCCTGCATAACGACAATCGGAGTTAGGTTGTGGCGTTTGCCCATCTCAAAATCATTGGGATCATGGGCAGGTGTTACCTTGACCGCACCCGTCCCAAAGGATGGATCAACAAATTCATCGGCAATGACGGGTAATTCACGTCCCATAATGGGAAGGGTTAAGATTTCTCCGACCATATCTTTGTAACGTTCATCCTTTGGGTTAACGGCTACTGCGACGTCTCCCAGCATGGTTTCGGGACGTGTTGTGGCTACTATCAAAAATAGATGCGGGGCATCCCTGAACGGATATTTTATGTACCACAGGTGTCCCTCATGTTCCTCATGTTCAACCTCGTCGTCAGCTAAGGCAGTACGGCATCGCGGGCACCAGTTGATTATGTATTTCCCCTTGTAAATTAATCCCCGCTCGTAGAGACTCACAAAGGTTTCCTTTACCGCAGTAGAAAGCCCCTCATCCATGGTGAATCGCTCCCGTGCCCAATCACAGGAACTTCCCAATTTCTTCAATTGTTTAATGATGGTCGAGCCGTATTGATCCTTCCATTTCCATACTTCTTCTATAAAACGTTCCCGCCCCAGCTGTTCGCGCTTGATACGTTTTGCCGCTAGTTCCCTTTCAACTACGTTCTGAGTAGCAATACCAGCATGATCCGTACCCGGTATCCAGAGGGCATTGTATCCCTGCATGCGTCTCCAGCGAATTAAAATATCCTGGATAATATTATTCAGGGCATGCCCCATATGGAGCACGCCAGTTACATTAGGGGGAGGAATAACAACGGTATATGGTTCTTTTGAAGGGTCTGGTACGCTATGAAAAAACCCATTTTCCTCCCAAAATTGATACCACTTGTCTTCGATTTCTTTCGGATTGTACTGTGTTGATAGTTTTGTCTGCATAGTTTACTTCTGTTCCATTTCAAAGAGGGTAACTTCGCAAGAAATCCTCTTTCCATCTCGTTCGAAATCGACCGTGCAGGTCTCACCAAACTGCTTCGTCTGGAGGTAGTGAACCAGTTCCATAACACTTTTCACGATTTTTCCGTCAATAGAAAGAATAATGTCACCTACTAGGAATCCAGCCTTTTCAGCAGGACTGCCGGGACTTATTTCTTGTATAACCAATTTATTGTCGCTTGTTCTTTGTATCTGAATTCCCAGATAGACCCTCTTTTCCTGTATCCCGGAAGGGGGGATAACCCATACAAAATCGGCTGGTTCTAACGGAATTTCCGATAAAAATAGGTCTTGCTCGGCTACAGGTTTTGTTCCGTGAAATTCAGCAGGATAAATTGTGTAATATGGTAAAAAAGTTCGGCGAAATACCCGCTTCGGAATACCAAAATCGTATATGATATGCCCGTTTCCAGCAAAAGTGAGAAACTTTTTGTCTTTACCCTCCCAGGAGGACAGATAGTTCGCAATTGTCTGAGCCATGTACTCTTCCCACAAACACTGCACGTCGTTATACTTCTCTAAATCTGCTGAACGGTCAACCATATGCTCCCGAACGGCCCTCTCCAGATAGACCCGATGAAAGAAGTCTGTCGTATCAATTTCAGGTAATTGTCTTTTTTCTTCATCACTTAAACCTTTTAGTCCTTTTTTGCTTACCATTTTTACCACTTCCCTTGGTGCATTTAAGGCGATCACAGGAATTTTCTTTTCACGGGCGAAATCCAGGATCTCTTTATACAGGGTATAATCATATCCCCACTCTTTATCCCATTGTGTCTCTTCTAAGAATTTTTGTTCGTCTATTTCTCCGGCAATCCACTGATCCAAAAAAGGCTGATATTGTCTTGTAAACATCTCCATACCAATGGCTATATTGCTTCCAAATTTTTCATAACAAGCATTGAGTACCTTCAATTGAACCTGATGCGCAGCCTTGTTGGCATGAGTTTCACCAACATAGAGGACACGGGCGCAATCGAAAAAATGATGCAAGTTAGAAAACTGCACCTTTTCACCTGTCGGGATATAAATAATATCGTCAAGGGCTACCTGTTCCGGAAAATTTTTTGTTCTGTCAGCTTCAGAAAAGGCATTCATTGGTAATAGAATAAATAAAGCTAAAAGTAGCAAGATGGCATTGCTAAAACGTTTTAACCACAAATGTTTAAAAAGACTCATGACTCCTAGCATGATATTGAATCCTGGTTCGAAAATAAGGCCATCAAAAATGGCGTAAAGGTACTAGAATTTCAAAATTAAGAGTGGCATGGACAAACTTGTTTGTCCATGCTCTATAATGAAACTTGATGTCAGAATACTGAATAAAATGCAATTCCAATAATATACCATTTTTTGGTTATTAATCAAATCCTCATTTTATTTCCTGTTTGACTCGAAGTACCAGCAAATATGAAAAGAGAAGATAACATCTCAGGTGGTGTAAAGGTGTCTATTTGTATTTGTGATGGGATTATTACTATAGCGTTTATTCTTATATTGGTGTATTTAAACAGTAAGAAGGTGATTAACGCTTTGTTGTACCCTTTTTATCAACTTCCTTCAATTTGAGATTCAGTATTTCCCGTTTCTTTTTTATTATTGCCGGTTGAACAAAATAAAAATTAAACAGGGCTTCCAACACATCGAGATTCCAATCTGCCTCGCCTGGCTCAACGTCCACAATCTCACCGGGTCTTTCACTCTTGATTGGGTGGGCTGCAAAGTTGCCAATATTCCGAATATCATCAATGGACTCCGCTATATACGGTGGCAAACTTCCGCTGTCTAACACTTCCTGGATTTCATTTGCAAGATTAGATGGCTTAATATTTGCCTTTCCTCGTAACAAGCGTTGCAGGCAGCGACGACTTAAGGCCGCGCTTGCCTTTGGACTATCAGCAAGAACCGTACAGGCCTCTTTATATTCCCTTGCATATTCCTCAGGGACTTCTTTTGAGAGTGGTACACGACTCGGGGTTCTGGGATAAATAAGGCGCTCATCTTTGATGTACTCTAAAATATGTCGGCCTCCAATGCTCCCAATTTTCCCACTTCCCAGAACAAGTACAACACGCTCACAGGATGGACATTTCCTGCTAATAATACCCCAATCACCACTTGCATCGTTACCAACTGGTATTACCTCGTAGAAATCGTGAAATGACTCCAGACAATGTGGACATTTCATATGTAGGTATTCCTCTTAAAATGTTTTAAAACTCTAAATAAACCAATGAGCTTTTAGTTCATAAAAAGCATCATGAATACAAAGCAGGGGACTTATTCCCATTCAATAGTACTCGGGGGTTTGGTGCTAATATCATAAACCACGCGATTGATGCCCTTGACTTCGTTGATAATCCGATTAGAAATGATTTCCAATACCTCATGTGGTATGCGGTACCAGTCAGCAGTCATAAAGTCTGTTGTTTCTACAGCGCGGATGGCAATGACGTTTTCGTAACTCCTTTCGTCTCCCATGACGCCTACAGTGCTCATAGGCAAGAGTACGGCAAAGCACTGCGCAATGGAGCGATAGAGACCTGCCTTACGTATTTCTTCGATAACAATCCTGTCTGCTTTGCGAAGGACTTCCAGTCGGGGCTTTGTCACCTCGCCAATAATTCGAATGGCGAGTCCCGGTCCTGGGAAAGGGTGACGCCAGACCAATTCATCTGGTAATCCGAGTTCATCTCCTATTTTTCGTACCTCATCCTTAAATAAAAATCGCAGAGGCTCTACCAATTCAAACCCCAATTCTGCTGGTAGGCCACCCACGTTATGGTGGCTTTTTATAGTTGCTGTCGGACCTCCGTGGACAGGGATGCTTTCGATGACATCAGGATAAAGCGTACCCTGTGCCAGGAATTTTGCCTGAGATATCTTCTTTGCCTCTTCCTTGAAAATCTCTATAAATTCGTGCCCAATGATCTTGCGTTTTTTTTCAGGGTCAATCACGCCTTTTAATTTATCTAGGAATCGATCTCGTGCATCAATGGCATGCAGGTCTACTGTGAAATTTTCTTTAAACATTCTAATAACTTCCTCGGCTTCGTAATTTCTCAAAAGCCCATTGTCGACAAAAATACAAGACAGGTGGTTACCGATGGCTTTATGGATGAGCGCTGCCGTCACGGCAGAATCAACCCCGCCCGATAGCCCACATACTACCCTTCTGTCTCCGACCTGTTTGCGAATGTCACTCACAGATTTTTCTATATAGGAATGCATCTTCCAGTCGCCTGTGCAACCGCAAATTTCATACAGAAAATTACGGATGATCTGACTTCCCTGCGGAGTATGCGTAACTTCAGGATGGAATTGCACTCCGTAAAATGCCTTCTCCTTATGTTTTACGGCTGCATAAGGACAATTTTTGGTAAATGCAAGTGACTCAAATTCTGTGGGTAATTCAACCACCTGATCTCCATGACTCATCCATACGGTGATGTCTTTTGCTAGTGATTTGAATAACGTGCTTTCGTTGTTAACCGTACAGGCCGTCCTTCCGTATTCACGCGTGGGCGTAGGTTTTACTGTGGCTCCCAGCATCTGACACCCCAGTTGCATCCCGTAGCAGATACCCAATATGGGTATTCCCAGTGTAACAATTTTTTCATCACATCTTGGGGCGTTCTTAACATACACGCTGGCAGGACCACCACTGAGGATAATGCCCTTTGGATTGATCTTTTGTATCTGTTCCGCACTAATATTGTGTGAAACGATCTCGCTGTAGACGTTATTCTCTCTCACCCGACGTGCAATCAGTTGTGCGTATTGAGAGCCAAAATCAAGGATTAAAATCTTTTCCATCTTATCATCAGTCATTTCATTTCCCTGAACGTAAAGTAGTTGTTATAAATAAATTCTCTGTCTTTTTGTTTTAAGGTTATTCTTTGCATCCTTTGTGTCTTTACTGTGAATTAATAAACTTCATCGTGAGTTCCAATATCTTATCGCATACTCCTTATCCTCTAGCGGTAACTGGCTAAAATCTTCGATTAATTTATTTAAAGTTTTCGTGCTCGTTATTTTATGTCTCCTCTAAATTTTTATATGATGCATTTAAATCCATTGTTAGCCTTTTCCACGACCTTCCCATGTGTTTCAGGTGATATACGGACATTAAAACTACCTTTTTACGATCTCATGGGTTCTTTACCTATCTCTTTGCAAAGTTTTATACAGTCGTCTACTTCTTCATGGAATGCCTTTATCAGTTCATCTACACTACGACCTTCAAAGGTTACCAGGTCGTCTATTCCTTCTATTTTTCCATGAAAGACCTTATCCGCAGCACTAAAATGGACAGACCCTATAAAACCCTTATACGTTAAAACATCTTTCACCTGAAAATACCTCCTGTGCTGTCATTCTGAGTCCTTCGCTTTTTGTCATTCTGAGCGAAGCGAAGAATCTCTTTTACCGCTCAGGGTGACATTTTCACTGTCCTTTGTGAGCCGAAGGATTATGGATGTTTCAT
>JBKBTA010000039.1:0-18814 GCA_046291035.1 Candidatus Brocadia sp.
GTCAAGAAACGTTACCGGAACATTATTTTGGGTAAAGAGGGTTATCAAACTGGTTTCCAGTTTAATATTCCCGGTAATGATCACCCGTTGAATCATCCTTGCAGGCACGCGCCTGCCGGACTTTTTCCCTTCTTTTACCACAATGGAAGGGCCGTCTCTTATAACGTTGAGGGTAGTATTTTCATTCAGGTAAAGTGTTCTATCCATCCATGATCCTCGCTGAAATATCCCCTATCTTTCTGGCAATATCCTTTCTCACCGGTTCAACCCATGCTTCGTAAACTGGATAAAACCCCTTTCTGGCGTCTTTCTTTAAATAAACGCCATCATTCTCCCGCACGAAATTTTTGGAAGTATATTTTCCATCTTTAAACATCTCCCACACAAACCGGTCTGCCACAGGTCGAAACGGTTCAATCAAATCGCAGGCGAGTGATTCACGCCCGTAATCAAAGCAATGATAGAAGCCAATCGTGGGATCAAGCCCTGCAACCTGTATCTCCCTTACTGCTTCATAATGAATCAGCGTATAGCAGAGTGACAGCATTGCGTTTACCGGGTCTTTTGGAGGCCTTCTGGTGCGGGTTGTAAATCCAAGGGACTGCGGAAAGAGTCCTGTAAATGCGGAGAAATATGCATTTGAAGCAGCGCCTTCATATCCTCTCAAACTCTCAAGTGACTCGCATCCCGAAGTTATTGATTGTACAATATTATCAAGGATTCCAAAGATATTGCAAAATGCCGCATTTGTGTTTTCACTGCCCTTAATCTTTATAGCCTCCCCAAGAAATCTGCTTTGCTGCCCTATCTTCTCGATAACAATTTCTTTCGATACCGCTAAGGAAAAATCATTGTTTAGGGACTTTTCGTATTGTTTGACCCGCAGGATGCCGTTATTATGAATACGGCCGGTAAGGATGCCTCTGTATTGAAGCCCCCTGCCTGATAAAAATATGACGTTGCTCCCGTTGTCTGCGAGTTTGTTGAGTACGCTTGTTTCTACCGTATTATTACCGACGATTATCACTCTGTTAAGCGGTCTTATAGGAACAATGCCTTCCCTCTTTCCGTCCAGATAAAAGGCAATTGATTCGCCGTCGAGTTTTATATGATAGCCCTTTCTATCAATATATAAAGTGCCCATGGTATTGTTGTAATAATGTAATAATTCGAAATTCCCGCCTAACCATGAAATTAGGTCTTCGGCAGCTTTTTAATGTAGAGCGAAGCGCCGCTTCGCTCTACATTTGAAATTCCATGTATAATAGTCGCCATTCATCCAAAGTAAAAAAACTCCGGGTCTTTTGGAGGCACTGCTGCGCCAAGGATATGAGACCTGCTTCTCCCGTCCAGGGAAAAGATATGAATCCGGTCCACACTTTCGTCAATAATATCTGACACACCGGAAATAACCTCTCTCAGCTCGCCCTGTGTAAGGAAACACTCAAATACAGACTTCTGTCCCCCAGTGCTGAAACCCTTCAGGAAATACCTTACCCGGTTCAGCCGTTTGGGTGTGCATATATCATACGCCACTATATAAAGATCTCTTTGCATGTAAGTAGTTTACCTTCATGAGAAGTAAAATACCAAAAAAAAATATTTCAGAAACATTTCCTCCTTAACTGTCCTTTCGACCCTTCGCCTTTGTCATTTCGAGGAACGAAGTGAAGAGAAATCTGTAGCGCAGGACAAGCTCAGGGGAAAATCCTTGTTCCGAATGCAATAAGGAATCTTAAGATTCCTCGCTCCGCTCGAAATGACAGGTAATGTGTGGATTTTATCTGCCTTTGTGACCAAAGATCGTTGCTGTTTTATCACACGAGATTATGTATTTTCCCAGCCCAAAACTTGTTCCCTTTCCAACGTGGAGTATCTCTCCTGTCTCAACAAAAGGATAAAAGGGCGAAATAGCGCCTGTGTATGCGATGTCTCCCACAAATCCACCGAGTTTCATCCTTGCATCCTGCCTACGCGAGTACCGTTCCCAGTCATGCCATCTAAGGTTTGATTCTTTTATACTTATTGTACATGCCTTATCGATAATCATGCGGTGATAGCCCTCACCTGGCAAGCCGTCATCCGACAAACTTTTTTTACAGTAGTAATGCCAGAGCAAAAACAATCGTCTCAGGAGCTGTCTGACAAAGACATGGAATTCCAGGTCGATCGTAAGTTTACCGTCATACTTTAGCCGGGTAGGCGTGAGAAATCTCAAGGTAATTTCTTCGGGGTCATTATGTGCAGAGTTGGAACCTTTTCCCTCCATCATGGCAAGGATAGACTGGCTTAAATTTATGCAATCTTCGCTGAAGGATTCGACTTTGCGTGTTTCTGAACAGTAAATTAATTTAGTATCGCCCATGGGGCTGACCGTATATACCTCTAAAAGCTGGCAACTACCCCTTCCCCTGCCAATGCCATTTTTCCCCAGCAGGTCAAAGGTGTAGATAAAATAGGGCAGGTATTGTATCGCATCACCAATGAGTATGAGGCCCATGGAAAATATCTCTCCCTCAAGATACCGCTGTTTCTCTTCCTCGGGTGGTTCTATAATAAATGGGTGCGGAATGGCGTTTACCTTACCAAGGACGTTTGCATCATCCGGAGGGTAAGATTCAAAGATATATGCATAGATACATCTTTGTTTGAGCAGGCAGTCGCGGCAATCCTCCTTTTTTAGGGCGCAGACAACCTTTTTGAACTGTGTGCCGAATGCCCCTCTGAAGGTCGATCCTTTATATGAAGGAAGGTATATTTCCTCCTCAGCCTCAAAAACAAAGGTAAAGCGTTTATAGGGGATCTTCATGGTTTATTAATTATTGATAACTTTTTGTCTAATCATTCGTTGGGGTTCAATTTTGTAAATTGAACCCCAACATTTTTTCTCAAGCTTAACATCAAAATATTCAAAATAGATGGGAACAGGTTACAAATCCGATCCCGCCTTAGATGTTTAATCTGGGAAATTCGATTATCTCTTCTGGCCTTAATATATTGAGATCCAGGATAAACTCCTTGAATTTACGGTAGGTATTTTCCTGTGCGCAGGCAAATCCATGGACAAGATACGAATTGTTTCTCTGTGATTGAATCTGGCGGAATTGTTCCAGGCGTTTGTTAAATTCCTTGCCCAGGTCATCCCCCAGCGCCTCAAGTAATTTAAAAGCAACACTCTGTGGTAATTTTATCTTTCCATCTTTTTCAGCTTTGTATTTACTGATAAATGCATCCCTCAACTGTTGTGGTATTTCTTCCTCGCTTACATTACTCGTGTCTATCCCATATCTGCCCAGTAATCTTTCCTGGGCGAGCATTTCAACGACCCTGTAGAGCCTCACTATGGCGTCGTCTATCTTTCCTTCGCAAAAGCGCCTTTCTGCGTTTGAGAATATATCCAGGATAAATAATCTGTTAGGTTGTCTTTGTTGTTGAGAAAGTTGTTCCAGCAGTGGTTTTAAATAAATAGTGGCTTTAGCAAACGAACGAATTTGTTCGTCATCTGTTTCCAAGAGTTCCTCTATCCGTGCCCTTTCAAATTTCCCCTTTGCATCGCCGTGGTTGAACAAATCCCAGCTATAGTATCCATCAATAAGAAAGCCCAATTTTTTAAATACCGTTTTGTATTTGGTGCTTCTCTTCAATACCTCATCGGTCAATTCCTTCGCAGCCTTAAACTGGTTGGTATTAAAGAGGTAGGATATCTTTTTCCGCTCATCTATGGCGAGAAAGTCCCAGGGGTTAACACTCTTGCATACCTTTTCTTTACCATCGATGACGATCCCCACACCGCCCTTTGTCCTTTCTGTCCCTCCCACATACGAAAAGCAAAATCCGTGTGTAATGGCGGAAAGGGAGAGGGCGACGGACATATTTTTTGTCCCGCCGGTATAATCTACAACAACCTCATCGCTGCGGTAGCCCTTTGACAGTACCCTTTTTACTGCCTCTTCTGCCTTGCGAAAGCAGTGGTACAGGTCGTTGACATCATCAGCCAGTGTTATTTCGCTTTTTATGGTATGGCTTGTCTCCTGTAGCCCCTTTTTAATCTCCAGCACGTAGTCGCAGGTATCCTGTGATGCAAAAAAGGATACGAATTCCGGCCGGTATTCTGTAATGGATTTTATAATCGGCGCTATCGTCCCGCCCACAGAGATTATCATAGCACTGATCATTTTATTATCTCCAACATATTCTATAATAATAAGCGTCACGAAGGAAACATGGACAAACTTTGTTTGTCCATGCTTCCTTCCCGTCAATGAAGAGATTTTCTCCCCATCCACACACTCTTCTACTTCTTCCACCTTTTCTGGTGGTACTGACAAACCATGTCCCCGTAAGTATTGAACGGGGTTCGTTTGTCAGCGTTGTACGTTCCGTAGCAACGTGCGTATTCGAAGAAGCGCGGACAAGCTTGGTTTGCCCGTGCCACCCTTTTTATGCTCTAATGGTATCTCTGTATGTGTCGGGAATATCTCTTTTGTGCTTCTTCAGGCATTCCTCGGCAATGTCTATGAGACAGAGGATAATGTCATTTATACTCTTATCGAGGATGTTTCTTTTGTCTCTATTGGCAAAGTAAACATCCTTATTAACCCCTTCTACCCTTGAAAGAAAATAATCTACCGTTTCATCAATGAAAGCAAATAGATGTTTCATCTTATCATTTGCCACTGAGTGACCTCCTGAATCGTATATGCTCAGTATCATGGAGCGCCCTGTGAGCTACTTTATAAAGGGTATCTTCATCGGGTTTTACCAAGTGTATTCCTTTCAGGGCTTCTTGAACAACAAACGGCGATTCATCTTCGTCATCGAGCCGTAAAATGGAAATCTGCCTTTCGGTGGAGGTAAGTATTTTGTCCATTATATCCATCTCCTCTTTCTCATTTTTTGCATAAATGAATACTGCCAAGTCAATATCCGACCTCTTGTGATGTGTGCCTCTTGCATATGAGCCATAAAGAATTGCCACAAGGATTTTCCCTTCGCTCCTGAGTTTTTGAAGAGTTTCTTTCAGTGGTTTTAATTCGCTTTCGGTATTCATAGTGTCATATTGGTCACCCTTAGCAAAGGGGATTCAGGAGGTTGTCTTTATCTTTTATTTTTTTATTTGTAGTGGCAATTTATGAATTGCCGTTACAGGGATTGTTTGAAATTCTGCATTATATCAATTCCCTGTTTTAATATTTCTTTAACAAAGGGATACTCTTCGGTAAAGTCTTCCGGTTTGAAAAAGGGCGTCTGCCACTTCCGGGTCATGCGCAGCAGATTTGAGCCAATATTCAATATGATCTTTTGTATCGATACTTTACTCAAACTAAAGAGACAATTTTATAAACCCCATCGGATATTTCCCCATAACAAGATGCATTGATTTTCCATATCTTTTTTCAGATCACTCGAAACATAATCAGCCGAAAAGAGAGGATGCTTTCTTCTGACATCTGCTCGGTTTAAAAACTTCCCAATATCATGTAACAGCCCAGCAAGCACTACCGTTTGATAATCCCTTTTCTGTCTTTCATCCATATCTTCCTCCTTTTCATTACCTCCTCAGCCGATATTCCTGCGTCAATAAGATTTCAGGCATAAATGGAATTGGCCCTCCTTGCTAAGGAAAACAAAATCGCAGGAATAACTTATTTTCCAGTGAGCAGTGCCACCCTACCATTACTTTTCCATACATCTTCCATATTTCCTGCCCTTCATGTTTTCCTTAGATATTTTTACCATCAGTTGTTAATTATTCAACGCAAGAAACATTTCAGAAATATTTCTTACCAGATTTTATTCTATAACCATCCTTCCCTTCTCCAACCTTAATCCATACTGCGTGCTGCCATAGCTGCCAATAGACGTTATCGTATAAAAGGGGATAAGGCTTTTGTCCCGAATGCCATCTTCGATTTTTCTTCTTATCTTGCTGATAACCTGCCGAAGTATTTTTGAAGGGATCCCACCCCGCCTTCCATACTTTTCATAAAGCTCATGACTCTTGGAAGAACCCTTGCCGAATATCCTTTCATAACATGCAACAAAGGCATTCAATCCATCTCTTCCCATTAAATACACAATTGGAATATGACAATCACTGCATTCGAGACAGAACTTCCTTTCTAATCGTCGGCAGTGAAGCAGCTTTCGCTCCATGAGTATTATGTAAAGGGCTAACTCCATGGGCGTGAAATAAATAGTCCCGTCACCAATTTCAAGCGCCCTGTCACGCAGATTCACCCTGAGAGGTTCCTGTACCAGCGCCGTATCTATCCCTTCCTGTCCCAGGCGGACAAGTTCTCTGAAGCCACTACTGCCCAGGTGTAATTTTTCCCTCAGTCGGACAAACGGCAGTTCTGCTAACTGAACACTAGCCATAGCGGTGCTTATCTTTTTCTCCGTTCCATCAGGCAGCCTGCATGGTATCAGTTTTGGTTTTTTTGGAGGATAGAAGAAGTCAGGATTACCTTCAAATTCCGGACTTACCAGAACATGATACAGCTTATCCCACGGCCTGCCAAAGAGCTGTAAGGCGCCGCCAAGGTAGAATCCCATAGTCTTGCGGCCCCCGGCAATAGAACAATGAAGCCGTATCGTTGCGTCACGAGCCTTTTCTCTGATAAATCCCGTTATGATATCCCCGGCTGCCTCGTTCTCTTCGTTGTCCCTTATATCTTGCAATGGGACGCCGTGTGAAGTCTTTATTACGATAAGGCAATCTTCGTTAAAGGATATTCCGGGAAGTTTATATTCCGTAATAAGTCGCTTGAGCATGCCTTGACTGAGAAGCGTGTCAGCAATCAGTTGTTTGCCACGCGAGGTGGTAATGATATAGAGCTCTTTAACAAATACAGGTGGGATATTTTTTGATAGGGCGTAAATTGTCTCGGTAACAATCTGAGGGGTAGCCCCTGCTACGCATATAAGAACGTCTTTCATCTTTTACCGTAAGAAACTGTCTGAGAAGAAGTTTTTACAGAGTATTATAAGCAGGTATTAGCAGATGGTTTGATTTTAATAGTTTATTTTACTACTATAATCGTAAACATCCACTCTGGCGCGGGTATCGTAACAACTTCGCATATTCTAGTCAACAAATATCCATGGGAAAAGATTATTGCTCTTAGTATCTTTCAAAAATAATTTTGACACATTTAGCAAAAAGATTTTGTAGCGCCGGCAGGATGCCTGCGCTACCATCTCTTCCGACTCGTTCAGGCTGTTAGGTTACCATAGCCGGAAATAGTATCTTAGCGTTCTGAAATTTAGCGGGTTATATTTCAAAGACAAACGGAAATTTTCATTTGCCATGGTTTTATTTCCCATCCGCAAATAATATCGACCGACCTTCGCATAATGTGAAGCCAGTCGCTTTTTGTAAAGTTTTTCACTCATTCCGCACATAGTATCTTTGAACGCAGCGTAGGTTTTGTCTATAACCTCTTTTTGATATTTTAAGACATTATCCCTATTTTTACTCAAAGAACGCGGATTATGTCTATATTTAACCAGTGGTTTATTAATCCCTGCGGCTTTAAAATAAAATGTAATACGTAGCCACATATCCCAATCCTGGCAATTAATAAGTTGCTCATCGAATAAACCAGCAGCCTCAAATACCTCCTTTCGTACCACTACGGATGAGGCAATGATAAAATTCTGTTCGGAAAATAACCGGATAAAAATATTACCGGATGGCAATCGTTTCTTCCGTTCACCACCAAGGGCATATCCTTTTTCATCAATATTTATATGCCTTGAATATAGCATGCTGACCTCAGGGTGTTGGTCAAAATAGTTTACATCTGTCTGTAATTTTTCCGGCAGCCATAGATCATCTGCATCAAGAAAGGCTATATACTTGCCTTGAGCTGATTGAATCCCGATATTTCGTGCATTGGGAAGCCCTCTGTTTTGTTCCAGATGTATGTACTTTATCCTTTGCATGAATGGCTTCAGTACTTCTTTTGTATTATCTGTAGACCCGTCATCAACAACAATAATTTCGTAAAAATCATACGCCTGCGATAAAACCGACCCAAGAGAGTCCGGTAAAAAGGGTGCGCAGTTATAGGTGGGTAATATTACACTAACTAAGGAACAATTGCCATTCATGGTTATCCATTCAGAAGTATTGATTAACGGTAAAAATTTTTATATTTTTGCCTCATCTGGTCCTCATAAAGCGCATACATCTCTTGCCCGATTTTGTTAAGATCGTAAGCCTTCCCCTGTCTCTCCGATCTTCTCGAAAAATCAATGAACATGTTTCTGTCCGCATACAATGCATAAATTTTTCCATTATTTCTTCCGGGTCGTCATGAACGATAAAACCATTTACACCATCCTGAACAATTTCCTCCATGAAATCATTGTGTAAACAGGCGGCAGGTTTCCCCATTGCCTGACATTGCCTCAGTGCGCGGGCTGTTCCATCAGAACCAGTTACGGTATAAAGCATTATATCAAAAGAATTAACAGCATCCCAGTAATCATCTTTTCTGTATAGTATTACACCGTAAAAACTTCTTTTTTTAAGAAGTTTTTTCCCCCCTTAATCCCCCCGTAAACGGTGAGGGATAGGGTGGGGGTTCCCATACCTTGTAAGCAAAATATTTATTTAATGACAACTTCACTGCGCCAAGATGTTGATAAACTTTGGTATATTTGCTTTCAGGGAATAAGAAGATTCCACCGTTTCCCTTCCTTTTATTCCCACACGTTCCCGAAGGGCCTTGTCCTTTATGAGAAGACCAATCTTTTCGATCCATTCCTGTGTGGAGGATGCAAAGAAACCATTTCTCCCTTCTTTTATTATTTCAGTATGTACCCCGACCGGCGAGCAGACTGCAGGAATCCCTACGGAGAGATATTGGAGTAATTTGGTAGCGCATTTACCCTTTGTCCATTCGTGATCAGGCAGGGGCGCCAGACCGATATCAATATCATGCAAATCCGCATTTTCATCCTTGAGTGCCCATGTTTTTTTAACAACCGGCATCCTGCTGCACTCGAAAAAATCATTACAGATAATCTTTAGTTCTACAGAGGTGTATTGGCTTGCTAAATGATCAAAAGCCGGGATCAACTCCTTTAAGAACGGCAGCGAAGACTTGCTCCCTATCCAGCCAATGGTAATCTTTTCTTTGTTTTTGCGATAATCTTTCATGGTGTATTTACTGGTGTCGATTGCAGTTGGCAGGATAGCAATATTTTTATTATAGGGTATAGCTTTTGATTCCAGGTACTGATTTCCGGCTATAATCTGATCACTATGCCTTACCATCCTGGCAAATGTCCTTTGCCTTTTAAAAGACCGGCCACCGCCATCTACAGGACTTTTAAACATAACGGCATCATCGAAATCGTAGATAATCCTGATGTGCTTCCTTCTTAGATACCAGAGTTGCCAGTGCCACAGTCGTTTCTTCTGGACAAACACAGCATGGTAATCTTTGAGTTCTGAAAATAGTTTCATCCACTGGCAGAAGGAATCCGGAAAGAGGGCAACCTTTGCCTCTATCTGTGATTCTTTAAGATAAGGAATGTATTGCAATACCCTGTATCTGCTTGCAGGATGGTCCCATCCTTGTATAAGAAAATAAACCTTTTTCATTATTAGTTATTTTTTATCTGCGAAATCTGTGCAACCGGTATTTTTGGATTCCATACATGTTTTCGCTGTATGCTTAATTGAACAATTGCCCGTAATATTTCTTTGTCTTCTTTCGTAAGATTTTTTATACCTGCATATGCCCGATAAAATCGTAATCTGTCTGTGTACGTAATACAATGGGGAATAGATGCATTTAATTGGGATAAATTTTTCACCTTTTTTCTGATTGTTATCTTTTTATGGAAAGATACTCGATCCAGATCCAGATAAAAAAAGTCCCAGGTATCTGTTAATTCCTTAATCATAATATTATTCGCCTTTAGATCACCATGATACGTACCTGAGTCATGCAGATGCTTAAAGGACATTGCTAAACAGGAAATAAACCTCCGTTTTTTCCCGGAAGTAGCCTTATTGCAACAATCACTAAACTTTTCGCTTACATATCTGTTGCACGGCAGACAGGCGGAAATATCCTCCATGATAATAAAACTCTTTTTGAGTATACCGCTTCTTTTTTCCTCAAAGAATGCAATGGGTTGAGGAGTCCGAAAGTTTGCAGCCATCAAACCATGAGCAGCAACCCATGCCCTTCGTGCAGGAGAACTCTGGAAGGAATACAAAAATCTCTTCCAGGCGGATGGATACCGGTATTCTTTGATACATACACTTTTGATGCCTTCGTGAGATAGAGGGGTGCGCGTGATGCGTGTTTTTGCGGATGATTTTACAATAGTATCGAACTGTCCCTCAAAGGAAAGCATGTGTTTCTTGATTAAGGCAGCCAGTGTGTTGACATCCCATTCATTTCGTGTGATTACTTTATAATTGGCATGGGTAGCAACCTTGAACACATTGTTCGTTTTTAAACATTTTCGCGTTCTACTGCGCCAGAGTCTTCGATTAATCTTGTAAATTTCTTTCAGGACGGCCTTACGAAAAATTTCCCTGTCGTTGGGAGCTAACAATCGACTTGCATAGTTATTTATCAACTCTGTTATTTCACCATCTGTACAGGTATCTGTGAGAGAATATAATAACCTCGATAGTTCCTGAATCCTTAACGATAGGGGTGGTTGCCTTTTAAATGCTGCGCGTCCGAGGTCCAGCAAGTAAAATAACGTGGTATTATCCCGATCTACCAATATATTTTCAGCATGGAGTTCTCCATGAAAAATACCGTGATCATGTACTGTCTTAACATAAGAAATAAGGTCGTTAAGGAATGTATTTTCCCCTGATACATGAGCGGGTGATTGATGGATGATGCTTAATAATTCCTTTACCGTCATGCTATTGGGTATGGCCTTTGAAATGATATAACAATCCTTAAGCATTCCAAAGCGCCTCTTTTCTCCAACAGCAACAGGTTCTGCAGTATGCAATTGACTCCTGAGCAGTCGATGACCATAGTTCCATTCCCTTTGTGCCTTTGATAAGGAAAATAATGATTTAACGCCTTCCAGCCAGTTACTGGCCGTGTACTGTTTTATGTAAAAAGACCCTTGATTATGTGTGTATCGTAATACCTTTTTATAATATCCATTGCGGACGATCTCACACTGTTTATTTTCATGAAGGGCTTGAAACATTTCTTTTAATGCATCCGACGATACCTCTTTTTTTGCCGACCATCGGATGCCATCACTGATAAAAGTATTTATATCCATCTATATTGGATTGGTATCAAGTACCTTGCGATAAATCTGGATCGTTTTTTCAATATTTGCTTCAAAGGAATACATTTCTGCCTTTCGCCTTGCTGCAAGGCCGATTTGCTCCCTTTTTTCTTTTTTTAGGAGTACATTAATATAGTTCGTTATGTCCCTTGCATCGATGGGGTAGTTAATAACAAAACCGTCTTGCCCATGGGTAATAATCTCTGAGACGCCACTCGTTCTGCTGGCAATAACTGAAAGTCCGGATGCCATTGCCTCAAGACAGGCGGTACCAAAGGCATCATACTCGCTGGGAAAAACAAAAATATCCCCCCCGGCGTATATCTCCTCGATTTGTTTGCACACCCCTGCAAAGACCACCTTGTCGAAAACGTCTTTTTCCTTTGCGAGCCTTTGATATTCCCCTACCTTTCCTTTCCCCACAACGAGTAATTTGACTTTCTGGGATTTGTTTACCAGGGACAGTGCATCTATAGCATATTTTAGGCCTTTTCTCTTAAAACCGGAACCAACAAATAACAGGAGGACTTCGTCTGGTGCAATTCCGTATTTAGCCCTTACTGCATCTCTGCATCTTATTTTGTTTTGGGGCGCAAATATGTTGGTGTCTACCCCATTATAAATAACCTCTATGTCATCTGGAGATAATTGGTAATGGTGTATAATTTCTTTCTTGCATCGTTCTGAGATACAGGTAATCTGCTTATAGTGTTTCCTTTTGAAAATAATTCTTTCTAAGAACAGCAGGCTAAAGTGTCTTGGATTCAGGCATATGAAAATCCTACCGAACAGGGATTGCATCAAGGGGTAGGTGTGCATCATATAGTCCCAGTGGCATCCACCACCAACCCGGTAGATATCCTGAAACAAAGTCTGGGTAAATCCGTGAACGAGATCAAATTTTACCTCTGTTTTTTTAATAATCTTAGGGGCATTTACTGCAAATGTCCAGTATTTTAATGGTGACCAGAAGGTAATAGCCGGAACAGGATGGCAGATCAATTCCTTATACCGGTCTTTACCAAATCGATGTGCAAAAATATGAACTTCGTGACCCCGATCGAGGAGTTGTTTGGATAAATGAAATGCGTAACTCTCCACACCGCCTTTTTCCTTGATAAACTGATACACCACCAATGCAATTTTCATCGTAAATGTTGTAAGTATACTGGAATATTATTTTTACAAAATTTACCTATAATACCATAAAAAATTCGAAAGTTAAATTAGCAAAAATCAAATAATGTGATATAATACTTTTGGAGAGGAAAGAGAAAGTGGGGTGCATGAGGTTAAACACCTCAAGGTATAAGTTGTTCTAACTATGTATCTTAAAGCAACCACTCTCATTCCTCTCCAGTAAGCTCTTTGAAAAGTATCAGTAGCGTTTAAAATAGACACGTGCAGCAAAATATAATAAAAGTTCAATAAAGGGCGTCGGAGTCTCTTAAACGCTGCTGTTAACATATACTTCCTTAACCCGATGGAAAAACGGAAAGGGGTGTACGTGATGAGGAAGTTGGAGATGTAGCCTGACATGTCTGAGTTGACATGTCAGGCTATTTTTGTTTATGGTCATTAAATCTCGTTACTCTTCAGGGTACTAAAAGTGACGAGAAAGTGAAAAATTTGCGTTATGCATAAATTTCGGTTACAATAAAAACTACATATCTGTCAGGGCGCATCCAAAAGTCTTAGGGGTTGTTTTGTTGACCCTTTACAATACCTAAGGACAATGCGGATGCGCCTTTTCTGTTTCTGGATTATTCGCACATTATAAAATCATTTATCAAAATTACAAATTCAAAGATTCCTAACCTCGTTTTCAGTCTTCCGGGAAATCCTAAAAAAATTTCAGTGAATATTATAAATTAATAATTATCGATTGTGGCAAACCGTACATTGAATCCCCATAGGATTTGGGTGCGGCGGGTCACCTGCCCTGCCCACCGGATGGCAACCGGGTTGGGTACAATTTCCAACAAAAGGCGGGTGTGGAGAATCTATTGCCGAAGGATGCGCCGGACTTGGATGACATACCGTACAATTGACCATGGATATCGGGAAATGGCAATTGAGACAATGGCGATTTCCCGTATTTACACCACCCCATGATGCATTATGGCTTAAAGGAGTTGTGCTCTCATGGCATCGTGCACAAAAATCCTCCTGATGGCACACACTGCATTTCTTCCGCTCCCATGATGCTGCAAACCCATGTGTCTTTCTACGCCATGTATTATTGTGACTTCTGGGCTTTTGGTCCTGATGGCAGTTGATGCACCAGTAATTGTCGTTATGGCATCGCCTGCAGTAATCCTGATTGTAATAAAACTCACTCCCATGTTTTATTATCCAGCTTGGGTCGTCATGTTTGACCCACCGGTCTTCGTGATAGAGTGGCATGCGATTCTTTTTGATGTGTTTGTGGCAAACATCACATGCAATCTTGTCTTCCCCGCGTTCTTTGTGGCACGGGATGCAGTTACCGAACATGTCCGGGATAAGGTCCGGGGTGGTTGAATCACTCTTCTCAATGCCCGCATGACATTGATTACACTCTATTTTATTTTCAAGATGCACCTTGTGGGTAAATTTTAAATCCCGATATTTTTTGGAGATACTGTGTTTAACCTTTATTTCCATGCCCGGTTTTGTATGGCACAGCAGACAGGATTGAGGATTACCGGTATCAAAATTTTTCATATGACAGATAAGGCATTTTGCCATCTTTGGCCATTTCGGTTCGAGGTCATCTTTATAGGCGTGACAAATATTACAGTCTTTTAAACCCCTTTCCATATGCTTAGCATGGCTATAATGGATCTCCGACTCTTTACAACCTCCCAGCATCGTGAGAAAGGCAAAAGTCACTAAGGAAATGAGATAATAGGATTTTTTCAATTTTCGCCCTTAGAAATTAACGCTATAAGAAAGCAAGAGTTGATGAAACTTATCCGGGTCTGTATCGCTTATTTCAGACGACCAGCGCATACTTATATCAGAATACTTCGTTAATAAATATTTAAGCCTCAGATAATACGTGCGGACATCGATCTTTTGCTCAATATCCCTTGTGTACTCATTATCCAGGATCATCTGCAGATCGTTGCTTCCCACAAAATTGTACTTATAGAGAGAATAGCTCGTACCAACACCCACATCAAGCTTTCCAATTTTTTTACCATAGTCAACGCCAAGGTCTACCGTATGGTCAATACCCTTCACGTTCCAGTATTCTACCGTAAAGGCTGCTTTGGATTCTTGTAAAAGGACATTATTTACATTGAATGACAAAAAGGTCCTGTTGTAATCGCGATTGAAGGTATTCTCGTCATCTTTGTCTAATACCCGCCTGTAATCATAACCACTGGATATTCCAAACTTTTCCCCAAAACCTTTATACCCTGTCACGCTGATGAGTTCAAAAGGTTCTAAGGCACCCAGGAGTTGAAAAAAAGGAGAAATGTTGTTGCTCTGCTCGCCTAATGAATGAATGAATCTGTAATATGATACCTGGATATTTGCATCCCAGTCAATTTTATCCCAGGATAGTCTGACCAGGAAATCTTTTGGTAGCGTATTCAGGAGGGTATATCTTCCGTAAAAATTAAAGTCTTCATAAATTTTTTGCCACAGGTTAAGCCCCACCTCATCATCAATAAACTCATCATCTATAATACGGACATAGTCCAGGGTTGTACGGGTATCCACAAATGGACGGAAAGCTACACCACTTCCTGCCACAGTATCAAAATAGGTGCTCGAGTATTGTGAAACCCTTAGCCCCCCGAAGACATAGCTTTCAACAGGTCCAATTTGCTGTTCGTACTTTGCGCCATCAAAGAGAATAGTTTCAATAGAGTATAGATACTGTCGTCCGATACGAAGATTGGACTTATCAATGACAGGATTCTTGATATCTGCATACAGATAGTAAATACGCCCGTTGTATGTGTGATCATAACTGTCGAGGATGTCCCTAAAAGCCCCGGATTTTTCCTCCCTTCCGTCAAGATCCGCGGAAAATCTTCCGGAACCCGATATGGTTACTTTATCACGGAAAAAAGGTTTGGTAGTAAAACGCAGATAATCATACGTGTCGTGGTCTTCTTCTCCTTCTGCCCAACGGCCTTCATATTGGGCACGAAAATTTCCGGAAATAAAGTCTTTATAGGTAAAACCGTTTGATTCACTTACGCCTGTTATTATTTCTGTGGCAATCTCAGTTTGAGCAAAAAGAACGGTAGAAAACACGAGGATACTCACAATGTGGACTACTGCTATTCTTGATATGAATAAATACCAGCGCATTAAAATGGCACTTAACTTTACTCGTGAATTAGGTTAGGGGCAAAATCAGCAGTCTTTACAGCAGAAGATGCCGCATTAATTTTCTTTGTCGTTGTATAGATGAAATCGCCAGCGGGATTACCGTCACCGTTCGCCTCATTTCCAGCAGCGTAAAATGTTATTGGATCTGTTGCGTTGGCGGGGGCCTTCCACTTGACTCTCCATTTCTTTTTCTTATTACCGGCAGCCGTATGCTCGACATATTTGCCCTTGTCCTCTTTTCTCAACCCTCTGGATTCATCGTTTGGGGAGATAACTCGAGTAGTCTTACTTATTTTTTTAAACTTTCCGACCCTGTTATTATTGGCATCCAACGCCGTCATCTCAAACCCGTGCAATACCCCGCTTGACTCTGTAAATGAAATCTCTATTCTCATGAACTTACCCGGGATGTAAGTGTCTGGTCCGGTAATTGAAAATACAGCACTCCCGGAATTGAGTTCAAAGGAATTATGACAGCCTATGTCATTACAGGTGCCCAAGTCGTTTGGCGCACCCGTCCGGTAAGCCGGGGGGCCACCAGACCATGCGCAGAGGTCGTTTGAGAATAAAAAGCTTAAAGCAACCGCGTTTGCTACAAAATAAGGCACAAGCTTTTTGATAATCCTCATCGAGATATCTCCTTTCTTTTCCGCTAAAGCTACACAAAGGAAGTGTTTTTTTCAACAAAATAATTTTGTTAAATTCACGTACATCAAGTTAGACCTTCGGCTACCTTTCAATGTAGCGCGAACTTCAGTTCGCGCTACAACCACAGATTTGAAATTCTTAAGCATATATATAGTAATCCTTTGTGAAATTTGGTATATTATATTAAATTAATAACGAAGTGCAACACCTGGAAAACCAGAAAGGGAAAAAATGAAAGTGGGCAAGTTCGAAATTTATCCGGTAACCGATGTCAACATTTACCTCGATGGCGGGGCGGTCTTTGGTGTCGTACCCCGCGTCTTGTGGGAGAAGGCCCATCCACCTGATGACAAAAACAAGATACAACTATCTCTCCATTGCCCACTTGTAGTAACAGAGAGATATAATATCCTGATCGATACGGGAGTTGGAACAAAGCATAATGAGAAATTTTGCCAGATTTACGGTATTGATAAAAAGTCCAATCTCTTGGAGTCCTTGCACCGTTTTGGTTATGAGCCCAGAGATATTGACCTTGTCATCAATACTCATCTCCACTTCGACCACGCTGGTGGAAATACGGCCCTGAATGAATCGGGAAAGGTTGTCCCTGCATTTCCAAAGGCAAGATACTTTATCCAGAAAGGTGAAATGGATGACGCGGTAAATCCCAATGAAAGGACAAGGGCAAGTTACATACCTGAGGACTTTTTACCCCTCGATACCCATCGGTGTCTCTCTCTTATAAAAGATGAAAGTATAGAAATCGATAAGGGGATTTCCCTTATAAGAATTGGTGGACATACCCGTAATCATCAATGCGTAAAAATCGAATCCGAGGGGCATGTGGCTTTCTTCCTAGGGGATTTAGTGCCCACCGTTGCCCACCTGCATTATCCTTATATCTCCGGATACGACCTATTTCCTCTGGAAACCCTGGAAAACAAAAAGGAGGTCTTACAACAGGCATTTGAAGAACACTGGCTCCTGATCTTCCAACACGACCCTAAAGTGCAAATGGGCTACCTTAAGAAGGTGGATGGGCGGTTTGAGATTGAAGAGCTATGGAAAGGTAACCACAGATTTTAGATTATTAAATTCAACAGTCTTTATGGTTTTTATCTGCAGAATCTGTGGTTTCAGTAATTTTTTTAAAAGATGAAAAAGGTTCTGCATGTGAAGGTCAAAAATCAAAATGACAAATCAAATTCAAATATACGTGAAAGGGATAATTTTTACATTTGATTTTTGATATCCGTAATAGTATGTTCGATTATACAGTTGCCCGTGATACAGGTTGTTCTAGCGAAGCCTGTGCCGCTGCAAGCCGGGCAATGGGTACCCGAAATGGCGAGCAACTCACGTAGTTCATCCCCACCTTATGACAGAACAAAATGGTCTGTGGGTTTCCACCGTGCTCACCACAGATACCCACCTTCAAATCTGGCCGTGTGCTTCTTCCCCTTTTGATTCCAATCTCTACGAGTTGTCCAGTACCTTCCTGATCCAATATCTGAAACGGGTCTTTCTCAAGGATACCTTTATCAATATAGTCGGGTACAAAGGAACCCACATCGTCACGGCTAAAACCAAAGGTCATCTGGGTGAGATCGTTGGTTCCAAAGGAAAAGAACTCGGCGTGTTTTGCAATTTTATCAGCAATCAGGGCAGCGCGCGGCAGCTCTATCATCGTGCCCACCATATACTCAATCTGCATACCCTTTTTCGTCATAACGTCTTTCGCAATTCTATGGACATCGTCTTTTAACAGTTTAAATTCCTGCTCGGTGCTGATGATGGGCAACATGATCTCCGGATATACGGTAACACCTTTTTTCTTCACATTGCAGGCAGCCTCAATGATGGCCTGTACTTGCATCTCGTAGATTTCCGGGTATGTAACACCCAGCCTGCACCCACGGTGTCCTAGCATGGGATTCAATTCATGAAGCGCCGACACCTTGTCCTGCACCTCTTTCAGGCTGATCTTCATCTGTTTTGCCATTTCTTTCTGGTTGTATTCCTCCTGCGGGAGAAATTCATGAAGAGGCGGATCAAGGAGCCTTATCGTAACCGGGAGCCTGTCCATTGTTGTAAATATCTGTTCAAAATCACGACGCTGCATGGGAAGCAATTTCTTGAGGGCGGACGTATACAAATTCAATGGTTCTTTAAGCTCTTTTTTGACTTGCATTAATTCCTTTTTAATAGCGTCCGTCTTATTATTTGTGGCCTTTGCCAGTTCCTTCTCCAGTGCGGCAATTTTTGTTTTTAATGCCTTTACATCCGGAGCAGAAAGGATCATCTGTCGCACAGAATCGATTCTGTTTTCGCCAAAGAACATGTGTTCTGTCCTGCAGAGTCCAATACCCTCTGCGCCCAATTCCCTTGCCTTTTTTGCATCCGCCGGCGTATCGGCATTCGTTCGTACCTTAAGTATGCGAAACTCATCAGCCCATTCCATAAGTGTGGCAAAGTCTCCGCTGAGTCCTGGTTCGACGGTAGGGACCATTCCTAACATCACTTCTCCAGTACT
>JBKBTA010000003.1:0-44584 GCA_046291035.1 Candidatus Brocadia sp.
TATTGAGAAGAACTCCATTTTTTTCTGACTAACACGAACGAGTGGGTTGAAAATGACTATTCGCTTATTATTGTATACTACGTTTGCAAGTTCCTAAAACACAAAACTTTTCCGACTCGTTCGGGTTAGGGTATTAAAAAAAGATGGGAGATATATTGTTGTCGTTGGCAATAACAAGATTCGTGGGGAATTATTTGAAAATTGGAAATATACAATGGACTTAGCCGAGGAGATAGGTTTTAACATTGAAAATTATTTTGCTTCGGAAATTATAAAACACTTTATTAGATACTAAAGATACAGGCTTAATTGAATTATATTTTGTACCTACGGTCCTTATCGAGCAAATAAATCAGAAAAGTATTTCAATTGGAAAAGTAGCAGCACTAAAGGACAATTATGAGATTTTGGAAAATTGTAAAAATAGAGATTTTATATTATCCAAATGTAAAGAAATATTAGAGAAGTGTAAAAAACCATGACTCACGCATATACACCAGGCTTACGGATATCAGAAAAAACTAAGGTCACAAGTCACCGTACTTTGCCGCTATTGGGCGATGTTGTCGTTAAAAAAGGCGATGTCCTCAAGGCAGAGGATGTTGTGGCCAGGACTCATCTGCCCGGCAAGGTACACGCCATCAATGCCGTGAACCGCTTGGGAATTCAGCCCAAGGACTTGAGGGAATACATGCTGAAGAAGGAAGGCGACTCTGTCCTGAAGGACGAAATTATCGCCGAGACCAAACCGTGGATCAAGATGTTAAAGACCGTCTTGCTCTCACCCATCACAGGCACGATTGAAACCATATCCACGATAACAGGACAGGTTCTTCTGCGAGAACCTCCAAAACCAATACAAGTATTCGCTTATGTAGACGGCACTGTCGTAGAGGTCATGGAAAAAGAAGGCGTAGTGATGGAGACAACTGCAACCTTTATTCAGGGTATTTTTGGGGTGGGTGGCGAAAGCGTGGGTGAACTCGTTATTGCAGTAAATAAACCCGAAGACGTGCTTACTGCCAACTGTATATTGCCTACTCATAAGGATAAAATTATTGTGGGAGGCGCATTTATCCAGCACGATGCTATAGATAAAGCAAAAAAGGTCGGTGTCAGGGGAATCATTGTCGGTGGGCTTGACGATGAAGATCTTAAGAAATTGCTTGGATACGATCTTGGTGTAGCCATTACGGGTTCAGAAGAACTCGGTATTACACTCATTATAACCGAAGGTTTTGGCCAGATACCAATGGCCCAAAGGACCTTCGAACTTTTAAAATCCCGTTCGGGTGCGAAAACCTCTATTAATGGCGCTACCCAGATCCGGGCGGGCGTGGTAAGGCCTGAAATCATTATACCCTATGAAACAGGTGAGCTATCCGGAAAAGAAATGGATAAACCTGTCGATAGAGGCATGGAGATCGGAGACACCGTAAGAGTCATCCGTGTACCCTATTTTGGAAAGATCGGCAAGATTAAGGCGCTGCCTTTCTCTCCCCAAAAAATAGAAACCGAGGCAACGGTACGCATCCTGGAAATCGAATTCCCCGATGGTTCCACGGTTACCGTTCCACGGGCCAATGTGGAAATGATCGAGACATAAAAAATTTTAAAAACCAAAACAGGATTAAAGTCGAAGAGATATTAATTACGATAGCGCAGATGGCTTCATCCTATCCGGTTGTTTAGTTATTTGAGTTTTCTGGTTTTATGAAAGAGGTAAGGATACATTCCTTATCAGGTTATAGACATTGCCAACCTCGCAAGAAAAAATTTCAAATCCCAACAAGAAATCCGGTCAAACGAATTTTTTGAGTTACCACTATGACCTCATACGGCACCTCGTGCGCTGCGACTTTATTGTTCGCTATAAAGGCTCGGTGCTAGGTGTTTTATGGTCATTCATGCTTCCTCTGGCCCAATTGCTGGTATTGGTTTTTCTCTTCCAGAGAGTTGTCCCACTAGACATCGATGCTTACCCTGCTTTCGTCTTCAGTGCGCTACTACCGTGGACGTGGTTTAGCACGTGTCTTGGTTCGGCAGGTACTCTTTTGGTTAGTAATCGCGGTCTGGTTCGGAGGCCTAATTTTGCACCAGCAATCCTTATCATTGTCAATATCATGTCAAACATGCTTAACTATTTAGTAGTTCTGCCGATACTTTTTGTTATGTTAACCTTCTACGATAGAACAATAACGCCAGCTCTTCTGATGCTTCCTTTGCTGATCCTGATCCAGGGTATATTCATGGTTGGTCTGGGACTGATCATTGCAACCCTGAACGTCTTTTATCGGGATGTGCAACATATTATGAACATACTGCTTATGCTTCTGTTTTATATGACCCCGGTCTTTTATCAGCCCCAGGCGGTCAGCGAAGAATTCCGTATCCTTTATACATGGAACCCAATTGCTGTCCTGATCCAGAATTATCGGGCAATTTTCTTTTACGGCACATTCCCTGAATGGAGTTCGATTCTGTTTACGGGTGCAACAAGTATCGTCGTGTGCGGTTTTGGTTACCTTCTTTACAGACGTTTTCTTCATGACATTATTGACACTATCTAGTATGTTTGTGAGTATGGTGAGTATGGAAACAAGTCCCGGGAAGAAAAGATCATATTCAGGAAGAACCACTGCATCATGAATATTCTAGAGATATATTTTCGTATGAGAACGAACTTGGCGCACTATACCCCAATCATCAGCCTTAGGTGTCTTGTATGTCTGCGGTTTTAACAGTAGAGTCTGTCTCAAAACGATACCGGATTCAACGCAATCGTCCAGTTACCCTCAAAGAGTCAATCATCAGGCGGCTTACAGGCCGTCACGGCAGAGACAATACCTTCTGGGCATTGCGCGATGTCACCTTTTCGGTGGAGCAGGGTCAGGCGCTGGGTATTATTGGTCATAACGGCGCAGGTAAAAGCACCTTACTACGGTTACTGTGCGGTCTGGGAAGACCTACCACCGGACGTATCCGCCGTGTAGGTCAAGTCAGTGGCTTGCTTGAACTGGGGAGCGGATTCCACCCCGATATGACGGGACGTGAAAATCTTATGACCGGGGGCATCCTGAGCGGTCTTACAAGGCGTCAGGTGCTGGCAATGCAACAGGAAATCATTGCCTTTGCTGAACTGGAAGAATTCATTGATCAACCAGTCAGAACTTACTCTAACGGCATGTATTTGCGGCTTGCCTTTGCCGCAGCCATCCATTTCGATCCTGACGTTTTGATCATTGATGAAGTGCTGGCGGTTGGCGATTCCCGTTTTCAAAAGAAATGTCTCGAACGATTGGCAGCTTTTCGGGCAGCGGACAAAACCACGATCCTGACATCGCATGATTCCGAACAAATCCGCAATTTGTGCGATGAAGTGCTGGTTTTGGAAGAAGGCCGACTGGTGATGCAGGGAGAACCGGAGAGCGCTATTCAATGTTACAATGACCTGATGCGCCAACGGACGGAGAAGAGAGCCGCACAGCTATCAGGTGGAGCAACGCAACCCGGCCTGGCGGTCGAACATGGCAGCCGTATGGGAACACAAGAAGCATCGGTTTGTACCGTCCGCCTGTATGATAAACAGGGTAGAACCACTAATGCCATACACAGCGGCGATAGCCTTACAATTAAGCTCGAATATACCCTTACGAAGCCGTTACCCGACATTGCTCTAACGTTGGGCATCTATACTGAGACGAATATAAAATGTTTTGAATCCTGTCTACCCTCAGCTATTACGACCTTTGGATCCTTAAGTAGCCCTGGTATCTTCAGCTGTCGCATGCCGGAATTACCTCTGCTTCCGGGGCTTTATTACATTAACATCGGTCTTTACCCTACTGACTGGAACTATGTATACGATTATCACTGGCAAATGCATCCCCTGCACGTATTGAGTCAAAGCGAAGGATATTCCGGGGTTTCTGGCGTAGTCTCGATGCATCCTGTCTGGTCTGTTGTAAAATGAAACCGAACAGATGAAAAAAGTATACGGGTAGTAAGGACGACACAATGAATAGAAAAGATCGGCATCATATTCTTATTGTAGAAGCTTACGAAGGTTTCATTGAGTATCTTTCTGATGAGCCGGAGGAACGGATGTCCTTGCAGGGACTCGGCCTCCCGGTCGAAGAAATTGCCAGGCATCTTGATTGTCGAATTACTATTCTTTGCTGGGATCCGTGGTACCACTATGAACGAAAAGAGACCCGTGTACTGTCACCTGCAACACGGCCGGTATCACAACCAGATTTCGGAAGCCAGCCCGTAATCTTTCAATCCGCAATGGTGAAGCGGATTCCAATTCACACAAGAGATCCTGATTACTGGCTCCCGTTTGATGAAAAGGGATTAAGTCCACGCTCTTATGGGCTCATTAACGATAGCGGTTTATTATTCTTCGTTTCTTATTGCCTGAACAAGGAAATTCAAGCATTTTACAGCAATGACCCCTTCCAGGCTGTAGTTTTTCCCATGTGGGGTGGGCTTGGATACGTTTCCCAGATGGCAAAAGCAACCGGGGTACCCAATACGGTAGATGTGCCTTTCGTAGTTGTGGTTACTGATAAATCTGTTCATCGCCAGATGGCTAACCAGGAGGGAATCTGGACCCGTCATGCGATCGTTCGGAGGCAGATGGAAGATGTCTCACTTGCCCTTGCTGATCTGGTACTGGTCTTTGGACCGAGGGGGAAGGAAATTGCCGCTGCTGGCAGGCTTCCAGAGACTCCTCCTCCGATTTTCGTACCCCGTCGTATTGAGGACTCACTGCTTGAAAAAATCGCTCGTGTATCAGTGCAACCCTCTGATATTCAACGACCTTTGCAATTCTTCCTCTATGAGCCTCAACAGGCAGCATCTGGAGTGCTAACTGCCCTGGACGCAGTCAATCTTCTGACAAACAAAGGGGTGCATATTGATCGGCCGGTGATCAGCGCCGGGACATCCATGATCTTCGCACCCATGAAGCCAAGAGCATTTGTGGATTACTGGTCATCTCGCGGAGCCGTGCAGGAACTCGTCAGAACCCGTCAATGGGAATGGAGGGAAAAATATCCCCACCTTGACCACGTTTTTCCGGTACGTCTTTATCCAAGTTTTTTCGATCATCTTCCCAATGTTTGGACGGAACTCGCCAGGGGCTCTTTGGTGCTTCTTTCTCCAGCTGCCGCGGAGGGATTATCTTTAGGAGAAGTCCTTCCACCGGAAATCTTGATTCAGGGGGATCCGGTGCCAGAGAAAGTGGCAGAGCATTTGGAAAAAATCGCATGTATGGACATAAGAAAACTCGACGAGATTAGGCGGGAGTTATGTTCGCAGGTTGTCAAGGCGCACCGGGGAGAGGGACGCCGGCGTCTCGTTGAAGAAACTGCAGGGGCTCTAGCGCGTCTCCTGCAGTCTCCTCCGAAACCACAAGACCTATCACGGGTTGCCCTTATGTTTTTCGATCGCCGTGTACCCCTTCGAACACTGGCGCAGAAAGACAAACTGCCTCCCTTGCCCGAACCAGGGACGGGGACCAAGAAAGGGACACTCTCTGTTGTCATAACGTGCTATGAAATGGGAACCATGGTCAGGGAGGCTGTGGAAAGCGTTTGGGCATCAGAGCGTCTACCAGACGAGGTGCTGCTCATCGACGACGGTTCACACGGGGAAGAAACCCTCACGAGCATCCACGTACTCGAAAAGGATGCTTCAAAAAGAAACCTTCCCCTGAAGGTTATCCACCAGCGGAACCAGGGTTTGGCAGTTGCCAGAAATACAGGTCTTGAGGCAGCGAGCGGGGAATTTATTTCCTTCCTTGACGGAGATGATATGATAGAACCTTCTTTTTACCGTCTCGCCCTCCACATACTCGATAAGTACCCGCGTTTGGGTGGAGTTGCCGCATGGGCCTTAATTTTTGGTGCCGATATTATCGATGGTTTTTGGAATGCCCCTCAACCAGAGTTTCCGTTCCTGTTTATGGAGAATAGTGTGATCGTTTCCTGTTTAACACGCACAGATATCCTGAGGTATCTCGGTGGGTACGATACTCGCCAGCGTTATAATTACGAAGATTGGGAATTGAGCATTCGAATGCTCGTGTCGGGCTGGCCCATCGTCACAATACCCATGCATCTTACTAGATACAGGGTCCGGAAGGATTCACTCTTCCGCAGTATGACCGATATACAAAACCAGGTTATGCGTGAACTTTTGCTGAGCACGCATCGGGAGACTGTTTCTCAATTTGCTGTTGAAATCGTAATGCAGGTCGAGAATCAATTGAAGAAGTTCGTTTATTCCGATTCAAACCAGCCTGTTCTGATACAGAACACAGACTATACTGTTCCCATTCAGAAGAGACTTTTTCGTACGGCCCGAAGGTTTCTTGCTCTCTATATTACCAGAATAAAAAATCGGGATTTATTATGAAACACTTGATAATTTGCCGCGAATATCCGCCTGCGCCGGGCGGAGGCATTGGAACATACGTACTTCACATCTCCCGGCTGCTTGCAGAAACCGGAGAAACTGTACATGTAATCGGCCAGCTCTGGGAGGGAGCTGAGAAAAAAGTCGAAGAGGAACATCATGGAAGGCTGATCATACATCGTATTCCTTTCGAAGATTGGACATCCTTTCCGAACAGAAAATTGAGCCCGTTAATCAAATCTCCGGAAGAAAAAGGGCTTTTTGAATCGAGTTTCCATCCTCAATGTTTCTCCTGGCAAGCCAGCCTTCTTGCTGAGAATCTTGTCGAGCAGGAAGGAATCGACATAATTGAAGCTCAGGAGTATGAGGCGCCCCTGTATTATTTTCAGCTTCGGCGGGCTCTGGGGTTCGGACCAAAACGACGTCCGCCCTGTATCGTTCACTTACATTCTCCTACTGAGTTCATAGCGCGGCACAATGATTGGGACATTTATTTGCCAGATACCTTGACGGCGAAACGAATAGAGGATTACAGCATTGCGGCAGCAGATGCCCTGCTTTGTCCCAGCCGGTATCTTGCCCGGCAGGCAGAGACTTTTTATGGGTTGGAAAAAGATACCGTTTGTGTGATTCCTTATCCGATGGGTGAGAGTCCGATATTAAAAAGAGACAACAGTGTATGGGAACAGGGAACTATCTGTTACGTGGGACGGCTTGAACGGCGCAAAGGAATAATCGAATGGATTGATGCAGCAGTTACTGTGGCCGGTAAATATCCAGACGCATGTTTCGAATTTGTAGGCGCCAACGTTCTTGGTAACAATGTAATGAGCGGCGAGGAGTTTGTGAACCGCCGGATTCCTGACAATTTAAGGAAGCGGTTTCACTTTCGCGGCCAGCAGAACCGATCCTCCCTCCCGCAGTTCCTGGCAGGAGCCCGCATAGCCGTTGTCCCATCGCGCTGGGAGAATTTTCCCAACACGTGCATTGAAGCCATGAGTTCGGGACTCCCGGTGATTGCTTCGCGTGAGGGAGGAATGGCGGAGATGATTGTTGACGGCAAAACGGGCTGGCTAGCCAGCAATCCAGGCAGCAGGGGACTTGCCGGGGCTCTTCAACGTGCCCTTGAGACACCATCGACCAAACTTGCTGAAATGGGCCGTAATGCATCGTCGGACATCAGACGAATATGCGATAATAGGAAAATTGTGGAAAGTCATTTAGATTTCCGCAGTCAAATTGTTAACCAAGGGGCAAAACGTTCTTTACGCCTGCCGACAAATTTACCCATGGCCAAAAGTTCACTTTCGAATGGGGCAGCGCGCCAAATATCACAAAACGAAGGCAGGAAAGGAATCGCGATCGTTGTCACTTGTTTTAATACCGGACAATTTCTCAACGAATGTTTGCGGAGTATTGAACGGCAGACAAAAGAGCCGGCGGCTGTAGTTATTATTGACGACAAATCAACCGAAGAGCAAACATTGAAAGTTCTTTGCAAAGCACGGCATGATGGATGGCAGGTCGTTCAGAAAAAGAACGGTGATTTAATACCACCTAACAATACCGGTATAGAAACCATTCTTGGCGCTGAAACGAATCCGCTCGGCTTTATTTTTCTCAGGGCGGAGGATCGGCTAAAACCCAATTTTGTTGCTGCATGCGAATCGGTCCTTCAGCAACGTCCTGAAGTTGGTCTTATTTCTTGCTGGACTCAACATTACGGAACCGATGACAAAATTTGGATCAGACCATGCCCGAGTTTTCCCTATCAGTGGTTGTCAAATGATGCTGCCCCCTTTAGCGCTGTACGGACCGAGGCACTCCAAGGGGCTGGCTACTTTCGCGCGGGTATGAGCGACGGATATGATATTTGGGACCTTTTTAATGCCGTAATGGCAGCGGGATGGGTTGCCGTGACCATACCAGGGATACTGGGTGACCAATGGGTTTGGGATACCCCACTGTCATATATTACGAAATCCCGCATGTATGGAAGGATGCGGAGGGAACTTCTTGAAAGATTTCCGGATCTCATTGCAAGGGACACCAGGGACATCATTCTTCTCTTTCAGCCCAATCTTGGATACTCACTATAGGAGGAGGTTTTTACCATCCAGAAACATCTCAGGATAGCACAGAAGATGCTTCACTCCCCAGTCGGAAAGGGCTTACGGATTCTGAAAAGGATAAAAGATAAAATACGCCGGCACGCACCTGAATGGTTGATTTCCCGTGTGATTGGTTGACATTAAAGGCTTATACATATTATGAATATACTCATATCGGCTATAATATGCACCCATAATCGGGCCACCTATTTAACAAAAGCGATTCAAAGCCTGATAGACCAACGTATGTCTAAAGACAAGTATGAAATCATAATAGTCGACAACAGTTCAACGGATTCCACAAAAGAAGCGGTTGCACAATTTAGCGGTAAGAACAACATAAGATACATTTATGAATCAACTTTAGGCCTTTCATTTGCCCGGAACACTGGCTGGCGTAATGCAAGGGGAAGATACGTTGCCTACCTGGATGACGATGCCATTGCTTGTCCAGGTTGGCTTGACAAAATTTCAGAAGTGTTTGAAACTGTGACGCCGAGGCCCGGTTGCGTCGGAGGAAGGGTAGAGCCCATATGGGAGTCTTCCAGACCTGGATGGTTGTCAGATTGGCTTTTACATGGTCTTACGATCATCGATTGGAAGACTCCCCATGTTTTGACCAATCTTTCCGCTGAATGGCTTGTTGGTGCTAATATTGCCTTTCCGGTCGAGATTCTTCAATGCGTTGGCGGATTTACCTCAAGCCTTGACCGTGTGGGAAATAATCTTTTATCGAGTGGAGATGTATTTCTCGAAAAAAAAATTATGAAAATGGGATACTCCTGTTTTTATCATCCAGACATCGCTATCGGACATCACATATTTGAATCGCGACTGAGTCAGTCATGGTTTATTCGCAGGTATTACTGGCAGGGAGTATCTGATGCAGTGATGCAATTACTTCAGGAAAGACCCTCTCCACTGAAGCGATTGCGTTTCGCTTTTTCTCTGGCAAAAATCCTGTTTGAATCCAGGGAAAAGGTTATGACACTTCTCTTGCCTACGACTGATCCAGACCGGTTTACACAAAAATGTTTTGCTTTTATAACATTGGGACACATTTATGGCTTATTAAGAGTTGCGAAACCATGACTATCAATATACATCTTATTCGTACACAACGTCCTCACTGGGGCAAGCATTCTGGCATAAATCAGTTTTTGAATTATATCGATCATGACAAATACCAGGTGAATATTTATACTGCATCTGATAATGACGAGGATTTTCCCATACGAAACAAGGCAGTGCGGAAATGGTTACGTCATTTTATTCAAAGAAAAGGCATGCAGTATTATAAGCTTAGCGACCTGACTGCCGAGATTAAAGCGCTCAGCCGATGCTTGCAAAAAAGGGTTGATATAATACACTATATGGATGGTGAACACTCAGCTCAGTATTTGCCATGGCTATGTAAACTTCCCCGGAAAGTGAGACCCAAGATAGTCGCTACGTACCATCAACCGCCGGAACTTCTTAACTCGCTTACATGCAAAAAAGTTATTTCCATGCTTGACCATGTCACGGTTGTATCTCCCGAACAAATTTCCTATTTTCAGAAACTATTACCTCCTGATAAAATTAGTATGATTCTGCATGGCATCGACGTTGATTTTTTCCGGCCAGGCAGTAAACCGAAATCAGGGAATAAATTTACGTGTATAACGGTTGGACACTGGTTGAGGGATTTTAAAGCCATACGGAAAGTGGCTGAGAAATTGGTGGAATATAAAGACATAGAATTTCATGTTGTGACGTCTAATCGTACCGGCCCGAAGCTAACCGGACTGGAGGGTTTGACAAACGTAATACTCCATAGAGATACCCTTGATGATGCAGGATTACTGGAACAATATCAGCACGCGGATATCCTATTTTTACCTTTACTGCAGTCAACGGCAAATAACGCACTCCTTGAAGGGATTGCTTGTGGATTACCGGTAATATCAACATATTTACCTTCTGTGAAGGCATATTTGCCTGGGAAAGAAGCGATCTTGATAAAAGATAACGATCCGGGACAATTGGCGGATGCTCTATTACATCTGATTCATACCCCGGAAGATCGTAAGAATATGTCGCAGGAGGCTCGTAAGAGGGCTGAAGAATTGGATTGGAAGAAGATTGCACCGCAATATGAGGCAGTCTATTCGAAACTGGCAAACAATTAATCCCTGATTTCTGAGGGAAATGGTTGTATGAAATCAAAAGGCGAGCAACTATTTTGTTCCCGACCGTTTAAGTGGTTTGAAGTAACCCAGGTGAATGGTCTTGGAGAAGTGTATATGTGTTGCCCTTCCTGGTTGGACACATCGATTGGAAACCTCAGGTATGAATCAGCTGAACAGGTCTGGAATAGCAAAAAAGCACAAGAAATACGACGTTCAATTCTGGATGGGTCATTTAAATATTGTAACCGATCCAGGTGCCCTTTTTTACAAACGCTATCAAAACCTGTCAAAAAAGTAGAAGAAATCACAGATGAAGACTTGAAAATGGTGATAGAAAAAAGGCTTACAATTCTGCCATACGGCCCAAGAGAAATTAACTGTAGCTATGACAGGTCTTGCAATCTATCTTGTCCTACATGCCGTTCAGCGATGATTATAGAAAGAAAAAACGAGCGACAAATATTGGAAATTCAAAGAAAAATTCATATAGAAATCCTTAGAGATGCTCACCTTTTATACATTACAGGATCAGGTGATCCTTTTGGCAGCCCATTTTTCAGACAATGGCTGCAAACTATGAAAAAAAAAGATGTTCCAAACCTCAGGGAATTGCATCTTCACACCAATGCACTCCTTTGGACCCCTAAGATGTGGGATACCATATCGCCTGACATCCAGCAACTTGTAAAAAGTGCGGAAATATCCATCGATGCTGCAAGTTCTAAAACTTATGCCATAAATCGCAGAGGAGGAAGCTTTGAAAGACTCCTTGAAAATCTTGCTTTTATCAGCACATTACGCAAAAATGGGCCCCTGCAATGGGTGGGTATAAGCATGGTTATTCAAGTAAATAATTTTATGGAAATGCCTGATTTTGTTCACCTCGGAAAGCGTTTTTGCTTTGATACCGTTTATTTCAGCAAATTAGTCGATTGGGGAACATTCACAAAAGAGGACTTTAAAAAACGGGCAATTCATCTTCCTACCCACGCAAGACATTCAGAATTAGTGAATTTACTGAAAGATAAACTTTTTAAAGAACCACTTGTCTGTTTAGGAAATTTAATAGACATGGTAAGCTTGTAAAAAAGGTTCAATTATTCCGTGGAAGAACCGATAATAGTAAGGACTTGCCAGAAAGTGAACTCCCCTTGAGCATAGGATATTTATAAACGGTAGAATTATTGGAAATTACGAACATCGAAAAAACTTATAATTAGTATTGAACGTATTTATAATATAAAAATATACCAGAGCAAATAGCAAGATTCGGAGAATTTCCATGAATGTATCTGTCATTATACCTGCTCACAATGCAGCCGGCACACTCGCAGAAACCCTTGAATCTCTCCGTGCTCAGACCTTCACAGGTTGGGAAGCAATCGTCGTTGATGATGGTTCAAGTGACGGGACGGCGGCTATTGCCGCAAGTTATGCAGAGAAAGATCCCCAAATCCGTACTGTGAGTCAGCCAAAGATGGGGTGAGCGCAGCCCGAAACACTGGCATGAAGCAAGCCCGCTTCGATTGGCTGCTCTTTCTCGATGGAGACGACTGGCTTTCGCCACACCACCTCGAGCGGATGACGAGCGCGCTTGCGGCAGACCCTAAGCTTGGTGGCGTACATTGTGGCTGGGTTCGAATCGCCCCTGATGGGAAACGGTTATATGAGGGCTTCTGCAATCAAGAAGGAGACCTCTTTAATTTGTGTGCGTTCACCTGCTCATTTTCGATTCATGCATGCATTGTTCGTCGATCTATTGTTGTTTCACTTGGAGGGTTTGACACGTCACTCACCACATGTGAGGACTGGGACCTCTGGCAGCGGATAGCACGCACCGGTGTTCGTTTCGGTGCAGTTCATGAAGTGCTCTCGTTGTATCGTATGCGACCGGGCTCGGCTTCGAATAATGGCTTCAGGTTATTTATCGACGGTCTTCGCGTAATCGAGAGAGGACATTCGTCAGATTCGCGGGTACCTAATCCCCGGCCAGAAAATGCAAATGGTCTACCGGTGACACAGCTTCCAACTGCCATGTTTAATCATATGTGCTGGTGTGCCGGTATCTTCCTTGGACTCGGCAGGGATGCCAGACACTTGCTCAATGTACTTGATAATATTTCATGATGCCGTAATCGATCCGGAAGGCATCGCCGGTAACATCTTTCTTTCTTCATTAATCCATGCATGTCAAACAAAACACGACTGCGCTAAGTTCTGGCCTAAGATTGAACAGTGTGTTGAAGATTTTCTGCTCGCTCTTGAGAAACAGTCCCGGACAATTGGGTTAGCTCGTCGCGTAAACACCGCTCTAAAACGCCTCATTCTGTACAATTCGACATCGAAACGGCCGTTAACTGTTGGGACTTTGCATGCAGTTTGTATTGAGGTCATAGAACCAATAGGTGACATTATTACACCCTGCAAAGTCGAACGACTCAATTGCAACATCGAGCTAGAGGGGATATGCATTGGCGTAATCGAGCTACCGGTATGCGACGGATTTGTGCCTGGCTATGTGCTTGCAGATGCAATTGCGGCAGAGTTTTTTTGGAAGATTATAGGCCGTTTCTTCGAGTGCACGGTGTATCGCGATTTACATACTAAGAAGGAACAAAGGGGTTTATCACTTTGGCGCGGCCCTCTGTGTATTGCAGATAATCTTCCGGAAGATGGGTCGGCGTTTTGGACACAGGTGCACGATCAGTATGGCTGGGTGGTATTCTTGCAGGAACTCTGGGGGCGACCCAACTGGCCTAAAGAATATTTTTACGATCCAGGAACTATCGATGAATCGGTAGCAAAGCAACCTGCACAGGATAACTGGATTACCATAGAAGCTAGCAAAGAAATTTCCGATGTGGAGGTTTCAGAGGGTGAACTGAATGTCCTGGTAACAGTAGGTGGAGTAGCGATGGGAGTTGTTATTCTCTATGTTGAAGGGAACATCGTGAGGGCACAGGAACTAAGGGCAGCGATTACCGGTTCAAGTGGCACGGAACTCTGCCGGGTAGCGGTCAGAGAGGGGCTGCTTGGCAGGCCAATGGCAGGTCTGCCATCTACACTCAGAGCACGACTGGCTGCTGCTGCGACTGCACAGGGTGACGGAAAAGGATTTATTCTCGAGATGAATGAGAAATATAGGTCCGTATCAGGATCCACGAACATCCTAAATCGTGTGTTATCTCAGGGAGAAAGTGCTATAGTGTTTGGCCGTCGCAGGCATGGTGAAATGGAGACCAGCCTCTCCCGACGCGCAATCCTTCCGTCGGCAATTGCCCCGGAACTCATTGATGCTGCAACAGTTGCAGGAGAACCAGTGATTCAGATCCCGGGACCAAGCAAGAACCCTTTGCGTGTAGTTTATGTACCGGAATTAATCTTGCGGCAGACATCTGTCGTGGATGAAACCAACGCTTCTGCAATAACGGATTCTCGCGACAGGCCAAACCATGGTCGCGGCTTTTTCGAAAGGATCTTTGCAGCACGGCCTGATCCGTGGAAGTACACAAGTCCGTATGAGCAGAAGAAATATGAGCAGACACTAGAGATGCTTCCGCATGGACGGATCGGGATGGCATTAGAGCTTGCCTGTGCCGAAGGACATTTTACCGTGAAATTAGCGTCACGCGTTGAAGAACTTGTGGCTGCCGACATCTCGCAGATTGCACTTAATCGGGCTGCCAGGCGTTGTGCAAACTTGAAGAACGTCCGCTTTGTACAACTCGACCTTATGAAAGATTCCATCCCTGGCCGCTTTGAATTGATTGTATGCAGTGAAGTACTGTATTATGTTGGTGGACGAAAAGCCCTGAGGGCTGTTGCCCGTAAGTTTGCAAAGGCCATCGAACCGTGGGGATACCTTTTAATGGCACATGCAAATGTAGTAAAGGACGACCCGGACCACACAGGCTTCGACTGGGGCGATGTAACATTTGGAGCGAAAGTCATCAGCGAAACGTTTTCGAGTATTCCTTTGTTTCAGCTTGTGAAGGAGCTTCGTACACCCCTTTACCGTATTCAACTTTTTCAACGCGTTCCCCGCATATATTCTCTTTTCTATCGCCGTACTCCAAAAGTAACCGAGTTGAAACAGCAACCCACGAGACTTCTGCCTGAGGTTGCCGAGCGAGTTAAATGGCGATACGGCGATTATCCTGAGCAGGAAAATGTTGTTCAGACTGAGGTAACCGAACGGCTTCCGATTCTCATGTACCACCGTGTTGCCCCGACAGGCCAGCCTGAGACAGCCCGCTATCGGGTAACGCCGGAGTTATTTGAAGAGCAGATCAGATATCTCCACATTAACGGATACTACAGCGTTAGCCTTGAAGACTGGCGCACAGCAATGGAAAAGAAAAGACCTCTTCCCGGCAGGGCAGTGATGATCACATTTGATGATGGGTATGTCGATTTTCTGACGTACGCATGGCCATTGTTGAAACGCTATGGTTTTTCCGCTACCGTCTTCCTCGTGGCAGACTGCATTGGAGGAACAAATAAATGGGATAGTATGTATGGAGAGGAGATATCGCTCCTTGGATGGAAAGATATTCAAGAACTCCAGAATGAAGGAGTTGAGTTTGGTTCTCACTCGGTTAGCCATCCTTTTCTTACCGCACTTTCTCCGGAGAAGATTGTCCGTGAAGGTGCACGTTCCCGTGCGATTCTTGAGAATAAGCTTGGAGTAACGGTCAAGGCCTTCGCATATCCTTACGGTGATGTCGACCCGGTTGTTCAGCATCTTATCGGGGCTTGCGGTTACATTTTTGGTTTATCCTGCCGTATGGAACTGTGCAGCTTCCACGATCCCCTTCTTGCGTTACCACGGCTTGAAGTATTCGGCTTTAATAGTTTACAGGATTTTATTGCAAGGCTCGGCATTTGTCAAACGCAGACATGACATCTGGCAGCTATTGCATTAACGACGGACCTTTGCCCGATTGATCAGAAAATTTCCGGTAATTTATGTAGCGTAAGCATATTAAGAAAGAGTTATAATACTTATGGAAATCCGGCATAAGTCTCGTATAAAAGTATCTGTTGTAATACCCGCTCATAATGCGGCAAAAATGATAGCGGAAACGCTCGAATCCCTTCTTGCCCAGTCCTTTACAAATTGGGAGGCGATCATTATAGATGATGGATCAAATGATGGAACAGCGGCTGTCGCCGGCAGTTTTGCCAAAAAAGATCATCGAATTCGTATTGTAAGCCAGCAAAAGATGGGAGTAAGTGCGGCAAGAAATATGGGAATCAGCATGGCCAGTTTCGACTGGTTGCTCTTTCTCGATGCAGACGATTTAATTCTACCGCAGTATCTCGAACGAATGACCCGCTTGCTTATTTCTGATCCCAGCCTTGATGCGGTTTACTGCAACTGGGCTCGTGTTGCACGAGACGGAACACTTGTTAAAGAGGAATTCTGTCGTCTGACAGGCGATATGTTTTCAACCTTTGCACGCCGTGCCCTCTTTCCTATCCATGCGTGTATTGTTCGCCGGTCACTCGTCATGGCCGTTGGGGGATTTGACACATCACTCCGTACGTGCGAGGACTGGGATCTTTGGCAGCGTGTTGCACGCACAGGTGCTCAATTTGGAGTAATTGACGAGGCGCTTGTGCTGTATCGTATGCAGCCTGCTTCTGCTTCCGTAGATGGTTTCCAGATGCTCACGGACGGTCTTCGTGTGCTCAGGCAGGGCCATATGCCTGATATGCGGGTGCAGAACCCGCACCCGGAACATGTAAATGGGTTGCCTTGTGAAGAACTCATAAAACAGTTGTTTTACTTTCCATGCTGGTGTGCTGGCTTAATGATTGGCTGCGGAAAGGACGCCAGACCATCGCTCAATCTTCTTAAGGACGATCACTATCCACAACTCGATCCAAATGGCGTTGCCAAAAACATTTTTCAGGCTGTACCATTGCCTACCTGCCAAACCCCGGCAGCATGGGGAGAACTCTGGCCCGCCGTGGAACAACACATCGAGGAATTCCTGATTGCCCTTGAGCAACAGGCACAAGCTCCTATGCTGTATCGACGTACCCTTACCGCCCTCGAGCGTTTGATTCTGGATCATCCTATGGTTTCACTGCCACTGACTATCGGGACTCTCCATGCGGTTCGGATTGAAGTGACGAAACCAATTCCGGATATTCGTCCTCCTCCAGTAGTGGACCGGCTCAACTGTACAATCGAACTCGAAGATACTTGCATTGGTACACTTGAGCTGCCGATTTGCAATGGCATGGTTTCCGGACATGTTCTGGCCGATGCAATTGCGACAGAGTTTTTTTGGAAGATTATAGGTCGTTTCTTCGAGCATACGGTATACCGTGATCTAAAAGTCAGAAAGGCGCAAAGTGGTTTATCAATCTGGCGGGGAGACCTCTGTATTGCAGATAATCTTCTGGAAAATGAGTCAACATTCTGGCAGCAGATACACGACAGGATCGGCTGGACAGTATTTTTACAAGAGATCTGGGGTTGTCAAGATAAACCGCAAGTTTATTTCTATTCGACACAATGGACAGAAGTTGGCTGGAAAAAACTCTTGCAAAATATTTTGAGTTGTTGGATCAGGTTACAAGCACTTTTTTTTCAGCTGAAGAGATTCGTACAACACCGAACCAACAAGGGCTTTTTTACCGTCGAGGTTAGCAAACGTCTTTCAAATATAGTGGTTTCAGGGGGCGAGGTCAATATTTTGTTAACCGTTGGAGGAGCCGCACTCGGTGTTGTTACTCTTCCTGTTAAGGGAAACATTGTACGTGCCCAGGAACTGAGGGCTGCAATTACCGATGCAACTGGCACAGAACTCTGCCGGACGGCAGTCAGAGAGGGATTACTTGGCAGGCCAATGACAGGTCAGCCATCTACCCTCAGAGCGCGGCTGGCAGAAGCAACCGCAGGGGCTGCACAGGGCGATAGGAAAGGATTCGTTGTTGAGAAGCATATTTCCATTCCTGGGATAAAAAGATGTCCGAATACATCAGGATAAGGATATCTAGGCATGCCAGAGTGAGCCAAACATGTATATGTACAAACCAATAAAAGTAATGGATATAGAATTGAGCCACCCAGTCACGGCTATCGAGGGTATGGATGGATACGAGTCATTACAGGCATTGGTTCGTTTGCACGGCATACCGATTGGTTATATTAAAATACCTATCATTGATGGTATATGTACTGCAGCGGCGATTAGCAAATCCGTCCAGAAAAAGCACGGACACGCCATCATACGGCACCTTTTATGTGATGGTTTAATGACGCTGCCGAGACCGGATGGATTACGGATAGGCGACCTGCTTGATATACCGCATCCGGTTTACAACGGACCACTGCCCTTGGTAACAGTTGTGGTCTGTACCCGCGATCGCGTTACCGACCTTGCCCGATGTCTTGACTCTCTCAGCCGTCTCGATTACCCGAAACTGGACATTCTCGTCGTTGACAATGCACCGAACAGTAATGCCACCGAGCAATTAGTGCATAGGGCTTATCCGAATGTGCGCTATGTGTGCGAGCCCCGGCTCGGTCTTGACTGGGCGCGCAATCGGGCGATTGTCGAATCCCGCGGAGAGATCCTTGCCTATACCGACGACGATGTGGTGGTTGATTCTGGCTGGGTTAAGGCCCTGGTTAGTGTCTTTGTCGAAAATACAGAGGTGATGGCTGTTACCGGGCTTGTTGTGCCATATGAACTCGAAACCGAGGCACAGTTCCTCTTTGAACGGCACGGAGGCTTCGGGCGCGGTTTTGAACGTAAATGGTGTCGGGTGGATCTTGAGAGCGGTGAACGGGCTGCGGCTCATCATGGAGGTACAGGCAAGTACGGTACCGGGGCCAATATGGCCTACCGCCGCTGCCTATTCGACCAGATTGGCTACTTCGATCCTGCCTTAGATGTAGGTACAGTTACCAATGGAGGCGGTGATATCGAAATGTTCTTTCGTGTGCTGAAAGAGGGATATACCTTGGTTTATGAGCCGGGGGCGATTGTGCGACATTGCCACCGTCGCGATTACGCTCAATTACGAACCCAGCTTGCCACCTGGGGTACCGCGTTCTATGCGTATCTGATGCGTAGTATCATTGCATATCCCGACGAACGCATTGCCTTTATCAGACTGGGACTACGATGGCTGTGGCGTCAGATACGTTCTTTGTTAATTTCCTCAGTGTATCCATCGCACTTCCCTCGTGATATCCTTCTGGCCAGACTAAAGGGTTCATTTCGCGGTTTGTACAGTTACAAAAAAGCCCGGCGTATTGCAGAAAAAATCATGCATACCTTTGGTCCTATTACACAGGCCGCATTGCCTGCGGGAATTATATCCCGAAAGGTTACCCTCAACAATCCCCATGCTGTCGCTGTACGTACTATCGATCTCAGTCAACCCTTGCATGCATTGACCGATGTGACTGACTATGCAGGCGTCCGCGTGTTTGTAATCAGGGATGGCAAACTCCTGGGCAGTGTGGACATAGCTAATCATCACCAGGCAATAGGAGTAACCCGTCTCTGTGAGGCTATTGTTGATCACTTCGACCTCAAGCTTCTCGAACCCTATCATAATCTGGACATAAATTCCATACAGGCCAGCATACTGATGTCTTTAACCCAGCGCTCTATACCGGCCAATGAGGAAACGACAGGCGAGACGGTGAGGTTGCCAGTTGATATCGCAGTCTCAGTCATAGTAGCAACGCTTGATCGACCAGACGATTTGCGCGCATGTTTACACTGTCTCGTATCCCAGGAGTCTCATCGCCATGTTGAAATTATTGTCGTGGATCGCAACCCATCTTCTGGTCTGACTGCACCTGTGGTTGCTGAGTTTCCCGAAGTCATGCTGATAAACGAGCCGTGCCGGGGGCTGGCTTATGCCAGAAATAAAGGTCTCATCATGAGCAAGGGAAATATTGTTATCACGGTCAATGACGCTGTGACAATGCCGCCGGATTGGTTGGAGAAACTGGTTGCACCATTTGTCCGTAGCGATGTTATGGTTGTGACAGGTAACATCTTGCCTCTGGAACTCGAAACCAGGGCACAACGACTCTTTGATATACACAGGGAATTCGGATGTGGCTTTGAACCATTAGAAGTAGACAGGGACTGGTTTAAATCGTTTTGGTACTGTGCTGTACCCACATGGAAGCTTGGTGCAACCACCAATGCCGCGTTTCGCGCTAATATCTTCAGGAATCATGGAATCGGTCTGATGAACGAAGCGCTTGGCCATGATACGCCTACAGGCGGAGGTGAGGATATGTATCTTTTCTATAAGGTCCTCAAGGCAGGCTATACACTTGTCTATGAGCCAGCCGCTTATGTGTGGCACAAGCATCATCGCGATATGCCATCTCTGCGTCGTCATCTTTATAACCATGGGAAGTGGCATGTTGCCTACCATCTTGCCATGCTGATTCTTGACCGTGATTTGCGTGCAATGTGGCAACTGGCATTAGAGCTGCCAAAGGTTCATCTCCACCGAATCATACAACGCTTATGTGGTAAAAGCATCTATCCGTTGTCACTTATTATAACCGAAATTATCGGTAATCTGGTTGGACCTTTTACATTCTGGAGGTCACTCCGACGTGCCAAGCGTGAAGGCCGCAGAAAACCACACGTGCCGACCAGCCAGCGCTCGGATACCATTCGGGAATCACTGCCATCTGAGGCACACCAGACAAACTAAATTAGGATTTCCAGATGAAAAGAACAGATATAAGAAGGATATCAAGTAAACTGTTGTTATTCATGGTATTTTCTGTTCGACTTTGTCCATTAAGCTAATTTATGCGGACGTGGCAGAAGATAAATGTAATACGTGCCGTATTGATACTGGCAGAAAAAAAATTGACTGAAATCTAAAAACTGGTACAGTATATTTGCCTTGGAAGGTATTTTTTCCTTTAGTGCTTTATAGAAAAAAAGATTGTAAGAAAAGAGGATTTCAGAGAGGTTGTCTCCTTAAATTCTTGCATAAGGCGCTTGTTGCGTTGAGTATTATTGAAAAACATTCCACGGGTCTTCGACGAGGGAACTACAGTGCCTAAAGTCAGTGTAATTATTCCTACCTATAATCGTTCAGAGTTTCTGTCCTCAGCAATTGCAAGCGTTTTAAACCAAACATTTCAGGATTTTGAGATAATCGTGGTAGACGACGGTTCCAAGGATAATACCCCGGAGGTTGTAAATAGACTGAATAATAAGAAAATAAAATATATACGTAACGAAATAAATAAAGGAGAAGCAGGGGCCAGGAATACCGGGATAATAAATTCAAATTCTGAGTATATTGCATTTTTAGATGATGATGAATGGTTACCAGAAAAACTTACGCTACAAGTTGATTTATTAAAAAACAGCCCAACAAAGGTTGGCGTTGTTTATACCGGTTATATTGAAGTGGACAGAACCAGCCAGAAAATATTATGGAAAATGGTTCCTGTAAAAAAAGGCAACATTTATAAGGATATGTTTATTAAAAATTATGTTGGAATACCATCAACAGTTATTGCAAGAAGGGCATGCTTCGAAAAAATAGGGTTATTTGACGAAAGTGTAGTATATCCGACAGATTATGATATGTGGATTCGAATTTCAAAAGAATTTCATTTTGAATATATTAAAAAACCCCTGGTAAAGTATTATATTCACAAAAATACTATCTCCAGTAATTCCGAGATAAGAATACGGGGGATTGAAACGATGCTGAAAAGATAATAGCCAAATCTTTTCTTTAAATCGTAAAGCTCACAGTCAATATTATATTCGTCTCGGGATGCTTTATTACTGCAACGGAAGCACGAAAAAAGGCAAGGAATCGTTTTTAAAGGCGATAAGGCTATATCCATTTGAAATACGCAACTACATTTTTCTGGGACTATCCTTATTAGGGACAAACAATTTTAGGAGATTGCAAAATTTCATGAAAAGATTCTAACAACAATTAAGTAAATACCTATTTAATTCACTCTGTAAATCCATTGAGAAATGGAAAAAGCTGACAAACATAGATAGATGGATTTAAGATTCTTACATTCCTTTTCTTATCAAAGAACGACGTAACATCTTAACTACTACCCCATTTATTTGCAGCCAGGCAATTTTCCCGGTGGTTCATCAATACCTTTTCCGAAATGCGGGCTCATGGTTCTTTTCCCATATTTTCCTTTTTTTTCACTCAGTACATTTCCCAGCATCCTCAAAGACTCAGAATTTCTCCCCATCTTTAAGATACGAAACAAACGAAAAAGCCGTAATGCCCTTATAAATCTTAAATCAAGGGGAAGAAACATTGGCAGGTAAAATGGTAAAACTGCCATCAGATACACAACGGCCAGAGGTGCCAGCGCAAATCAGATCCTTCCTTTAATAGCACCATGAAACCGGGTATCCGCAGTACAAGTCCACAGACGGAGAAGGTATTCGAGAGTAAATGTGAACACCGAAAACATCTCAAATGTTTTAAAAAAAATCAGGTATCGAGATGAAAGGTTTTCTACCGTTTCCAGAATGACGGCGAAGACGTTAAGAAAAATCAATGCTATAATGGAAAGATAGAATATCCTGCTAGAGAAATCATCGCTTGCAAATCCATTTAAAACGACAAATATCCTGTTTTTTATTTTCTGAATCATTTTATCTCTTCAATTGCCGACTGGAATCTAACCTGGCATTTAGACTGTATAAAATTTCCTTTCAACAAAACGGCTGTTATCGATTCGCCTCACGATGATTTATAGCCGTACTGGAATGAAGGTGGAGTCCCTGTTTTGCGATGCGTAATCTGGTTCGAAAATAAGGCCATCAAAAATGGCATAACCATCAGTACAACATCACGATACAACAAAAAGTTCAATTTTCATTGCTTCATAGTGCCGCTGAAGCTGCATGATGACTGGCTGGTTTATTCGTACCGGTTATCGCTTTTACGGTCAAGGACTTACGATTGTGGATTTTTAAAAACTTTCTGTACGGTTTTTCGCTGTAGAAGTTATGCTTTCCAGGATGGCGCTTACCAGTCCAGGGATGGTATATTCATTTGCCTTAATAGTAACGCGGAGTCCCATCTCCTCTGCGGTTTGTGTGGTAATTGGGCCGATGCTGGCAAACTGGACGTGCCCGTCCAATGCTGCAATGTTTTTCTCTCCGATAATTTGTACAAAATTCCTTACCGTCGAGGAGCTGGTGAATGTGATAATATGAATTTCTCCGTTTTTAATTTTTTCAACAAGATTCATATCCCTGGGTTGCGCCATGAAGGTCTTATAAGCTACCAAATCGGTCACCTTTCCCCCCAATTTTTGAAGCTCTTCGGGAAGAAAGCTTCTGGCAATATCCGCCCTTGGCAGCAGGAATTTCTGGCCTCTTATACCAGTAACTCTTTTTAACTCTTCGACAACAGACTCTGCAACAAATTTGGGTGGCCTGCAATCGACCTTTATGTGATACTTTTCGATGCCGCCCTCCGTTGCAGGACCAATGGCACACACCTTGATGCCTTTCAGGTCCCTGATATCCTTTCCCAGCTCAAACAGGCGCTGGAAAAAGGCGTCTACACCGTTGATACTGGTAAAGACAAGCCAATCATAGGATTGGATGTTGTCTATGGCCTCGTCCAGGGGCTGAATGGCATCCGGTTTTGCAATCTCAATGGTAGGAAATTCAATGACATGCGCACCATACTCGTATAATTGATCTGCAAACTCGCTGGCCTGCTCCCTCGAACGCGTCACGACGATCGTCTTTCCGAATAATGGTTTGGTCTCAAACCAGTTGAGTTGTTCCCGCAGTTTTACCACTTCACCAACTATAGTAATTGCAGGAGGACGGATGTCCTTAGCCTTTTGTACGATCGTACCCAGCGTCCCTACCACCGTCTTTTGCTGTGGTGTGGTTCCCCATCGGATTACGGCAACAGGGGTATCTTCGGAACGGCCGTGTTTCATGAGCTGCTCGGTAATATACGGAAGGTTTTTGATTCCCATATAAAATGCGAGTGTACCGATTCCCGTGCTGATCTTTGCCCAATCGATCGAACTTTCATCTTTTGTGGGATCTTCATGCCCTGTGATGAGCCCAAAGGTAGAAGTAAAATCTCGATGTGTGACAGGAATGCCTGCATAATTGGGGGTCGCTATGGCTGCGGTAATGCCAGGAACTACCTCGAAAGGTATATGGTTTTCATAGAGCACCAGAGCCTCTTCTCCACCGCGTCCAAAGACGTATGGATCCCCGCCCTTTAACCTGGTTATTATTTTGTTCTCCAACGCCTTTTTCACAAGAAGTTTATTAATCTCGTCCTGTTCAAGTGTATGTGCACCTCCCTGTTTACCAACGTAGATAAATTCTGCATCAGACCTGGCAACCTTGAGGAGGTCTACGTTTACCAGATAATCATATATGATCACATCAGCTTTTTTTATGCATTCCAGGCCTTTTACCGTAATAAGCCGTGGGTCACCCGGACCTGCACCCACAAGATATACAAGGCTGCGTTTCATCAAAATAAAACCTTTCTACAAGTTTTTAATTATAAGAAATTCTATGCGAAATATTTATATTATTGAAAATTTATTCATTAATCAACCACGTTTTACGGTTTTTGTACAGGTTCTGTATAATAGGCCGTTTTTTCTTTCTTTGCCACGATTCTTTCAATGGCCTCGACCGCATTCTCCCGGACATCTTCATTTTTATTATTGACCAGACCCTGAAGCGCAGAAAGTGCTTTGGGATTGCGAATCCTGCCCAATGCCCAGGCTGCAGCACTCACAACTGAAGGTTCTCTATCCTTTAATGCCCATATGAGTGATGTTACAGCACTTTCATCACCAATCCAACCAAGGGTGTATGCCGCACGTTCCCTTGTATACTTGTTAATTTCACGCAATGAGCTGATTAACGCCTTTACTGCAGGAGTACCGATCTTTACCAGCGCCCATCCTGCCCTGCGTCTTGTTACTTCTTCATTGTCACTCAGGGCACGCGTTAACAAAGGGACGGATTTTTCCCCAATTGCAGCTAATGCCCATGCAGCCTTCGTACGTGTCCATGTAGCATCTTCCCCGGCATCGGTAACCAGGGTCTTAGCCAGGACATTTATAGCCTTGTCGCTGCCAATATGACCCAATGCCTCAGCGCAGCCGCTTTTCACATACCAGTTTTTTTCTTTCGTGAGTATATCAGCTAACGCAAAAACTGTACTCTGGTCACCAAGTGTTCCTAAAGCCCTTGCGATGTCATATTTTACCCCTGGATCAGTTTCGGTTTTTAATATTTCTATAAGCACTGGAACCGATTGGGTAGCGCCCAACCGTTTCAATGCGAGAACTGCCTCTCTGCGTACCGCACTGTTTTTATCTTTGAGAAGGGCTTCTATCTTTACTGATATGCTATCATCTCCGCAAAATCCGAGTGCCCAAACGGCGTTCTGTTTTACGAGCTGGCTATTATCTCCGAGAAGTTTTAAGAGGGGTGGTGCAGTGTATCTCTGCGGTAATACCATCAGCGCCATAGCGGCAGCCCTTGCCTTATCGTAGTCCTCACCCTCTATTGTTTTTACCAGATTTTTTACTTGTTCTTGAATATATACGGTATTATCGTTTGTTTCGCGTTGTTGGCTGGCAACCTTCCGATTTTTTGACCTCCTCTTGTCAATTATTTGACTTTTCATATTCAGGATATCCATTGCAACGCATGGATAATCCACCAGGATAACATCCACTCCTGCCTTGATACGTTTCTTTATACTCTTTCTGTCATCGCTTTCGAGGATAACCGAGAATGCGTGTTTCTTTTCCTCATGTATACGATTAATTTTTTCACCCGTCATTTCTTCCGGAGACACAAAAACGAGCTCTTTCCTGTACGATTCCGCATCTTCCGAGCTAAGATTCCTCAATGTACCCCACAAATACACTTGCGAAGACATTCCGAACTCATTGACAAGGGCCAACACTTGTCTTTCTATACAAGTTTGTTTGGCGTTCAGGATCAATTTGAGGTCATTAATTTTACAAAATTGCAGGGCATCGGAAAGCAATGGTACCCGTTCATTCCTGAACTCAGCACCACGCCACGAACCAGCATCATACTGTTGTATCTCGGCATATAACAACTGGTCAACACGACCCTTCCCATCGGTCGTTCTATCGATCGTTTCATCACACATCAATACAAGCTGATTATCCTTTGTTTGTCGAATATCAACTTCAATCCCATCAATACCTAACTCGGCAACTCTTTCTAATGCGGCAAACGTATTTTCCGGTACGTCCTCTAATACACCATGATGTGCAAAGATTTCAACCCGCTTTGTGTTCTGTGCAAAAACTGATACCAACGGGAGGGTTAGTAAAAGAGAAATCATGATTGGAATATATCGCATGTATTCATTTCTCCGAACGACTTGTTTCCTGGCTGATGAGTTGCCAGTGTGTTCTGCCTTCCCAGGTAACCCGGTTTTCAGCCATATTAAAATACACCTTTTCTGAGAATGTCCGTGAGCCTTCTTTACGTAATTCCGCCTTTGGATTGCCTGTGAGTAAGGCCACTTTTTTTATTAAGTCCCACGTCAAGAGCGACCCGAAACCCTCACTGCCACTCAAACTCTTACTGAAAAAATAGACGTTGCCCGTGGCAATGATTTTCCTGATTTTACCGTTACCGTCCAGGTAGGCATCGATTTGGTCACCATTCAACTTTTCTCCACCTTTCGTAACCTCCACCACTTCATAAAAACTCGTTTTTTTTAATACATCATTATAGATCATTTTTTTTGCCCAGTTCACTTTTATATCCGTTTCCTCAGTATCTTCGCCAGAAAATTTTTCTTCCCCCTTTTCATATAAACTACCCTTGCCCTCACACAGTATTTTCTTTCCATCCTCATAAAATAAAACCCTGGGGGCGAGAATTTGCCTTTTGTTTCCTTCTCTCAGCAAAGCAAAGGGCTGTCCTCTCAGGATGGTAACCTTATTCTTTGCATCCCAGGTAACGTGGTCTCCAACGGCCTCGTTGAATAAATTACCCTTTTTATCGATAATGTGTATTTTTTCTGTAGCCTTGAAAGTCTGCAGATTATAATCACTATCGTTGAATGTCACTTTAAGATTATCACACAAGAGGGTTGAATTTTCCTTCCTTACCTCAATGTTCTTTTCAAAACTTGCCTCCCGTGTATCGTCCTGAAAATTCATTTTTCCTTCCCACTTTACGCTGATGTTTTTATCGTCTTGCTCTGTTTTAGCAAATCCTTTTTTTTGCCCTCTTTTCCTTTCATCGTGGTTTTCAGGCTGCCCGAACTGGGGACGTCTATTTTGCCCGTGTCTTTGTAAAAGATCATTTTCAGGGCGTCAATATTGAGGTTGTCTTCGACAAATTCTGCCTTCTGGGCATCTTCCAGGATTGCACTTTGGGTATTGACATCCCAGGTCAAAAAACTTCCCTTGGCGATTTTTGTTCCCTGTGATGCGAGTACATTTCCACTGGCGATGGCCTGCTTTGTTTTTTTTGTTTCCGGATCAAGAAAAACGACCAGCTTGTCCGAAAAAACGGTCGAACTACCCTTTTTAACCTCAACATTGTCGTTAAAGGTCATAATATTTGCATCGGGGTGTCTATCAAAAACAAGCTGTCCGCTGGATCGGATAAAGGTTTTTTGGAGGGGTATTTCTCCTGTACCATTTTCATCTAGATGATTCTGCACGGTTTGTGGAGTGCCGCCCTGTGACAAAAAAAAGAGGTCATTTTTAACACCGTCCATTTCCATTTCTGCGTCTTTTTTGATCCACATCTTCTTGTTAATAAGATCTATTTCACAGCCCTGTCCTACAATTTTTACGCCCTTGCCGTTGATGGTAACGGGATCGTCTGTATATACAAATTTTTTCTCGGGTAAATATCTCAGATAGTCTGTATTGAGCTGGGTTTCAGGGTCAAGATGGACAACTACGTTATCGGAGAGATAACCTTCGTCAGAGGTCTTATTCATCTCACCCGTATCGGATGTGATTAAAATAGACTGCGTCCCGCTTTCAGCAGTTGCAGAGTCCAGAACCTCAATCTCCGGAGCAATGATTTTGTAAACATTATCATTCAACAGGAATGTGTTCTCGCCGCGCATAACAACAACCTCTTTCCCCTGTTCATCGTAATTTGGCATGGCCAAACCCTGTACTGCTTGTGTTACTGTTTCAGTACCTGCTATATCACGCACCTGTTTCTGTGGGAAAGGATTTTCCCTTTGATTCCCAATCTCTTTTTTCGGCTTATAGATAACAAGCGATACGATAATAGAAAGCATACAGGCGGCAGGAATACCAATGAGTATGTATCTTCGTATGGTCATGATAATAGTATAAAAACAAAAATTATATTTTTCTCCCCTTTTCTAACAAATGCCTTAATAGTATTATTATGTTGAAGGTTTTCTATAAGTTTTAGGCATTCACACTTTTTCTCCTTGTATATCAGGTTTCTGATACCGTTCCATGATAAAATCCCATTTGTCCTGGAATTTGAGAATCTTTTCTGCCGCCTCTCTTACCGCGCCACCCCCTCCTTTTGCCTTTGTAATATAAGCTGCGTGTTTTTTGACAAGTGGCGAGGCATTGGCAACCGCAACGGGAAATCCCACGCGGCGGAGTATGGGAAGGTCTATAAGGTCGTCACCAATATAACACACTTCTTCATCACGAAGGGCGTATTTCTCAATGATTTTCCCATAGGCATCTATTTTATTTTTGGCTCCCTGGTATACATCCTCGATGCCCAGTTCCTTCGCACGATGTATGACTGCATCACAGTTCCTCCCGCTGATAATTGCAGTTTTGATACCAGCACGATGGAGGTATGAGATACCAGTACCATCCAAGACATGAAATGCCTTTATTTCGCATCCTTGAGAATCAACATAAATGGTGCCATCCGTTAAAACACCATCAACATCAACAATGACAAGTTTTATATTTTTTATCAAGTGAAATCAGGACGCAGATTCCCTCAGACAAATGCAGATATTTTCTTCGCCTCAAATCCTGACAATCGTTCAACTGAGCACACACGACGAAGTCTGCATTCATCGGCGTCCAAAAGAAAATTTTAAAATCCAACCCCCAGCAAATCCTGCACGTCTATGATCCCGACAGGCGTGTTGGAATCATCCACCACGGGAAGCTGATCGATTTTGTGATCCCTTAGTATCCTGTATGCCTCAGCGACTAAACAGTGGGCATGAATGACTTTGGGTGATCGCGTCATAACCTCCTTCACGCTGCAATGCAAAAATGATATACCATTTTTCAAATGTCTTCTCAAATCGCCATCGGTAAAAAATCCTACGAGTTTTTTCTGTTTATCAACAACGCTCACAGCGCCGGGTTTACCCGCTGTTTCTGTCATAATTGTAAGAACATCTAACAAAGGCATGTCCTCATCGGCCACAGGGTTCTCTTTATTCTTGCGCATGACCATTTCCACCGTAAGTAATTTTCTGCCAAGCTCCCCGCCCGGATGATAAAAGGCATAATCTTCTTTCCTAAGATTTCGCTTTTTAAAAATCGTAAGGGCCAATGCGTCGCCGAGAGCAAGCATGGCCGTTGAACTTGCCGATGGGGCAAGCCCCAAAGGGCATGGCTCATCAATCTTCCCGATGTCAAGAACAACGTCACTGTGCATGGCAAGGGAAGACTTGTTGTTTCCCGTCATGGCAATCACCTTTGCCCCAATCTGTTTCACAAAGGGTAAGAGTGTAACAACCTCTGTTTCACCACTATTAGAAAGCGCCAAAACGATGTCATCCGCAACGATGCGCCCAAGATCACCGTGTCTTGCCTCCGACGAATGAATCCAATACGAAGGGGTTCCCGTGCTGGCCAGCGTTGCAGAAATTTTCTGACCGATAATTCCCGCCTTTCCAATGCCAGTAACTACCACCCGTCCTTTGCAGTTAAAAATCAAATCAACCGCCTTTTGTAAATTATGATCCAGACGGTTGATCAGATTTTTTATTGCTTCCGCTTCGATGAATAGCACATCCTTTGCAAAGGCAATATCGGATAAAGGTTCTTCTTTCATCAGGTTATTTTGCATACTATAATTAGGCCTTCGGCGACTTTTTCAGGATACGTAAAGGTAGGAGCCGTCTCCTGACGGCGACCGGCAGCCATCAACGGTGTGCAAGACGAATACGGTCGCCAACAGGAGTTGTCTCCTACCTTACGTAACATTGAAATTCCTGACATGTGAATTTATGGTCACAAAACCTGCATAACCAAAATGAAAATTCCTACACAATCAAGTTTCGTACTGGTAACATGAAATCGATGAATTTTCATAATGCGATTCGATTGATTGATTATAGTGGGCATTTCTTCAACATTCAAGAGAAAAGAACAGTATCATCGTGGGCTGCGTACTCGTGTGGCGGAACTTCATGCCAATGAAACAGAGTATGTGGTACGAGGCGAGAATATCATTCTCATACTTCCTCATACCTCAACCTTTGCATCTCTGCGGCTATTCTTAAAAACCTGACTCATTCCTGAGGACAAATCGCATATCTAAAGCATTAATTAAGTGCTCTAAGCTTGACAACTTATTTCCATTGTGTTAGTATGCTCATGTTACTTGCCTAAAACGGGAGAATTTGTGTATCTGTGAACCTGAACACTTTACTCATATCAATTCCAACGATACTTTACGCACTAACCATACATGAGTATTTCCATGGTTGGACTGCCAACAAATTTGGCGACCCCACGGCAAGGCTGCAAGGACGTTTGACATTAAATCCACTGGCCCACATCGATATTCTTGGGGCGTTATGTTTTGTCTTTGCCCATTTTGGGTGGGGTAAACCTGTCCCCGTAAATCCCTACAATTTTAAAAATCCCCGTCGGAACAATATGATTGTATCCTTTGCAGGTCCTGCCTCTAATTTTGTTTCTGCCTTTTTGTTTGGCGTAATCTTTCAACTATTACGGAATGCACCATTCATACCGATGAATTTGTCCGTTATTTTATATAATATATTGATATCAGGAATTGTAATTAACCTCTCTCTGGCATTTTTTAATATGATCCCCTTATTTCCTCTGGACGGTTCTCACATCCTGAAAGGTTTGTTGCCCTATTCGATGGCACAGAAATATAAAGAGATTGAACGATATAGTCCATTTATCCTGTTGGGGCTAATTATCATGGGAAATTATGCCGGTATCCCAATCCTGCGTATGATACTCGGCCCACCCATACAATACTTTCTCAGGTTGTTTACGGGTTTGTAATTTTAATTAAGTGATAAGAAATTTCAAGGCCTTTAGAGGAAACCTCTCCCGTTGGCGACTGGGTGTATGCCGCTGTTGTGCACTGCCAGTCGCCGCCAGGAGACGGCTCCTACCGATGGAGCATTTAAACCTTCAAGCATGTTTAAGGGATTTCAATGTTGTAGAGACGCAGGATTCTGCGTCTCTACATCCGTTTTGCAAATGAAACATTCATGACCTTCGGTCACAAAGGGGATGAAATCTTCCCTTTGCTGTCATTCCGAGCGGAGCGAGGAATCTTCAAGATTTCTCCCTTTGGTCGAAATGACAATTACAGGTGAAAGTCGTTGGATTTTTGCCTTTTAAAACCCAATCCAATTTAAAAGTTTTTTCCCATCTTTTTCTTAAAGCAGAAAGGAAATGACAAGCGAATATAAAGTGGATCTGGATATTTATAACGGGCCTCTTGATCTACTTCTTTATTTGATCCGAAGAGAAGAGGTTAATATCTACGACATCCCCATTGCTCGGATTACCGACCAGTATTTACAATACGTGGAAGCATTGCAAGCCCTGGACATGAACATCGTAGGAGATTTTTTGGTGATGGCAGCCACACTTATGTATATAAAATCGTACATGCTCCTTCCCCGTACGGAAATGGAAGATGATGAAGAAGAGATAGAAGACCCGCGGACATCTCTGGTGAAACAATTACTGGAATACAAGCAGTATAAGGAAACTACCTTTGTTTTAGCTGCGAGGGCCGCTGAGTGGGGGAAAAAGTGTACACGGGCACGCACGAAGTTCTTTGCCGAAACGACGGACAAGAAAGAAGAAGAACTACCGTTAGAAGGTATAAGCATATGGGATCTTTTGCAGAGGTTTTCTCAACTTATGAAACAGACGTTGCTTGACGTCTCCACCAAAGTGATTTACGATGACACGCCAATACAGGAGTACATGAACGAGGTTTTAGAAAGGGTACATCTCCATACTTCTCTATCCTTTACAAATCTTTTTGCTGGAATACGTGAAAGGAGAAGAATTATTGGATTTTTCCTGGCTTTATTGGAACTGGTTCGTCTCAACAGAATAAAGATTGAGCAACCAGCAGACTACGCGGATATCCAGATATCCTTCTATTCTCAAACGGTGCCTTGTTAAGTAAAAAAGCCAGGAATCGTATTTTGATTGAAATTATTGGATTAGTTTGTTAGTATTCTATGTTCGCAATAATTTTCACGAGAATAACAGGTGAAAATTCCTTAGTAGTATAATGAACTTGTAACTTGCAAATTTGTAAAATAACCATTTTCGGATAAAAGGTGATTTTTATGATTACCAAGGAATTGTTGGATATTCTTGCCTGTCCACTTTGTAAGACAGATGTAAGGCTGGAAGGTGACAGAATTATTTGTACGAAGTGCGGACGACGGTATCCCATAAGAGACGATATTCCTATTATGCTTATAGACGAGGCTGAATTACCGGAGGAACCAAAAAAGATTAATGGATAAAAAGGCACTTATTGCAGTGATTATTTGCGGGATAATTATGTTGCTGTATTATCCCTTCATATTACCCCTGTTCTCACCTAAAAAGGCTAAGGTTGCTGAGGAAACAGAAGAGGCTATTTCAGAAAAACCACGGGAGACAAAGGCTGTTGAAGCCCCCAAGCCTCTGACAATGCCACCAGCCAAACCTCAAATGGACATTCCGCCCCAGGAAGTCGTTCTTGAAAACGAACTCGTCAGAATGGTATGGACAAACGAAGGGGCAGCACTCAAATCCGTTAAGCTGAAGCAATTTAAAGATGCAGAAGCAAAAGGCGTCCTGGATTTACTAAAGGACGTTAATACGGAATATCATCCCCTTGCTATAGACAGTATCTTTCAAAAAACGAACTTCCAGAGACTGCGGTATCATGTTACCGAACAAAGCAGGGACAAGATTGTATTTACGACCACACTGGAGGAGGGGATCAATCTCACCAAGACGATAACCTTACCCCCTGATAAATATCATGTGAACATGGACATTACCTTAGGGAATAATACGAATACCGAAATTTCAATGTCATACAGTATTATTGCATCTTCCATGATTAGCCACGAAGGCGAACCTTCAACAGACATGGCAGCTGTAGCAGGCGTAGATTTGGGGAACAAAAGGACTAAATTAGTACGTATGGTTCCAAAGGAATTGCCTTCCCGGAATGAATCGGTTGGCATTGTTTGGGCTGGATCAACAAACAAGTATTTTTCCACAATTTTGAGACCCGCGTCCAGCGATTTAGTGGCATTCATTAACGCACAGGCATTTGATGCACAGGGAATGCTTACCCATGAAAAGGTTGAAAATGGCGACTTTATGGTTACTTTACAAACAAACAAGTTCAGGATACCACCCAACGAAGCTGTTAACCACAGTTACGTCTATTTTGTGGGTCCGAAAAAAGAGCAAGTCCTGAAACAATATGAGACCTTAGATGTCCTTCTCAGCTATGGTTGGTTTACTGCGATAAGCAAAGTGCTTCTGACTTTTTTGAACGCCGTACACCGTGTAATTCCTAATTACGGTATCTCTATTATTGTATTAACCATCATCATTAAGGCGATCCTTTTCCCGCTCACAAGAAAAAGCCAGGTCTCTATGTTTCGAATGCAGCAACTGCAGCCCATGATAAATCAACTCAAGGAAAAGTACAAACATGACAAACAAAGGATGGGAAGGGAGCAGATGTTATTGTTTAAAAAATATGGAGTCAATCCCATGAGTGGCTGTTTACCCATGCTATTGCAGCTTCCCATATTTTTCGCGCTCTTTCGCACCCTACAACTCTCTTTTGAAATGAGGCAGGCGCCCTTCGTGTTTTGGATCACCGATCTCTCAAGGCCAGATACCTTACTATACCTTCCCTTCAGCATACCTTTTCTCGGGAATGCCCTCAATATACTACCGTTAATCATGACAGGCGCTTCCTTTGCCCAGATGAAGGTCACACCCAAAGCCCCTGCAACAGATCCACAGGCACAGGCTCAACAAAAGATGATGTCGTTTATGCCTATCATGTTTGCCTTCATCTTATATCACATGCCCTCAGGGCTCACGGTTTATTGGACAACAAGCACCATATTTAGTATCATTGAAGGTATAGTGATTCGGAAAACCATTAAGAAGATAAAATAATAACCCTTCTATTCTTTATTATGTACCCCGGAATTCAGGATACGATCGTTGCAATTTCCACGCCTTCGGGGAGGTCGTTGCATGCAATCATCAAAATCAGTGGCACTGAAGCTATTCATTGTATAAGAGATTTTTTCGTTTCTGCCTCTCATATTGATTTAGAGGCTGTTCCTTCCTATACCTCTGTGCAGGGACACCTTCATATACCGGAGGAATATGTCCATATTCCTGTAGTTTTGTATATCATGAAAACCCCCTATTCTTATACAAAAGAGGACGTGGTGGAAATCCATACTATTAGCTCCCCACCACTATTGGAAATGGTTTTAGATGCTCTATTATCAAGGGGAATTCAAACAAAAAAAAATATTCGGCTTTCACAACCGGGTGAATTTACAAAACGCGCCTTCCTGCATGGCCGAATAGACCTTGCACAAGCTGAGGCTACCATGCGCATCATCCGCGCACAAACAGACCTCGAACTGAAAATGGCAATCGCTCAACTGACCGGAGATGTTTCACAAGAGATCAAACGTTTACAAAACGAGGCGGTTTCCCTTTGTTCACATATAGAGGCAGCTATTGATTTTTCAGACCAGGATATTGAACTGATACCCTCAACAGAAATTTTAGGCCGGCTGGAGGCAATGAGAACAAACATTTCCCATCTTTTAAACCAACCTGAAACCGGCAAGGTTTCTCCAGAAGGGATCGACACCGTTTTGTACGGTAAGCCCAATGTCGGAAAATCAAGTCTGATAAATGCCCTGCTGGGGAGGAGAAGATCAATTGTCAGCGAGATACCGGGAACAACGCGTGATGTAATTACCGATATTTTAGAGATAGAGGGAATTCGTTTTCAATTGACGGATACGGCAGGGGTGGATGACACAAAAGGTGTTATTCTTTCAGAAGCAATGGAGAAGGTGCAATCCATGTTAAAGAGGGCACAAGTATTGTTGCTTGTTTTTGATGGTAGTATCAATTTGAACGAACAATTCAGCGAAATGAAATTGGACGATTTGACCAACAACGTCATTGTTGTAATCAACAAATGTGATCTGCAAAAAAATAGTCCTCACTACAAATTACCGGTGGAGCTTAAAGAATATCCCGTAGTACACACCTCTACGCTAACTGGCGAGGGTTTGACAAGGCTTAAAGAAATCCTGGTAAAGGCTGTTCTGGACGGCAAGATAAACACATCTGTCGCGCCCCCTCTGCTAAATATGCGACAAAGAGAAGCACTCCAGCGATCCCTTCAATCAATTCAGCAAGCCTTAGAATCGGCAAGGAACAATGAAAGCCATGAATTCATAGCGTTGGACCTGCGTGCGGCAGGGGATGCCATTGGTGAGATTGTGGGAGAAGTTACAACAGAAGATATTTTAGATAAAATATTTTCTGAATTTTGTATTGGGAAGTAAGATGTCCAGGAGACCTTCGTGGGATGAATATTTTTTGCGAATTACCCGGGAGGTAGCTCAACGCTCCACATGCCTACGGCGGCAGGTGGGGGCACTCCTGGTAATGGACAAACACATCCTGACGACGGGTTATAACGGCGCACCCAGTGGACTTCAACACTGCTTAGAGATTGGCTGTTTGCGGGAGCAGCTCAAGGTACCACCCGGGGAACGGCACGAACTCTGCCGTGGCCTCCATGCCGAGATGAATGCCCTGCTCCAGGCAGCACATTATGGTATAAAAATTTCCGGATCGACATTGTACACCACCACATATCCCTGTTCCCTGTGCGCCAAGATGCTGGTCAATGCAGGCATCAAACGTATCGTCACCCTTACCGATTATCCAGATGCCCTTGCCAAAGAGATACTTTCCATGGCAAATATTAAAGTGGAAATTGTAAAACTTCTTTAGGGATTTTTTCTCTTTTACAAAAATGCACTTGACATCCTATATGTTGCATGGTATATATTCAACCCTATCATATATAGATACTTCTGATAATCATGCGGCCATAAACATACTTGATTTAACAGGCATATCGACAAAATCTTATGCAGTGTTTATTTTGCAAAGTGGATAATGATAGGGTCATCAATTCACGCACGTCGGTGGATGGTTTGAGTATTAAGCGCAGACGGGAGTGTTTGAGCTGCGGTCGCAGATATACGACCTATGAGCGGATTGAAGAGAGTCCTTTGCGTGTGGTCAAGAAAGATGGAACTCGGGAGGCGTTTGATCGCAGGAAGATACTGAATGGGCTATTGAAGGCATGCGAAAAAAGGCCTGTTTCGACTGACACGCTGGAAAATATTGTAAATGAAATAGAACGGGAAATATACAACAAATTCGACCGGGAAGTGACCTCAAATTTCATTGGGTCACTGGTGATGCAAAAATTGAAGATCCTTGACGCAGTGGCCTATGTACGATTCGCATCGGTGTATAGGGAATTCAAGGATATATCTGAATTTATTGATGAACTAAAACCGTTAATGACGACTGAAAAGAAGAAAAAAAAGGATGGGGGTAATGACTCCCGGAGTATATCTCTTCAACATTAGACCTAAGGGGAGGGGAAAATGAACACAGCAGCAGCAACAATAGAGTATGTAGTAAAACGTGACGGAAGATTAGTACCTTTTAACGAGAAAAAGATTGCAGATGCCATCTTCAAGGCGGCACAGGCGGTGGGGGGTGAAGACCGTGCCCTGGCAGATGAACTGGCGGTTGTTGTTACTATGTTTTTGGAAAAAAAATACGCTGGGCAGTCCCCCGGTATCGAGGACATACAGGACGTTGTAGAAAAGGTACTCATAGAAACGGGTCATGCCAAAACGGCCAAGGCTTACATACTCTATCGCGACAAACGGGCGAGGATCAGGGAATCCCTTCGTGTCCGGAAACAAACCAAAAAACGAGCAGATACAACCGATGTCTCCCTCTTGGTCAATACGGAGACGAAAGACGAAACATTTCCCTGGGATAAGAGAAAGATTGCAGATGCCTTGATAAAGGAGGCAGACTTTTCTGAAGAGGTTGCATCCGAAATCGCCAGAGCGGTTGAACAAAGGGTCTTTTCGTCCGGATTAAACCGTATTTCTACGACATTAATACGTGAATTGGTAGACAACGAACTCTTTGAGAGGGGCTACAATAAGAAGCTCGAAAAACAGGTTGTGATCGGTATGCCGAAGTACGATCTTGAAGAGTTGATTATGTCAAAAAACAAGGAGAACAGCAATATTGCCACGAATAACCCGGAGGCAATTAATCTTGCGATTGCCGAAAACACGCTAAAGCAGTTTGCCCTTCAGGAGGTATTTTCAAAAGATGTCGCAGATGCACACCTAAGCGGTATGGTACACATCCATGACCTTGGTTATCCGACAAGGGTGTATTGTTCTTCCCACTCCCTTGAATACTTGAAAAAATATGGATTGTCACTACAAAATCTGGATACAGAATCTGCACCGGCAAAGCATGCACGCACCTTGACAGGGCACTTAAATACGTTCCTGGCCTCTATGCAGGCCTATTATGCGGGGGCCCTTGGTGTTGGGTATATCAATATCATGTATGCACCCTATCTTGAAGGAATGAGCTATAAAGAAATGAAGCAAGAGGCACAGCACCTTATCTTCAGTTGTTCCCAGAGCGCTTTTTCGCGCGGCGGGCAGACCTTATTCCTGGATTTTAATATCCACACCGGTATTCCAAGATATTTAAGGAATATCCCTGCTATCGGACCAGGCGGAAAACCCACAGGAAAGACCTACGGGGATTATGAGGAAACTGCGCGGCAATTCACATTAGCCATGCTGGATGTATGGCGTGAAGGGGATTGTTATGGGCATGTCTTTGCCTTTCCGAAGTGCGATTTCCATATTAACGAAGATACCCTCAATGACCCCAAGCAATACGAACTCCTGGAATACGCTTGTCAGATTGCCAGCGAGAATGGTGTTCCTTATTTCATCTTTGACAGGGATGAGATCACCCTCTCGGCCTGCTGCCGTTTGCGTACCACGATAGACGACAATTATATGATCAAGCATCCGGAAAGTATGCGTTTCTGCGGATTTCAGAATATTACTATTAACCTTCCGCAGGCATCTTACCGGGCAGGCAGGGGCAATTGGGATGCATTGTACAAAGAGATCGATAGGGCCATCGAGATTGCCGTCAAGGCACATCTCCAGAAAAAGGCGTTTGTAGGAAAATTAATGTCAAGTCCGGAGATGCCCCTCTGGGAGATTGGCAAGAAGGCGAAGGACGGTCGTCCTTATGTGGATCTTGAGACCTCAACGTATATTGTGGGTATTTTGGGATTGAACGAGTGCCTGCAATTTATGACAGGGCGGGAATTGCATGAAGGTGAAGATATGATTAAGCAAGGATTGCGGGTCATCTCTCACATGTATATGCGTGTTAAGGAGGCAGGGAGGAAACACAAGTTAAAATTCTCTTTGGAAGAATCTCCTGCCGAAAGCGCCAGTAGGCGGCTTGCCAAGGTCGATGTAAGAAATTATCCGGAGGCTGCTGACATGGTCAAAGGAAACATTGAAAGGGATGAATTTTACTATACCAACAGTGTGCATCTGCGTCCCGATGCCCCGGTGGACATGATTACCAGGATATTCCTCCAGAGTAAGTTCCATACGATGATCGAATCGGGCGCCATTATCCATGCATTTGTTGGTGAAGAAAGGCCGCCAGCGTCCAGTATCATGAATCTGGTCAAAAAGACCTTTAAAAATACGCAGGCTGCCCAGGTTACCATCTCCCCGGAATTTACCATTTGCAATGATTGCAAGAAGGTTACCCAAAAACTCACCGATATCTGCGGACACTGCGGTTCCAGGAATGTCTATGGTATTTCACGGATTGTCGGGTATTTTAGCCGTATTAATAACTGGAACAAGTCCAAGATCGGTGAACTGGCAGACAGGCACAAGGGTAATTACTGTGTAAGTGACTTCTTGCTCAAAAGGGAGCCGGTATTTGCAGAATCGTGTGTAACGAAGTGCTAAGGTGAAGCGGAGCGCACCAACAAACGGTTTAAACAGTTTAAGCCGTTTAAAAGGCTAGGATGGGTTCGCTTCGCTTAACCCATCCTACTTTAATTACATTATAGCGTGATAGTACCAATCAAGGGATTTATAGAAAATAGTCTTATCGAATGGGAAGGGAAGATTGTCTCTATAATCTTTTTGCCTACCTGTAACCTCCGTTGCCCTTATTGCCATGCCCCCCATTTGGTTCAAACGCCGAACGAACTGGAATCCATTCCTGTCGATGCCGTGATTGACAAGATACGGCAGAATCTTGGCTGGGTGGACGGTGTTGTCGTCACGGGTGGTGAGCCGACATCACACAAGCATCTCGATGTATTTCTCAAGTCATTAAAAGACACAGGAATTATGGTGCGTCTGGATACCAACGGCACGAATCCTCGCATACTAAAGGATTTAATCGCCAGAAAACTTCTGGATTGCGTGGCTATGGATATCAAGGCGCCCCTTCAGAAGGAAAAGTATGAGCTTGTTTCGGGCGTACCCTGCAATATTGAAGATATTAAAGAGAGTATCCGGATTATTATGGGGAGTGGCATTGAATACGAATTTCGCACCACCGTATGCCCATTACAATTAGATGGAGATGACATTGAGGAAATCGCCAGAACTATTCAAGGTGCAAGGCGATATATACTACAGTCTTTTAGACCGAATCATTGTTTGGACACAGGTATGTTAAAAATTGAACCGTATCCTGCCGAAACATTAAGAGATTTTTCTACTTGTGCCAGTAAATATGTTGCCTACTGTTGTGTGCGCGGTGAAGAAGGAAAGGTTTTACAAAGGAATTGGTAATTTCATTATACAGTTTGGTCTCATTTATAGTCCAAGAAAGGGGGTGATTGTATATGGCGATGAAGAAGTGCGGAAGTTCAGGAAAGACATCAAAAGGAACTGCAAAGAAGGAAACGAAGAAGCCAACAAAGAAATAATGAATGGTATTTATCAACCTAAAATTATCTTAAAAGACTTTTAAGATAATTTTTTGGGTAAAAGCTTACTTAATTGATATTTTAGTTATAATTAAGACTTTGTATGCCGAGCGTATGTAACGAGAATATTAATGGTTAATGTATAAAGAGGATCCGTATATTGCATTTAAGAGACCAAATGCTATATGTATAATGGGAAAGGGGGTGTTTCGTACTAACGAAATGCCCCTTTTTTAGTAATTAGTGTGCCGTTTATAATTTTAGAATTAAGATTATGAAACTAAAAAAACTGGAATTGTTTGGATTTAAATCTTTTGCCGAAAAGACCGAAATTGTCTTTGAGGATGGAATAACAGTCATCGTAGGACCCAATGGATGCGGGAAGAGCAATGTCATAGACGCCATCAAGTGGGTGCTTGGCGAGCAAAGTGTAAAATCACTTCGGGGCAATGAAATGGCGGACGTGATCTTTAACGGGACGGATAAACGTCCATCATTAGGTTATGCAGAGGTATCTTTAACGATCCAAAATAATAAGGGGCTATTACCACTTGAATACACCGAAGTTTGCATAACCCGTCGTCTTTATACTTCAGGAGAATCGGAATATCTTATTAATAAACAAGCCAGTCGATTAAAGGACATTCGTGAACTTTTTCTGGATACGGGTTTTGGCGCGAATGCCTATTCTGTGATCGAGCAGGGCAATGTGGAAGCCATGCTTCAGGCGGATTCTCGAGAGAGGAGGCTCCTGTTTGAAGAAGCTGCCGGGATCAGCAAATTTAAATCACGGAAGAAGGCTGCCTTAAGCAAGCTGGAACATGTGGAGCAGAACCTGCTTCGGGTTGGTGACATTATCGAGGAGCTGCAGAAACAGTTACGTTCGGTAAAACTCCAGGCATCCAAGGCACGAAAATATCAGGAATATGTGGAACAATTGAAAAAATTAAAGGTTGGGCTTTCGCTAAAAAACTATCGTGATCTAAAAGGAAAAAAGGCGTCTGTTTCAGAACAGTTCAATCAGATTGAAGAACAAAACCAAAAGATGGTTTCTGAAATCAACGAACTTGAAGTGCAAATCAATGCGATTGACGGCATGATAGGGCAATTGGAGAAGCAATTGGCACAAACGCATACCGAAAGAGTAAATCTGGAGGCGCAAATATATAAAAATCAGGATAAAGTAAAATATGATCATGAACGTATCAAAGAATTAGAAATTCTCAGGGAAAAATACACTGAGCAGCAAAAGGGTCTGGAAAATAAGATACTTGAGACAAACAACAAGATTACAGAGACAAAGGAGCAGTTGAATACATTAGAGCAAGAAATTCTAAAATTCGCGGATGCCCAGAAGATAAAAGAGACGACCTATAAGCAGATTAATTTTGAGTGTGACCTGTTGTACCAGAGTATTGATGAAAAGAAATCAGAGGTTATTTCTATCCTTCAACAAGAGTCCAGCCTCCAGAATGAGATTGGTAGCCTCACAACAGAGAAAGACGCCCTGAAAACCAGGAAAATGCGCCTTTCAAAGAGACAAGAGGAAATTACTTCATTCATAGATGCCTTGCTGTCTAAATATCAGGAAACCACGAAGGAAAAGGATGCACTCATTGAAGAATCCAACGCTTTAAGTCAGAAATTATCTGCATCAAAAGGACGCATACAAGAACTCGTGAATATGATACGGTCTTTGGACGAGCAGATCAATCAGCAAAAACAATTACAGAGCAGCAAAACCTCCCGCCACGAAGTCCTTCTGGACTTCGAAATGAGGTCGGAAGGTGTAGAGGCTGGTGCGAAGGCCATCTTGGAGGAATCCCGGAAGAACCCTGCGGCAATAAAGGGCGTACGGGGCATGATTGCCGACCTGTTAAAAGTCGATCTCCAGTACGCCTTGGCCATCGAAACTGCCCTTGGTGAAAGGGTGCAGGGTATTGTTACAGATACCACCGATGATGCCGTCCAGGCCATTGCATTCCTGCAAAAGAGCCAAAATGGACATGCAATCTTTTTCCCATTGGATAGAACAAATGGTCACTCTTTCATCCCTGAGGAAATCCTGCAAAAGCCAGAGGTTGTTGGTATTGCACGGAAACTCGTCAACAGTACAGAAGAGGTTTGCGGAGTTCTCGATGGCTTTTTAAATAATACGATCGTTGTAAAGGATCTTACTACTGCACTTGCCATGAGCAACGATAACCGTACTATCCGGTATGTTACGCTCGATGGCGAGTTATTAGAACCCGAAGGTGCGCTCAGTGGTGGTAAGAAGCAAGGGCAGGTAGGGATCATATCCCGTAAAAGCGAACTGAAGAAGATCGAAGAAGAACTGGTTCAAATCCGGCAAACCCTTGAGAGATTGGAACTGGATAAACAATGCCACATCGAGGAACTCACGGGACTTGAAGCGGAGACGGCTCAATTGACAAAGAGAATAGAACAGGTAAATATCCTGAAAATTTCCAAAGACAATGAGATTGCACAGAATGAACAGAAACGGGACGAACTTACTGCAGAGAAAAAGATCAACGAGAACGAAATGGAAGAAATCGATGTGGAAGTGGAAAATGCCTGCGAACGCGAAAAGAGTTTGCAGGAAGAACTCATGCTGCTCAATCAACAGCACAAGCAATTAGAACAACAGGTTGAAGAGTCATCCATGCTTGTGGAAGAAAAAGAGCATTTGAAAAAGAGCGTTCAGGATGAAATAACTGCGGTAAAAATCGGCCTTGCGCAAAGACAGGAAAAGAAAGATGGTCTGAGTAAGGCTTTGAATAAACTCGACGCAGAGTTGCGGGAAACCCAGGAACAGATTAAGCATATTGTACAGGAGCAACAAAACTGCCAACAGAAAAAGCTGGAAGCAGAAGAAGAGATCAAACACCTGGGACTTCTCGTAAGTGAACTCGACACAAAAAAGATTGCATTGGAAGGGTCAATGGCATCTCTCAAAGCCGAGCAGGATGGTCATAATCTTAAAGCGAAGGAATTAAAAGAACACCTGGATGAAAAACGGACAGAGCAGAAACATTTCGAACAACAGCTACAGGAATTAAAACTCAAAGAAAACGAGTACCAGATTCGCCTATCTAATCTGGAAGAGCGTGTCCGGGAAGAATATCAACTCGATCTGTCAAACCTGGATGCAACCACCGATGAAATCAAGTTGGAATTGACTACATCACAGGCAGAACCCACCTACCCTGCTCAACCCCAGGTTGATTTTTGGGAGGCAGTTTCCAAAGAAATTGAGGAACTGCAGGGAAAGATTGAAAGGTTGGGGAATGTGAACCTTGAGGCGATCAAAGAACAGGATGAACTGGAGATCCGCGAGGCATTCCTGGTAAATCAGAAGGAAGACCTCGAAAAATCCCAGGAGGCCTTGCAGAACCTGATAAAAAAGATCAATCATACAAGCAGGGAATTATTTGAGAAAACCTTCAATGATATTCGTCAGAATTTCCAGGTGATGTTCCGAAAATTGTTTGGCGGGGGTAAGGCAGATATAATTTTAGAGGAGAATGTGGACATCTTGGAGGCAGGCATTGAGATCATGGCACAGCCACCCAATAAAGAACTCCGTTCAATTACCCTGCTCTCCGGTGGCGAAAAGGTAATGATCGTCGTGGCATTGCTTTTTGCAGTGTTTCAATCAAAGCCCAGTCCATTCTGCATCCTGGACGAGGCGGATGCCGCCCTGGACGAAAGCAACATCAATAGGTTTACCCATATTCTGAAGGAATTTGCCAAAGACATACAATTCCTCGTCATTACCCACAACAAGGTCACCATGAGCGTTGCCGATGTGATGTATGGAATTACCATGCAAGAGCCGGGCGTATCCATGAAGGTGGCCGTTAAATTTGAGGAGATTGAGAAAAAGGTTGCTTAAAAATTTTGGGTCTTCTAAGTTTTGTGTGGGTAAATTTTCATAATTCTGGTAAGAATGACGATAGTATTTTAAGTTTGAGATATTCACGATCTTTAATACCATAGGCTCTGCGTTGAATAACACGGACTTTATTATTGATACCTTCAACCAGTCCAAGAGAGACCTTGTTGTTGGGATTACAGTAACTCACAATACAGTCCCAGTGTCGTTCGATCATTTTTACAAATTGATGAAATGGTTTAAGCCTTGACCATTTCAACTGGGATTTCCAGTTGGCAAAGAATCGTTCTGCGTTGCTGAGGCTTTTGTAGTCCCAGAGCTTACCGAATGATTCTTTCAAGAGGTAAGCCCTGTAAATACGTTTATTGGCTTTGAAAAGCAGCTTTAATGCCCGTTTGCCCTTTATATCCAAATTGGCTTTCTGTGACAGGAGTGTATACTTCTGTCCTTTGATAAATATTCGTTCTTTCTCACTTACACGGCGATATTCCTGTTTACGGACCGCGTCCATCGCATCAC
>JBKBTA010000040.1:0-18704 GCA_046291035.1 Candidatus Brocadia sp.
GCTGTTTTAGAAGTTCTGACTGCAACCATGCCTCACGCACAGAAACACGGTCAACGCCATCGGAGTCCTGCAGAGAACCTGCATCGGCATTTAAATTAGAAAGACTGCCGATTGTTTCATCGGGACCATTTCCACCAATAGCCTCAAGGTCCACAAAAAACATCATATTGGCAAGTGGCCTGCCAATAAAAAGCAGGTCCAGAGAACCCTCTGCTGAGGAACTTCGACTTTTCCCGTCATTCATGATTTGTTGAAATATACCTGTACCACTGGCGCCCAGCAGGATGCGTTTTTTAAATTCTTTTTCTAATGCAGTTGCGATCCGTTCTGAGATACTTTCACGTTTGGCAAATTTAAATTTCTTAAAATTTGTCGTTTCTTTTAACTGTAACCCGCATAAACTGCACTTCCCATCCTCAGTTTTTGTTTCAAAGCTATGCCCCTTTGGGCACACATATTCAGTCACCTTTCGAATCTCTTCTACCGTATCCATGATGGATACCTTATCGGTCAAACCTTGCACCACTTTTTCAATTTCATCTACTCGGGTTTTCAATCGTTGTTGTACTTCTATTTTTTCTTCTTTTAACCCGGATTCCTGAGTTGCCTGTTTTTGAGCTATTACATTAGCATTTTGTTGTGCTTTTTGCATTTCCATAAGGTAACCTTCAATATTCTCCATTTTCTTTTCTAAACGATTCATGCGCTCGTTTACCTGTTCAAGGTAATCTTGTGATAAATCGGCTGATAGAGATGTCCCTTCGTAAGCAATTGCAGCTAGAAAAAACATACAAAAGTAATAATTTGTAATTCTCCCCATCACTTTTCTCCTGTAAAGCAGACTAGCCCTTAAATCAGTTGGCAATTAACGCAAAGGAGAATGAAAAACGTAATCTGAGTTTACTCTAAACAACGGCTGTCGGATACAGGCTTTCAGATTCGTTTATTGCAACAATTTTGTTCCGCCCCATTCTTTTGGCTTCGTAAAGTGCGTCGTCGGCTTTTTTTAATAAAAAATCTGGTGAAGGATCGCTTGCCTGTAATTCTGCAACTCCCAAACTAATGGTGACATTTATAGATAGGTCACGATAGTTATAATTTTGATTTGCAACTGCTTCTCTTAATTTTTCTGCCAAATCCAGTGCATGGTTTAAATTAGTTTCTGGAAGTATACAACAAAACTCTTCCCCTCCATATCTTGCAAAAATATCCGTCTTTCTGATAATAGAGGCAATTTGTAATGCAAGGGACTTGATGATAAAGTCGCCGCATTGATGTCCATAAGCATCATTTATCTTTTTAAAAAAATCTATGTCAAGCATAATCAGACTGAGATGTCTGGAATACCTTCTATGTCTTTCAAATTCGTCTTTTAGACGGGCTTCCAAAAATCGTCTGTTGTATATTCCTGTCAGACTATCCATGGTATTCATTTCAAGCAATTTTTGCTCATAGATGGCAATTTCCGTTACATCTTGTACTGTTATATAGATGTATTGAATAGAATTATTTTCATCACGTAGTGGCCCCATAGTGGAATTCTGCTGCATATATTCAAATTTTGAACCAAGGGAAGTGACAAGTTTAAAAGCAAACAAATATCCATGCAGCTTCTGAGAAAAAAAACAGAAATTTCCAAAGGTTAGTACAGATTTACAGCTTTTCAAAAATCTCTGATTGTTTAAATTGGGGAAAAAATCGAAAATACAATGGCCTATAATCTTATCGGTAGTAATTCTACTGTGTAATTCCATCCAGCGGTTCCACTTATAAACCTTTAAATCCTTGTTAAGGACTACGATTCCGATATCTACCATATCAAATAGTTGAGCAAAGATCATTCGTACTGCTCCATGAATTCATTCAATGCTTTTTTCAGCAAAGTAATTGATTCGGGACAAACTAGTAGAAACAAAAACCCACTAATGTCTTTTTTTTCAAAATGAAAGAGCGTCCTTAAGATAATCATTGTGTTATTGGAATCAAATATGCCTTCGGGTATGGTATCATGAGAAAGATTTTCAATAAGAACTCTTGGAGGTGAGAATCTTATTACGTCTTTAAGTAAATCAGCCATCTTTCCAATGCAAGCCCCGATCAGTATATTACCGACTTCAAGCAGTGTTTCTTTTTCCAGTTCGTCTATTGTGTCGGATTCTGGAAAATCGGATTTATCATTATTCAGGAGGGTGATCAATTCCTTTTCGGCTCCGGAAGGGAAAATTAAAAGAGCAAGACCTCTAAAATTTCCCCAGAATCGTTGCTCCACCAGACTTATGTTGTTGTAATCATTAATCTCTTTTTTTAAATACACGGGAAGTTCCGTAGCCTTCAGTATATTGATATATGGAACACTCAATCGTATATAAATGTCGATGACCTCAGCCAGGTCAGACGTTGCCCTACCAAAGGCAATATTCATAATTTCCTGGAGGATTTCTAATTCTTCGTTCGAAAGAGTATTTTCATGCATTGTTCTCATAAATCTATCCTATTTTCAAATCTGCAAAGAATCTTGAGCTTTTAATAATGCCTCCTGGATGGCCTCTTTTGTAGGTGGTTTCTTTATCAGCGTAAGGGCTCCAAAAGACATCGCTTTACTAACAGATTGCATCTGGACATCAGCAGTACACATAATAACTATTGCATTATTATCAATCTTTTTTATTGCCTCCAGAGCTTGAATTCCATCCATGACAGGCATTGTTACATCCATGAATGTAATATCGGGATTTTCTTCTTTAAACATTTTCACACCCATTGACCCATCATTAGCCTCACGGATTTCATATCCTAGATCTTTTGGAATACAACTTTTTAAAATCTTTCTTGCCACGGGAGAGTCGTCAATTATTAGTATTTTCTTTATCATTTTTAGGCAGTCCATTGTTTTTTCCTTTCCGTCCCTTCCTTTATCGCTGGTCTATTATTTGTGGGTGAAACGTGTTACTTCCTTTTCTCTGTATTTCTCATTATTTGTTTCCATTATTTACTAGCGATAAGATGGATGGAGTAATTTTATTAAGCGGAACGACGGTATCAACTGCACCCAATTTGATAGCTTCCTTGGGCATGCCAAATACCACACAACTTTCCTCGTCCTGAGCCAGCGTTTTAGCGCCTGCGTCCTTCATTTTCAGGAGACCGCCTGCGCCGTCGTCTCCCATACCTGTCATAATTACACCTACAGCATTGGCACCTGCATATTTTGCAACTGATTCAAATAACACTTCCACGGATGGTCGATGGCGGCGGACCTGAGGTCCTTGGTATGTTGTTACGTAATATCGGGCGCCGTTTCTTCGCAATTCCATGTGATAATTTCCAGGGGCAATCAGCGCAAGACCTGGAATAATACTATCGCCGTCTTTAGCCTCTCTTACTTCAATAGAACAAAGTGAATTCAAACGGTCAGCAAATGATTTTGTAAATAGCTGCGGCATGTGCTGTACAATCAGTATTCCCGGCGCATTCGGTGGCATTTGCGTCAGTACCTCCTTGAGCGCCTCCGTTCCTCCCGTAGATGCCCCGATTGCAATAATCTTGTGCGTGCTATTGATCAATGCATGGCTTGTCTGTGTATTTTTGATAATGGCACTTTTATTGTTATCGGCATTTTTAAAATATTCTTTCTTTTTTACCTTAACGCCTGCCGATTCTTTTATCTTTTCTGCTAATTCGGTTACTATCTCATTGAGGGTGTGTGAAACATCCAGTGATGGTTTGGCGACAAAATCCAGCGCGCCCACTTCTAGGGCCTTCAGCGTGGTTTCGCAGCCCGCCTGCGTCAATGAGCTGACCATGATGACAGGTAACGGATAGTATGCCATTAATCTTTGCAGAAAGGAGATGCCATCCATCCTGGGCATCTCTACATCCAGGGTAATTACATCGGGTCTTAAATTTATGATCTTGTCCCTGGCAATAAATGGGTCTGCTGCCGTTCCTACGACTTCAATCCCTGGATCATTGCTCAGGCCGGTAGATAATATTTTCCTGACCACAGCAGAATCATCCACAATTAATACTTTTACTTTCTTTTCCATGTTAGGTCTCCTTTTACACTAATTTGTTTTTTAACCTATGTTTAAACCACAAAGGGCACAAAAGAGAGTTACTTTTGATAAATCGTGGGACGCACGTATCGAAATTTCGTATCAGTGCCGGCAAGGCTTTCAGAATGACCTATGAAAAAATATCCGTCAGGGACAAGATATTTATAAAATTTTGATACCAATTCACTCTGGGTTTGTTTATCAAAATAAATCATTACATTCCTGCAAAAGATAAAATCAAATTGCCCCTTGAAAGGAAAGATTTCATCGGTAAGATTGAGCCTTCTAAATACAATCAAGTTTCTTAAGAAATCTTTTATTTTATAATGATCTTTGAGATTATGCCCTACCTTTTCGAAATAGGCGTTCAGCATTTGAAGGGGAATCCCTCTTAATCGGTCTTTTGTATACACGCCCTGCATAGCCTTTTTTAAAACCCGCGTCGATAAATCAGTGGCTAATATTTTTATATCCCATTCACAAAGCCGTTCTATACACTCTGCCAATATCATTGAAATACTGTACGGCTCTTCACCGGTTGAGCATCCTGCACACCATATCCTGATCTTTTTTTCCCGTTTTTTTCTTTTGTTCTCCAATAAGGCAGGAAGTACCTTTTCTGCCAGGAAATCAAAATGTGCTGCTTCTCTGAAAAATTCCGTGAGGTTCGTAGAGATGCAATCAAGCATGCTGACCATTTCTTCGCCAGTAGTATCCTCTTCGGTAACGTATTTGTAATATTCTTTAAACGAGGTCAATGATCTTTCCCGTAAGCGCTTCATTAATCGGGATTTCAACAACTCTTTTTTTGCAGGGGTAAGATTTATTCCGCTTTCGTCGTAGATTAAGCGCTGGAAAAGAGAAAATTCTTTATCGTTGATATCAATGTCCATGTGTATTCCCCTTAAAAATCTTTTTCCAAGTGTTTATAGTAACCATTTTGTCTGCTCATATAATTGGGCAGTTGACAGTAGGCAGTAGGCATCCAGCTGGATCTGATATATTATTTGCTATTCATTTTACTGTGATTATTTCTACATCTGTTAGGAACGGTTTTCATATTCTTTCTTAAATACTTTTCAGGATTTTCAATTATATAATTTAGCAATCTTCCAACCCCTGTTGATTTATTAAGCAAATCCGTTTGAGTTTGTTCATTTATATATTTGCAATGAAAGGCAAAATCAATCCATACTTGAGTCTCACTATTCTCCATATCTGCATCAGATACTTTGCTTACGAAATGTGCGGGGTATTGGCGTTTTCTGTATCCTTCAGCAATATTTGAACAAACCGAACGTGACGACTTCCTGATTTGACTTATTAACGAATAAAGTTCATCTTTTGGGAAACGTTTCGCAAGGTGATAAATTTCCATTGCCAAACAAAACGCCTTTTTGTAAACCATTAAACTTTTAAAATTATTGATATTCGTTGTATCCATTGTTTATTTTGCCTACTGTCTACTGTCTACTGCTTCATGTCTACTGCATACTACATCTTTTTGTTTCTCGCTAAATAAATTTTTTAGCGCTGCGACCATGCGGTCGTCTTCAAACGGTTTTACTACATAATCCGCTGCACCATGCCGAAGGGATTCCATTAATGCGTCTCGCTGGTCTATGGCGGAGATCATGACTACCTTTGCCTGTTTATCAAAGGCAATGATCTCTTTGAGACCTTGAATTCCATCCACCTCTGGCATTACAATATCCATAGTTACCGCATCGGGTCGCAATTCCTTATACTTTTCAAATGCCTCCCTGCCATTACCAGCCTCTCCTGCAATTTCAAATCCATGCCGTATCAAAATTTGCCTGATTATCATTCTTATGACTTTGGCATCATCCACTACTAATATCCTTTTCATGTGTTTACTCCTATATTATCTAACAATTTTGCAAACGAATTCATTTCAGGCACCAAAAACAGGTAACATTCGAGTTTAGTGCCACTAATTTCAAATATTGTTTCTATCAGTAAGAGCTTATCGTCCACCATGCCTTGTTCCAGTACAAGGTTCGAAAATATAACTCCTGCATAGTCGTTGTGAACCTGTGGTGGTTGTGGAATTAACTTTGCATTAAAATCTGAAACCAATGCATTGCTGATGTGGTTGGCAAGAATATTTCCCAGTTCTTGAACAGCGCTTTCTGTAAAGACGTCAAATTCTTTTGATGTCCCTATACGTTGCCGAAGAAACAGGTCAGCAAGGATTAATGACCCTTCCACTGGCAGCATGAACAAAAGCTTACAGCCTTCATTTCCCTTAAAATTAACCATAACGCTTATCATCTCTCTTTGATCCTCATTCATCTTTTCTGTAGTCTCACTAAGATCAGCAATGAATACTTTTGAAAGAGAAATTTTTGCGCCTGTCCTCAGTGACTTTGATAATGCCCTGGATGCACGATCAATGCTGAGGTTTGACATAATTTCCAGTATCTTTAGGCGATCTTGAGTAATGTTCATTTTTTACCTCTCTAATCATTAAAGTTTTATAACCACAAAGACTCGTAATTTAAAATTCCAAATCACAAATTCCAAATCACAAATAAATTACAAATTACAAATTGCAATACTCAAAAAGAAAACTACTGTGATTTTAGAATAATAGAGGAAAAAATCTTCTTTAACTCAGTTGCCTCATTTATAAGATTTTCTCCTTCTCGTTAATACTGCTCATCATTTGTTCCAACTATCAATCTTAACCAATAAGCTGATTCTTTAGCCTCTTTACGGCATATCTTTATTCTCATGATAAAGTCTTTTTTGCCTAGGGCTTCGTTGACTTCAATATAATTAGCTCCTACAGAACCAGAAGCACGTATTACTTGCTTACCATGTTCCAAGGTTGAAACATTTTTTGGTAATTGCCTTACATAAAGGGTAACATTCTTGGCAAAACATAATATTCTTTCTTCTAAATCATATTGTTTGGACATTTGAATTTAATTCATTAGAATTTATCTGTTATTTGGTGCTTGTATTTTGGCGCTTAGCAAGCATTATGATGATATTAATAAATTTCGATTGCTTCACCAAATATGCGGCACGTCACCTCACCCGTTTCCGTATCGAACAAAATATTATATCCTTTCGTACCACCGGTTTTTGCCGCAACTATCCTGATCCCTTCTTCTTTCAATATCCGTCGTACTTCTAATTCATTTGATTCGCCTATATTAAGCAGACCGTTGGTTTCAAACATCTTTGCGCCACCAAAGATTTTTGCAGAAAGAGCGCTCCTGGATGCACCTGCATGGGTAACCATTTGATAGATGAAATAGGGGAGTCCTGTATTAGCGTATTTGGTAATCTTTAAATCATTTCCGTTTTTTTTCGGCAGCATGATGTGCAGAAGCCCACCAATCTTGTTTACAGGATCATGTAGAACAATTCCAATACAGGAACCGAGCAATGTCTTTAATACATTCGGCGCTTGTGTGATCTTTAGATCGCCGACACCAACCGTAATAGTATTTCGAATATAGTCCATATTGTTGGCTTCCTCTCATCACTTCCAATTAAGGAGATTATAGCATTATCATGTAGAAACTTTTTTGTAATCTATCCTATTTGCTTGCTTAAGTTGGCAGTATGCTGTTGGCAGTATGCAAAAAGTGATACATTTTCATTGCCTACTGCCTACTGCCCACTACCTACCGCCTCTCTTTGTTTGCGGCTATATCGCTGCCAGGTTATCAACAATGATTAAAAATCTTTAAAATCATCAGCGAGAGGAATAACTTCCTCCCTTTTTATTCTGTTGTATGCTTTTTTCCCTCCGACTTTGCTGTTCTCTTTGTTATTTTTTGACACGTGAATAATTGTATTATCGTCTTCAGCGGCGTTTCGTGACTTATAATTTTTTTGATGCAACGCTTTCCCTTTGTAAGTAGTATGAATAAGAGGAATCTGTGAGTCCGTGATATCCGAACTATTTAAATCTTCATTTTTTATGCCGATTTCTCTGGCAAGTTCGCCTATCATGTCTTCTAAACTTTTCGCTTGCGCTGAGAGTTGTTCACTTGAGGATGCTAATTCCTCTGCTGTAGCTGCATTATCTTGTGTGACTCGGTCCATCTGAGTAGTTGCTTTTGCCAATTGGTTTATTCCATCTGCCTGCTCTTGTGAGCCGGCTGCAATCTCACCGGCCAAGTCTGATACCTTTTTTGTTTCCATACCGATTTCTTTTAATGCGGCGCCGAGTTTATCTGCTACCTTGGTGGCGCGTTCCGTACATTCTACTCTAGAATTAATAAGCTCGGCAGTCTCCTTTGCTGCGACAGCAGACCTTTGGGCAAGATGTCTTACTTCTTGTGCAACCACAGCAAATCCTTTCCCATGTTCGCCAGCCCTTGCAGCCTCAACAGCCGCATTTAATGCCAGAAGGTTTGTCTGAAATGCTATTTCGTCAATTGATTTAATAATCGACAGTACCTTGTCATTTCCTGCATTCAATTCCTTCATGATCTCCTGCATTTCCTGCATTGCTGCGCAACCGTTTTCGGCTGAGGTGCGCGATTTCAAGGCAAGTTGATTTGCTTCTTTTGCGCTATCGGCGTTTCTTGATGCCATGGAAGATGTCTGCTCTATCGCTGAAGATGTCTCTTCCAGTGAGGATGCTTGTTGTGATGCGCCTTCTGCCAGGGTCTGGCTTGAAGATGAAATTTGTGCAGATGCAGAAGAGACTTGTTCTGCCCCCTCATTGAGTCTTTTAACCAGTTGTGTAAGAAATTTTATTACATTTCTTACAATGACGAATACGATCCCTCCAATAACTAGAACGAAGATTACACTGCCTGCAATATTAAAATTCCTGTTTGATGCCATTGCCTGGTCGATTGCAGACATGGGCGCAGTTACACTGATACCACCACGGATATCGCCCAGTTTATAATTTTCCATTGGTTTGCCAGCTATGTCTTTGCCATCTCCTGTTGGGCTTGTTGCCGGGTCACCGTGACATTTTAAGCAACCTTCATCGATCCTGAGAGGAACAATGCATCGAAATACCTTTGAACCATCGTCCATTTTTACAACCTCTTTTACCTCTTTCAAATCGGGGTTTAATTCAAATCTTTGTAGTTGTTTCGCCTCCCATGCATCAGGTTTGTTATTTGGGTTTCTATATTTGAGGCTTGTTTGTTTCATTTTAAATGGAGTACTTGCGCTAAACAACTCCGATACCTCACGACCAATAATAGCCGGGATTACACCCTTAAACTCGACATTGCCTGTTTTTGAATCGGTATTAATTACAGCTTGTTTTTCCGCAATGACCTTCCTTACGCACATCAGCTCATGGGCAGCCATTGTAGCTTGCGTCTCGACCTCTGACAAAAACTGAGCATTCTGTCGTTTCATGTTAAAGTAGGATAAAATACCCATCGATATAACGATGGAGATAATGATGGTTGCTATAAAACGCGACATTAATTTCATTTTCTTAAACATTTTAATTTCCTCCCGTTTAATGGGCACGAATTTTCGCTGGTTCGTGCCCATTGATCAAAAATTTTCAAGGCGCTAAAAGTCCTTAAAATCATCACTGAGAGGTATTAATTCTTCCGGCGTTCGTTCTATTACCCTCTCGCTTTTTTTAGAGCCATTTCCATTTGCTTTATCTGAAACCATTGAAGATTGATTGGTTTTTTTGCCCTGGTTCTTTTGCTTCTTTTTGCTACCAGAGTCATCGTTCTTCGAGAAGTGAGATTTCTTTTCGAAATATGTATGAAGTTGTGGTTTTCCTGAGGTTTTTAAACCATCATCAATATTCCCAATTTCCTCGGCCAGTTCTTGTATGATGGCTTTCAGGTTTTCTGCCTGTGCGGATAATTCTTCACTTGATGACGCCAACTCTTCCGCATTTGCCGCATTCTGTTGTGTAACCGTGTCCACGGCTGTGACTGCCTTGGATATCTGGCTAATTCCATCAGATTGCTCCTGTGAGGCAGCGGCAATTTCACCTGCCAAGTCCGTTACCTTCTTTGCCTCGGTTACAATTTCTTTAAGATTGGCGGCGAATTGATCGGCAATCTTTGCCGCATTCTCGGTGCTTACCACCCTCGAATTGATTAAATCGGCGGTTTCCTTTGATGCTATGGAACACCTTTGTGCAAGGTTGCGCACCTCCTCTGCAACAACGGCAAATCCTTTCCCATGCTCTCCCGCCCTTGCTGCCTCCACTGCAGCATTGAGGGCCAGAAGGTTCGTTTGAAATGCTATTTCATCAATAGATTTAATTATCGATAGGACTTTGTCATTACCTGAATTTAAGTCACGCATCGTTGTCTGCAAGGTATCCAGTGCCTCATTCCCGCTTTCTGCCGACGTCTTTGTCTTGATTGCGAGCTGATTAGCTTCCTTTGCATTATCGGCATTTTTCATCGTCATAGAGGCCGTTTCTTCGATCGAAGCAGAGATCTCTTCAATGGAAGAAGCCTGCTGTGATGCCCCGTCGGCAAGAGACTGGCTGGAAGAAGAAATCTGGTTTGCTGCCGAAGCAACTTCTTCTGCACTACTTTTTAAGTTATAAACTAGTCTCTTTAGTAAAGAAATAATATTTCTTGCAATGAAAAAGACTATGGTTCCTATCAGCAATACGTAAATTCCATTTCCTACGATGTTGAAATTCCTGTTTGAAGCAATTGCGGCATTTACGGCTGTCATTGGCGCCATCACGCTTATTCCGCCGCGAATATCTCCCAGTTTGTAATTCTCCATTTGCCTGCCCGCGATGTCTTTACCGTCACCCGTGGGACTCGTTGCCGGGTCACCATGACACTTTAGACATGCCTCTTCGATCTTTAGAGGCACCATCAACCGAAAAACCTCTGTACCGTCCTCTAATTTTGTTATTTCAGAAATATCTTTTAAACCGGGGTCCCTCTCAAATCTTTCTAATTGTTGAACCTCCCACGCATCAGGCTTGTTCGCCGGGTTTCTGTATTTAATACTCGTCTGCTTCATCTTGAAAATAGTTGTTTGACAAAAATGTTCGCAGACCTCGCGTCCTACAATTGCAGGGATCACACCCTTGAATTCAAAATTACCTTTTGAGTCAGTGTTTATTGCCTTTTGCTTCTCTGCAATTACCTTTCTCGTTGAAATCAGTTGGTTTGCTGCCATTCTTGCCTGTTTTTCTACTTCTGCTAATATCTGTGTCTTTTGTCTCTTCATGTTGACATACGTCAAGATACTTGTAGCAATCACAATAACTGCTACAATCGTAACAATGAGTCTTGTCATCATATTCATTTTACCAATCATATTTTTCCTCCCGTTTTTTTGATTAACTTACACACGTTAAACTCTCAACCATATTGATCTCCTCTGTACCTAAGACCTTATCTATGTCGAGGAGGATTTTCACCTTGTTCTTTGTCTTCGCCATGCCCAGAAAGATTTCGGTATTAATACCTTCTCCAAGATGGGGCGCTGGTTCCAAATCCTTACCACTGACATCGAGTACTTCCGAAACGGTATCTACAATGACGCCGGTGAGTTTGTTATTGACTTCCACTACGATAATACATGTTTCCTTTGTATGGTCAGTTTCCTGAAATCCAAATTTTAACCTCAGGTCTACCACGGGGATTACCTTTCCACGGAGATTAATTACCCCCTTTATGTAACTGGGTGTTTGAGGTACAGGTGTTATGTTCATAATGCCTATAATTTCCCTTACCTTGAGTATCTCTATACCATACTCCTCACCACACAGCACAAAGGTCAGGTATTTTCCTTCGTGCGACAGGGTCTCTGATCCATCTGATTTTTTCTCTTTTTCCAGCACTGCTTGCATAAAATTCTCCTTTCGTTAACATTTCGTTAAGCCTTTACCGGCTTGAAAATTTAAAGGTCCCTTGGTAGGAGCCGTCTCCTTACGGCGATTGGCAATGACAACGGCGCGGTGTGCCTGGTCGCCAACAGGAGTTGGCTCCTACCTGCATAACATTAAATTTCCCTAACGGCACATCGCGAAAGTCATCCCTTCGTCTTCAAAAACGCACCAATTTTTTTATCCTCGTTCCCGATATGATACGTCAGCCAGTTACATACCTTTTGTTGTACCTGGATTACCAGATGTGGGGTAACGCCCTTTGTTTCAAATTCCTTTTTTAAGCCAGAAAAGTCTTTTATAAATTGAGTATGTTCTGCTTTTTGCGATGGAAGATCATTGTAATTATGCTTGGCCATAATCGCCTCTTCAGCGCTGTAATGCTTTACGACATAATCTGCCAAAACTGCTATTACTTTACCCACTTCATCCCTGCCCTTACCTTGTGCCATTGCGTTTAGCAGATTGTTTACCCGGCTAAATATTCCTTTATGTTGATTATCAATCATCTCTACACCTACTGCCAAACTTTCATTCCATTGAATTGCCATTTTTTTTCCTCCTTATAAAAAATTTATTAATTTATGCTCCACTACCACTAACCAACAGGTAGGAGCCAACTCCCGTTGGCGACCGAAAGAGTGCACCCCGCTGCGCATTGCCAATCGCCGTCAGGAGACGGCTCCTACCCTAGTGTTATGAAAAAGTTGTCGAAGGCATAATTTACATCCTGATTAAAAATCCTTAAATTCATCGTCCGACATAGGGATTATACGGTTATGTCCAGTAGCCGACACGGCGTGTTTTTTCTCGTTTTCTTCTTGCAAAGATTCGTCCAGTATGTCATGCCCTGACTTGCCCCTGGTTTCGTCTTTGTTTCCCCTCGCAATACGGCGATCTGTCTTTTTCTTGTTAGATAGGGTTCTTTCGATTGAAGAAACAAATACTTCTTTTTTTGTTGCTTGCGCAGCTTTTTTCTTTGACTCTCCTACATTTTCTTTTTCTTTGCCTGTACCAACCTCTCTTGCGATCCTGTCGACAATCGCCTTCAGGCTTTCCGCCTGTGCCGAAAGTTCCTCGCTGGACGACGCCATTTCTTCAGCATTTGCAGCATTTTGTTGTGTAACTTGATCCATCTGGGCAATGGCCTTGCTGACCTGGTCAATCCCATCCGCCTGTTCCTTTGAGGCATTTGAGATTTCATTTACAAGATCGGTAACCTTCTTTGCCTTTGTAACGATTTCTTTGAGAACTTCACTTGATTGTTTGACAAGTTCTGTGCCTGAAGTAACCTTCTTTGCGCTATCTTCAATCAACCGGGTAATGTCCTTCGCTGCGCTGGCACACCTCTGGGCAAGGTTTCTCACCTCTTCGGCTACCACAGCAAAACCTTTTCCATGTTCTCCTGCACGTGCAGCTTCGACTGCTGCATTAAGTGCAAGGAGGTTGGTTTGAAAGGCAATACCATCAATAACCTTAATAATGCTTACAATATTATTGCTGCTTTCGTTGATTTCCTCCATTGAGTCATTTATCTTAGAGATGGACTCGTTGCCAGTTTGTGCAGACTGATAGCAAGATGTTGCTAATTCGGATGCCTTAATGGCATTATCGGCATTCTGTTTGGTCATGGAAGACATCTCCTCCATGGATGATGAAGTCTCTTCAATTGAGGCAGCCTGCTCCGATGCCCCCTGGGCGAGGCTCTGGCTAGATGAAGAGATCTGTTCTGAAGCGGATGCTACCTGTGTAGAACTCTCGGTCAGATCATCCAAAAGCGCCCTGAAAAGTCCCGATATTTTGCTCGTAATCTTGACGACGAGGATACCTAATCCTGCGACAAAGCCTGCCGAAGCGATTCCGATAATAATCATCCATTTCCGTAAGTCATCAACGGCCTTGAACGCCTCTGCCTTGTCGATCTCGGCTATAATTGCCCAATTCATGCCGAGTATATTAAACGGTGCATACGCACTTAAAACGGGTACGCCGCGATAATCAGTAATAATTTTACAGTCAGTTTTACCCCCAATGGCCTCTTTTACAGCTTCTGTATCAACCTTGTTGACTAAGACTGTGGGTTTTTCTGAGAATCTTGAATTGGAACGCATCAATTTATCAACTCCTACCAGGTAGCTTTCTCCCGTTTCACCTAGGCCTGAGCGTTCTTGCATGACGGCATCTATCTTATTAATTGGCATCTGGAAGATGACAGCGCCTATTTTTTGATCACCATCATAAACTGGACTTGCAATAAAAGAAGCAGGGTCACCGTTTGAAGGTGCATAAGATTCGAAATCTACCAGCTTACAAACCTTGTTATTTGCATTTGCCGAGTTGATTTCCTTGAATAATCTTGCTATATTCGTTGCACTGTATGTACCTGAAACCAAATTCGAACCGAAGTCCAATTCCTTGAAAACGGTGTAAAGGACATCTCCATTTTCAGCATCTACAAGGAAGATGTCGTAGTATCCGTATCCTTCGAGAAAACTTTTGAAGAATGGGTGAATACGGACGTGTATTTTACTGTAATTGCTGCCATCCTGGGCATCAAAATATTCCAGTTTTTTGCCGGCAGGAAATGGGTTCTTGGCGATATACAAGTCTCGTATTTTTTCGGCCCCTAATTCCCGAAAGGCTACTTTAAGTTCCTTTATTGCACTGATGACCACGGGACTATTTACCAGTTGATTCATATTCGATTCTCTCTCTTTAAACCAATTTTCTATATTTGCCTTTTTAGCGTCTCTTATACTTACTAACTGATTAAGTGCCCGTTTCTCCAGTGCCTTACTGGAGCTATAATAGCTCAATATTCCGATAGCAACCAATGGTACCAGACCACCAATAATAAATAATGAGATGATCTTTGTGCTTAAATTTATTTTCATAGTATTTTTTCTCCTTTTGTGTTTTTAATGGAATATCAGTAAATAACCCCGACATCTGATCCCTCACACCTATTGCAGTTAATTCAACGCCATACTCATAATACCGCTTACATCCAGGATAAGGCCTATGCGGCCGTCTCCAAGTATTGCACTGCCGGAGATGCCCCTAATATTGCGGAACTGTTCTCCAAGGCTCTTAATTACTATCTGCTGTTGACCCAGGAGGTCATCAACGAGAATTCCACATCTTCGCCCTTCACCTTCAACAATCAGGATGAGGGCCTCCCACGGATTAATTTTCTTTGGTTGAATGTTATACAGATTGTGGAGTCGCACCATGGGTAGCAAATTGCCCCGCACATTGATTAATTCCCCGCGTTGTTGCACAGTAGATATGTCTTCTTTCTTCGGACGTATGGATTCTTCGATGGAAAGCATGGGTACAATATATTTTTCCGTACCGACCTGGACGATCATACCATCGATAATTGCCAAGGTAAGCGGTAGTTTGATAGAAATTTTAGTGCCTTTTCCTTCAACTGTAGATATCTCTACCTTCCCCCGCAACCGCTCAACGTTCTTTTTTACTACATCCATGCCAACACCGCGACCGGAGACGTCGGTTACCTTTTCGGCTGTCGAAAAACCCGCGGCAAAGATGAGGTTGTAGATTTGCTGTTCAGAAAGGGATGCCCCTTCCTCTACCAATCCTTTTTCAATTGCCTTCTTCAAGATCTTCTCTCTACAAAGGCCTTTGCCATCGTCTTCGATTTCGATAACGATGTTGCCACCTCGGTGGAAGGCATTTAACCGCACAAGACCATCTGCAGGTTTTCCTTTTGCTATCCGTTCTTCTTGAGGTTCGATTCCATGGTCGATTGAGTTTCTAATAATGTGTACAAGCGGGTCGCCGATCTCTTCAATCACTGTCTTATCCAGTTCTGTGTCTTCCCCAGAGATTTCTAATCGCACCTTCTTACCCACTTTTGCAGAAACATCCCGCACGAGTCTAGCCATTTTTTGAAATGTTGATTTCAGAGGAACCATTCTCATGCACATGACCTGATCCTGTATATCTTTGACGATTTTGTTAAGGTGAGAAAGATTTTTATTTGCACCATTGCTGGTGTTACCCAATGTCTCAGTGATGAGGGCATTGGCAATTACTAGTTCACCCACAAGGTTAACGAGGTTGTCCAACTTTTGGGTATCCACTTTAACCGTTTCAGAAGACGGCTTGCCTATGACGGATTGGACTTTGAGAGCGGTGTTAATCTTTTCTGGTGTGGTTATTCCTTTTTCAACTAATATTTCACCCAACTTCTTTTTACGCCCTTGTTCTTCTAATGCCAGTTCCAGCTGATCTTTGCTAATATCACCGCTTTCAACCAAAATTTCACCGATATGTTTTTCTTTTGGGAAATTAGTGTTGGCAGCTTGTTGTTGGAACGAATTTTGATTGTGCCCTAAAATACTGGTTATTTTTGATAAAAGCGGTTGGTAATCAATCACGTCAGTTGAAGCGTCTTTGTTATCAACTTTTTTTGTTACGGTTTCTCTCAGTTTTTTCAGTATGTCTATACCTTCATATAGGATTTCAATAATTTCTGGTGTGATTTTTATTTTGGCCTTTCTTGCTTCGTCCAGGAGGGTCTCCAATTCATGGCTTACCTTGCCGATATCTTTCAGACCCAGGAAACCAGCGCTACCCTTCATGCTGTGAATAGGGCGGAATATGCCGTTAATAAGATCCACATCGTCTGGATTTTCTTCTAACTGCAATATCTTGGATTCGACATCATCCAGATGGTCATTAGATTCGACAAGGAATTCCTTAACAATTTCAACATCGTCTATAAAATTCATGTTGTCTTCCATATCCTGTATCCTCATAAATCAAGTATTAATGAAACATTCATGACTTCCAGTCACAAATCGGGACGAAATCTCCCCTTTAGCTGTCATTCCGAGCGGAGCGAGGAATCTTCTGGATTTCTCCCTTCGGTAGAAATGACAATTACAGGTGAAAACCACAGATTTCACAGATATAAATCTGCGTCATCTGTGGAATCTTTGGTTTCCGTATTTTCATCGGGTTAAAGTAATACCTTTCTAACAATTTAAAAAAATGTTGTTGTTAACTAAGTGTTTATTAATTTTTTCAATTAATTTTTGCCTTGCAAAAGGTTTTACAAGAAAATCCACTGCGCCTGCCCGAATTGCATGTATCACGTTCTCCTGCGTCGGGTAAGAGGAGCACATAATAATCGGTATCGTGTTGGACATGGCGTTTCTTTTAATCCGTTCACAGAGTGTTATCCCATCAACACCGTTCATATAAATATCCATCAATACGAGGTCGATTCGGTTTTTTTGAAGCAGAGAGAGTGCATTATTTGGATTGTCTGTGACCAATACTTTATATTCGCTGCTCAAGAGTTTCCGAATAATTCGTAAATCCGTGTTTGAATCATCTACGACAAGTATAGTGCCCTTGAATTGTTTATTATTTTCTTCGATGACCTCGCAAAAGAACTCTTCGCCGACCAGTTTCGAAACACTTAATATAAATTGACCGTCATCAAAACCCAGGATCCGCATGGTAGCGGTCAGAATAAGACACTCTTCATTCAAGACTTCTTCACTGAGCACGGTATTCATATTTTCCTTGTTAATGACAAACGTGTTTGTTAGTTTCAGGTGGATGGGCTTCGGTAGTTTTGGTCTTAATTCATTATCCAACATACCGCAGACCTGATTTGTAAACTCCTTAAATGCATCTGTACAGTCTCCATCAAAAACACCCTTATTTGCATTCTCCCGTATTACTGCATCTTCAAGTGTTAACAAGAGGCTGCCAATCGTGATCGCCTCCTTTATTGCAAAGATCAGGTACATTTCCCCTTCATAAAACTCTTCTATTGCCAGCTTTGCTATTACATAACTTGTACTAATCTTCCTAAGGAAAGAGTTCAGCGTTGTGCTTTGAAGCACGTGATTGGTCAGGAAAAACTGTTTGTTTGTTAGCTTTCCACAATCAGTGCAAATCCGCGGAAACGTGCTTACCAGAGTTTCCTCTAATTTGGAAGGAGTCTTTTTGTTTAGTGGTTTTTCCATTTTCCTATCGAGTGAATATCTATTTGTTTGATTCTTTCAGCAATAAGCCGATGTTAAACCTTTCGTTGTTGGAGGTAAAAGGCGTCATGAGCCAGGGATCTTTACTGAAACATGAAAGTGTGGTGTCAGCTACAACAGGATGGTTGTTTACTGCGGTGATAGAGAGACCTTCCCCCGCAATTACAATTGGTATGGAGAGATGCATATCACCGTATTGAGCCGTCAGTTTTGTCTTTACATTTCCCGCGATCATATTTGATACCTCACCGATGGCGTCTTTAACCTCGCTCGTAAATTCGGTCAATTCTGTCATCAGCATGGCTGATGCAACCTTTAGCGCGAACTTTTTTGAACAAAACAGGGCAATAACGCCGTGATATTTACCGGTGAAACTCACCATGCCAATAACATCTGTTTTTATTTGCGTATCGTCTACCAATGACGCCTCGTCATACTTCAAATCCATCATAATCATCGTTTCAAATAGTGTTTTTGTAGACTCGGTGATATCTAATGAAATATTTTCCATCATACTTTCTAACGCCATGATATATGCCCTCCTTTTCTTTATCTGAGTTTTTGAACTTTCAAAATAGCATAAAAAGCGATGAGGTACCTATTTTACGAGTAAGAAATTTCCTAATTTGGACTTTAATTGTTCCGGTGTGAACGGCTTTGTCAGGTAACCATTTGCACCGCTGTTTTTGGCCTCTTCAATCTTTGCCTCGCTGCCTTCCGTAGTTACCATTACGATAGGAATATTACTCTTTTGCCCGGAACCCCTGAGGGCCT
>JBKBTA010000041.1:0-18631 GCA_046291035.1 Candidatus Brocadia sp.
CCCTGAGGGGAGAGGGGGATAAGGCTTGATGAAGAAGGTGTGTATTAACGAACTGGAACTCCGGGGGAAGCGGGTCTTGATCCGGGTGGACTTCAACGTCCCCCTCAATCCCCAGGGTGAGGTGGCGGATGACACCCGCATAAAAGCTGCCCTCCCCACCATCCGGTACGCCTTAGAGCGGGGGGCGAAGGTCCTCCTCATCTCTCACCTGGGAAGGCCCAAAGGCCGGGACCCAAAGCTGAGCTTAAAGCCCGTGGCCCTTCGCTTGGGCCAACTCCTCCAAAGGCCGGTCCGGATGGCCGAGGATTGTATCGGCGAAACCGTCCAAGCCCAGGTCGCCTCCATGGCGGAAGGGGATATCTTGATGCTGGAGAACGTCCGCTTCCATCCCGAAGAGGAGCGGAACGATGAGGCCTTCGCGAAGGCATTGGCTTTTCTCTGTGATGTCTACGTCAACGATGCCTTCGGCACCGTACACCGTGCCCACGCCTCAGTGGATGCATTGCCAAGATTGATGCCCGACAAAGCAGCAGGATTCTTGTTGCAGAAAGAGCTGACCGCCCTCGGCAAACTGGTGGAAGGCCCGGAGCGCCCTTACCTGGCCGTGCTCGGCGGGGCGAAAGTCAGTGACAAAATTGGCGTCATCGAAGCCCTGCTGAACAAAGTCGATGCGCTGCTCATCGGCGGCGGCATGGCCAACACCTTCCTCAAGGCACAGGGTTTTGGTGTCGGGCGGTCGTTGGTTGAGGATAGCATGCTTGATGTGGTAAAGAACTTGATGGATATTTCCAGAAAAAATGGCATAAAATTATATTTACCAGTGGATTTTGTTGTTGCAGAAAATTTTGATGAGCGGGCAGAAACGAAGGTTGTTCCTTTTCAGGAAATACCGGAAAAATGGATCGCCCTGGATATTGGTCCAGCTAGCACAAAGCTGTTCACTGAGGTGCTTCAGGATGCAAAGACAATTGTATGGAACGGCCCGATGGGGGCATTTGAATTTGACGCTTTTAGCCGGGGGACATACGCCATGGTGGATGCAGTAACAAGTTCTCATGCCTCAACAATCGTAGGCGGTGGTGATACCGATATGGCATTTCATAAATCAGGAAAGACACACGAGGTAACGTTTATTTCTACCGGTGGTGGAGCATTTCTGAAACTATTGGAAGGCGGCGAGCTTCCAGGCGTTGCGTCGTTATCAGATAGAAGAAGAAAAGCAAGAAACACTTCGCCTTCGCCAGCCTGATAGGATGGGCAAGCGAAGAATTATGAGATATCGTTGTACTTAGCCCCAGCACAATCAATCTGGGAAGATCGGCATGAGAAAAAGAATATGCAGCCAAAAATCAAGATTGCAGCATCCATCCTTGCGGCCAATCCGGTACGCTTAGAAGACGAAATTAAAAAGGTGGAAATAGCCGGTGTCGATTTGATCCATATCGATGTGATGGACGGTCATTTTGTTCCCAATATTACTATGGGGCCGTTCATTGTTGAAGGGATAAGACGTATTACAAAGGTGCCTCTGGACATTCACCTGATGATTGAACATCCGGAACGTTATGTGAATGTATTTGCTGATGCAGCAGGGGATGGTGATTTGATAACATTCCATATAGAGACTACAAAAAAGCCAAGAGAAGTTATTTCGTCGATTAAGAACGCGGGGTTAAAGGCTGGTGTGTCGCTGAATCCGGATACGCCGGCCGAATTGGTTGAACATATTCTTGACGCAGTGGATATGGTACTTGTCATGTCTGTGAATCCTGGTTTTGCCGGACAAAGGTTTATTTCAAAGGTTTTACCAAAGATTGCAAGATTGCGCAGTATAGCACCAGATGAAATGGATATAGAAGTAGATGGGGGTATTACGACAGAAACCATTACTCAAGCTGTCCAGCAGGGGGCAAATGTGATAGTTGCAGCTTCCGCAATTTTTAAAACTAGTGATCCATGTATTGCTGTAAAGACCCTCAGACAAATGGCCGAGCAGGTTGTTAATGTGGAATGTCATAATAGAGTAAACGCATAAACTTGCTGTATCAACGTTTTAACAAGGCTTATTTTTGCGAATTCATTCAACGGTAAAAAAACAACTTGTTTTTTCATTAAAAGATTATAAACTAGAGTAAAGTATTTTATCGTGTTAGATTTCAAAATCAATGGACGTCATCAGATTGATTTGATGCAGTGCAAAAAGCGAATCTCTTGTCGCTGAGAGAGTTATTTTGAGTTCCGTCAGGGAATTATTTCTGATATCTGAATTGCACTTTTAAGGTACGTATAAGGATTTTGTAACAGGTGGGGTGCTTCCCAATGGTTTTCTTCAGAAAAAAAAAGGATATGCCCGATGGCTTGTGGATACGTTGCGATGGCTGTAAGGGTATGCTGTTTAAGAAAACAGTTGAAGAAAAGATGTTCGTGTGCCCTGAATGCAACTATCACTTTCGGATATTCAGCAGGGACAGACTGAAACTCCTGCTCGACGAAAACAGCTTCGAAGAAATGTGGGCTAACATGGTACCGTGTGATCCGTTAAATTTTAAAGATCGGATCACTTATCCTGAAAGGGTATCCGCTGAGCAACAAAAGACTGGCCTGAAAGAGGCCGCAATTGTTGGAAAGGGAAAGATCAATGGGAGAGAGGTGATGATCGGAATTACCGACCCATCTTTTATCATGGGAAGCATGGGTTCTGTGGTCGGAGAAAAGATCGCCCGGATTGCAGAAAAAGCCACTGAACTAAAGCTGCCTTTGATCATTATTTCAGGTTCGGGTGGTGGTGCACGCATGCAGGAGGGCGTTTTTTCTCTCATGCAAATGGCAAAGACGAGTGCCGCTATAGCACGATTTCAAGAGGCGGGTGGTTTATATATATCGGTATTAACAGATCCGTCATTGGGCGGAGTAATGGCCAGCTTTGCGTCTTTGGCTGATATTACCATAGCAGAGCCGAAGGCGTTGATAGGTTTTGCAGGTCCCCGGGTTATTCAGGAGACGATAAAACGTGCCCTTCCCAAGGGTTTTCAGACAGCAGAATTCCTGCTGGAGCACGGCTTTTTAGATAGGATTGTCCATCGTCAGGATATGAAAAAAGAATTGTCCAGACTGATTGATTATTTGCATAAATGTGACAGCCTACCACAGAATGCACCGATTAGCGCCGAACAGGTAAGTTTGAAATGATGAGAACATAGTATAAATTATTCTGTGAATATCAGTGGTAAGATAAAGAAACCATAAACAGGTTCCCCTGTAGCTCAATGGTAGAGTAGCCGGCTGTTAACCGGTTGGTTGTAGGTTCGAATCCTACCGGGGGAGCCAATTTGTATGAGAAAGCCCTTCGGCATAATAGCCGAAGGGCTTTTTTTATGTCGGATAAAATATCGTTTGTTTAATGTTGCATTTTTGTTCTGGTCGGTAATTTTTAAAGCACTTGCGGAAACTCAACATTTGATGGATTCAGAGGGAAAGGAATTGATCATTTGCATCACAGACTGGGACAACAAAACCCCGGTAAAAGAAGAATCGTTCCTGGGCGGTCAATACAAGGTCATTTCCCGTTCCGGCCTGAATGTGACTGAAATACAAATTATTGAAATCCTTAAAGAACTTTCTACTCCCGGAAGAATTTTTTTCCTCGAAAACAGGACAGGGGTGTGCAGCATTATTGCAAGGCACCTGTACCCTGAAGCGGAGATAACCATTCATTGCCTGGATTTGTATTATGCCAACAAAATCAAGAGGAACTTGTCAAAAAACGGGGTTTCCTCCGTGACGGTTTGGTGCAAGCCTTCCGTGGGGCAGAAAGAGGTTTTTGATGTAATTTTTCTTCAATTGTCCAAAGGCGGTGCTACAAAGGAATTGGTACTGGATTTCATTCAACAAACCCACCAGGCATTACAAACAGGTGGGAAATGCTTTTTTTCACTTGAGGGGAATGACCCGTGGATTCAAAAGCAAGTGAAAGAGGTTTTTGGGGGGTTCTCTGTTTACTCTCGGACTAAAACAGGCTACTGCATAGTAACCACAAAGAAGAAGAAACTGAAACGGGTGAGAAATTTTCAGACAGAATGTACCATGACGATTTTCGGGGAAAGGCCTGTTCGCCTCCTTACCATTCCTGGTGTCTTTTCGCACAGAGAGATAGATCAAGGGACACTGGCCCTCGCAGAAATTGCAGTTTCGGAATCCCAAAGAGACGATGCCGTACTGGATATGGGTTGTGGCTGCGGGGCCATTGGGATATCGATTGCTGTAAACCAGAATGTAAGCCGAGTTTGCTTCGTTGATTCAAATTCACGCGCTGTCTATATAACTGAAAAAAATTGTCAGCTCAATGGCCTGGAACATTACGAAGTGATAATGAGTGACACAGGAATAAAGGAAGAAGGGGGATTCACTCTTTTTGCGGGCAACCCGCCATATTTTTCCCATTACAAAATTTCGGAACTCTTTATTAACACTGCTTATAGGGCGTTAAAGCCGGGAGGAAGGGCGTACATTGTGGCCAAGACAGCAACATGGCACCAGAAATTTATGAAGAACGTATTTGGCAATGCAGAGGTGGTCAGAAGAAGGGGTTACGAGATTATAAAATCGATCAGATAAACGGATAAGGAATTTTCCTACAGATTTCTCACAAGGCAATGCAGAAATTTATAGTTACCCATGAAGATGTCATACATACGCTGCTCAATTTTATTGCCCAGAGACTAACCTTATCCAAAAAAAAGGCGAAACAACTCCTGGATAAGCGATGGGTCTTTGTGAATAAGAGGCGTGTCTGGATCGCATCCTACCGGCTACGCGAGGGGGACGCGGTTGAAATCCTTACGAAAGAGACAAAACCACTAAAATTTCAGAAAAATACCATCCTGTTTAAGGACAATAATTATCTGATCGTTTCAAAACCTCCTGATATTGTAACCAATGGTGCAGATAGTCTTGAAAACAACTTGAGGATGTTTTTTAAGGACGACCGTATTCAAGCCGTCCACCGACTGGACAAGGATACCTCGGGCGCCGTCATCTTTGCAATGAACCGAGATGCCTTTGAGCGGATGAAGGAATTATTTAAAAAAAATCTTATGGAAAAGGTCTACAGAGTGATTGTGAAGGGTGGTATAGGGAAAAAAACCTTTACCATAGATACTCCAATCCGTGGACAAAAGGCCGTGACACACGTAAGACTCTTAAAAAAGGGCAAAGACGCCTCCTATCTGGAGGTGAATATCGAGACTGGCAGGACGCATCAGATCAGGATCCACCTCGCCTCTATCGGACATCCTGTCATCGGAGAAACAGAATATGATCGCAAGCCTATCGAACACCCGCTATTAAGGCAAATCCGAAGACAGATGCTCCATGCCTATCAAATATCCTTTATCCATCCGTATACTCAAAGGGCGGTATCCGTTACCGCAGAGATTCCCGACGATTTCAATCTATGTCTTAAGACTTTGGGGCTTGCGGAATAATGAGACAACACAAAAGATTTGTTTTCCCATTAAATTTTCCCCCTCATCTTTGAAAGCTGTTTGGAAACAAGCTAGAATTTCAATGTTGAGCGCTTTTTAATAGGCATATTGTAATATGCCTCTACTTTTGGACTATACAGGGGTGGCGGGGACAAACACTGTTTGTCCGCGCTGAACTTGCACGATGTCATTTATATCAAAGAGAATATAATTAAGGGCAGGTTCAATCTTACAGAGTTAACCATATAATTTGAATGGTACTCTAAGGCGTGAACTTACGCAGTGATAAGGAATCATACCAAATGTCTTGGTTCAATCGGAGACGGTGAACCAGCAAAGAAGCGGTGATTCCACTAGATTTTAATAAGTGCCTTAAATTTTTGGGTCTTCTGGAACAAGATTAAATTGGCAGATTTCATTTTTCTTGCGTGTAAATTTGATACGTCCAAGACTTTTTCCCCAAAAATCAACGGAAATCAATTTTAAGTGGTTTTGGGTTAAACTATTATCAATTAATCTGATGTAGATTTGCCTTCCTTTTGAAAACTCTTCAAATACCTGAAGTAGTCTCCATCCGTAGTTAGGATGAGCTGCGTTTGCTTATTAAAGGTCGACTCGAAGGTCTCCAGGGTTTTTGTAAATGAATAAAATTCGGGTGCTTTTTCGTATGCCTCGGCGTAGATCTTAACGGCCTCGGCATCGGCCTGCCCCTTGATTTCTTCCGCGGTCCGATACCCTTCTGATTCAATACGTTCCAGTTCCCTTTTCATGGAACCCAGGATTTCTGCCTCTTCTTTCCGGCCCTCAGACTCATACTTGTTGGCAATACGGATACGTTCAGAGCGCATGCGATCGTAGATCTTAGGAATGACGGCCTCGACGTAGTTAATGTATTTTATCCGTACATCAACCAATTCGATCCCGTAACGACCTTCCAGTGCACGTGTGGCCATTTTCCGGATCTCTTCAACGATCTTGTCGCGTCCCATTTTAATCAATACCTTTTTAATATCCTCTGCCTCTTCCAGTTCCTTTGTCGTATATTCCAGCTTTCGGTTGGTATTTCTTAAGACTTCCTTTAAGGTAAATGCACTGACTACGTTTTTTACCGCCGATTCGATTACTTCGTCCAGCACACCCTGACCTCGAGCTTCTGTGCCCAGTGATGTATAAAATTTGAGTGGGTCGGTGATCTTCCATCGAGCCCATGTACCTACACCAATATTTTCCTTGTCCCTTGTCAGGATATCGCTGGGCTCCCCGCTCCATTCCAGTAGTCGTTTATCAAAATATCTGATCTCCTGGATAAATGGAGCTTTCACGTACAGCCCGGGTTCCGTAATCGTTCTTACAGGTTTTCCGAATTGTGTGATGACCGCCTGTAATCGTATGTCCACAACATAGAGTGATGCCTTCAGACATATCAACACAACTGCTACGGTAATGATTGTGATGATAATAATTGTCTTTCTCATTTCTTCACTCCTTCCTCGCCCAGACCCAGGATGGGCAAAAACCCTTTTACCTCTTTGTCTATGAGGTATAGCTTTTCACATTTGGGTAAGACCTTTGCCATGGTTTCCAGAAAGAGCCTGCGCCGGGTGACGTCCTCTGCCTTTTGGTATTCTTCATATATGGCAAGGAATGCCCTAACATCTCCGGTGGCCTCATTTACCCGTCGGATTCGATATCCTTCGGCCTCTTTAATGACCTGCTCTTTTTTCCCTTCGGCTGCTGGAAGTATCTTGTTTTTTTGTCCCTCGGCATCGTTGATAATTTTATCCCTGATTTGAATCGCCTGGTTTACCGCATTAAAGGCGTCTTTTACAGGCGCTGGCGGATCGACTCCTTTGAGCAGAACCGTTTGAATGTCAATGCCGCATCTATAACTGTCCAAGATCTTTTGAATATCTTCCTTGGCTTTTTGTTCGATCTCCGTCCTTCCAATGGTCAAGACCTCGTCAATAGAGCGATCCCCGATTAAGGTGCGCATGACGGCCTGTGAAACACCCCGAATAGTTTCTCTGACATCCCTTACATTAAAAAAATACTCTTCTAGTGCCTTTATTTTGTAACGGATGACCCAATGCACCTCAGCGCAGTTAAGGTCACCGGTGAGCATCAATTTTTCTTCTTTTGCTTCGGGGTATTCATAATCAATCATGCTGGAAAAGCCACGTTGTTCCGTCCTGAATCCGAACTCTTCGTTGTAGATACGTTTGACTTCTCCTTTGAGTACTCTATCAATGCCGTAGGGAACTTTGGTATGAAGTCCGGGACCTACGGTTTCTATATATCTGCCAAACCTCAGAACAACGGCCTCTTCATTGGCCTTTACGGTATAAAAGGCCGTATATCCTGTAATAATGACAAAGAGGATAATTAATAATGGCGGTATAAATCTCTTTATTGACCCCCAGGGTATATCCTGGAAACGTATCTCCTGCGGCCTTCTATATGGCCCATAGTCCGGCATGTTGGTTCCTCCTATGCAATTGCAATTTAATGAGTAGGATGGGTTAAGCAAAGTGAACCCACCAACACTTTTTTGTTGGGTGCGTTGTACTTCACTAATCTACGTAACTATTTGTTAATAGTAAAGACTCGTTCCTGCTTCCTAACGCTACTATCTGTGTACATACTATATCAATCTTTGCAAGGATGGCAATAACTTCTTTTGTGTCTTTGGGGTCGAGTGCAATCAGCAACGCACCCGACGCAATAAAGCCAAGTGGCTGGATGTTGAACAGCTTGCAAATCTGTTCGGTTTCTTCATAACACAGAATCTTTTCTGTATCGATCGAAAGACACGCTTCGATCGACTCATAAATATTTTCAATAATTCCTCCCACGTATCACCTTGAATGAAACAGCCAGGAATAGCGGGTACTTCTGCCCAGTAACTACCTTCTTCAGCTTTGGGAACTACAACTTTTAGTTTCATATTTAACCTCCACTTTTTTCTACAAAACTTTCGTAATCTCGTCTACCCTAAACGATGGCATTTTTATAAGCTTATCTTTCTTTAAAAGTCTTAATCCCTCATTTTTCTTCGTAAGTTTTCCTATACAAATGCATTCTATACCATTTTCGGCAAGGGTGGCAATAACTGCTTTTGTATCTTTTGGGGCGAGCGCGATCAGCAGTGCGCCTGATGCAATGAGGCCGAGTGGATGGATGTTGAATAGCTTGCAAATCTGTTCGGTTTCTTCATAACACGGGATCTTTTCTGCATCAATAAGAGCTCCCGTTCCTGATGCCTTTGTAAGTTCCATTATGCCGGTAGCCAGTCCGCCTTCCGTCGGGTCGTGCATGGCATGAATTCTTGCTACTTTATTGGCTAACAAGGCGTCAGCGACGACACTCAATCCTGGCTTGTCTATAAATGCTTGTGCCTTTTTAAGGAATTGTTTGCCAAATTTTTCCTGTATTACTGCTGCCCTTTCTCGTGCGATAATAGCCGTTCCTTCAATGGCAACGCCTTTTGTGAGTAAAAGGTCATCGCCTGGTTTCGCATGGGCATTTACTACCAGTTTGTTTTTGTCAACTTCGCCGAGCATGTGTCCGATGACAATGGGGCGGTCAATTTTGTATGATATTTCCGTATGGCCGCCGCACAGGGTAATATTTAAAGCCTGGGTTGTCCTGATAACATCGCGGAATATCTGCGTTACCAACCTTTTATTCGTCTTCCCCTCCGGCAGCAGCACCGTTGCCAGGAACCACTTTGGTGTTGCCCCCATAGTGGCGATGTCATTGGCATTTACATTGACGGCATACCAGCCGATGCGATGAGTGGTGAAGGTAATAGGGTCTGTCTTGGCGACGAGATACTTCTTGCCAAAGTCGATGACGGCCGCGTCCTCACCAATTTTTGGTCCTACAATGACTCTTGGGTCTCTGATGGGATTCAAGCACAGAAATTTTTCCAGCAACCGGTAATCAAGTTTTCCTATGGGGAAGTAGCTCATAACTTAGATGCACAGGATTTTAATCTTTTTTGATTCCCCTCTTGATAGAGGAGGGCTTAAAAGCCGCTGTCTTTGACAGCTTAATTTAATGTTCAGGAATTTCAAATGTAGAGCGAAGCGCCGCTTCGCTCTACTCAAAAAGTCGCCGTAGGCCTATTATTCAAGGAATTTCAATCTGTAAGGTGCGTCCCCTCCGCAAGCCGTTCTCGTGGAACAGGCCTCCCTGCCTGTCATCATTGCACAGAGAACACTTACGATGTCAAAATTCCACAATAACAAGAGGGTCATTGGGTTTTGTCTTTCAAAACCAACCCAATTTAATGTTTTAGAATTTCAAACCTGTTCGTAGAGCGAAGTGTCGCTTCGCTTTACTATCGAATCTGGATTCCCGCTTACACGGAAGTGACAAAATAGAGCAATGTTACCGAATGCCAGATTCAAACAACATCCCGTATATCCTTCAAACCCACCTGTTCTCTGCTCATGAAGGGCTCGCCGTAATCAACGCGTATCAGATTGCCGAAATATTGATTCTTTGCTGTGATCGAACTACTGATATATTTCCATCGTGCGTCATCGTAAGCAAATTGGGATTGATAGACCTTTGCGATCTGTAATTTCTTTTCAAATTCCTTGCTGATATCAAGGATAAATGAGGGTGTGACATGTACGCGGAAATGGGAACAGAGATAGTAAAAGATGTGTGAAGGGTAGCAGGGTTCTCCCGGGATATCTGATTTTGTTAGTTTTGCATAGAATCGAGCTGCCTCGCCAATCAGGGTGGTCTGAACGTGATCGGGATGTGCATCGATCCAATAGGGAAGAAAAAGTATCTGTGGGTGGATCTTTCGAATCACAGCAGCGACCTTTTTACGGGCTTCTATTCCATCCATAAGGTAGCGATTTGGCAGGTCAAGCACCGTTCTGCTCTTCACACCGAGCAATGCGGTTGACTGTTCCCATTCTTTTCTTCGGATTTCAGGACTACCATGCGGGGTGGGTTCGCCGTTAGTCAAGTCGAGGATGTGGACATCATATCCCAGCGTGACTAATTTCAGAATGCTTCCCCCCATACCGCCTTCTACATCGTCAGGATGAGGTCCGATTGCAAGGATAGTTGTCATATAAAGTACTTTAAGGGTCGATTCTTCTTTTTAAGAGAAGCGAGATATTGAAACTGAGAAGTTATTATTGTACTTGATGAGGATAAAAATGCAAGGGAAAGGTAACATTAATGCCTAATTCACTCGGATGCAAAGGTATCTGAGTTTTGAGTGCAGTTTGGTTATTGTTGCAGATATAGTTTTACTTAAAATGGAAAGCACATATCGCACGGTTTTATTATTAAAGATTCAATTTGACAAACAATAACCATCATCCTATATTTGAATTGACTGGCTTATTTTTGTGTAAGGAATTTCAATTTTGTAGGGGCAATTCATGACTTGCCCCTACAGGTAAGCCATTGTTGGGTGCGTCCTACACAAGCTGTTCTCGTGGGACAGGCATCCTTGCCTGTCATTATTGCAAAGAGAAATCTTACGATGTTAAAATTCTTCATATTCGTTTGGAATAACAAGAAGGTCATTGGGTTTTGTCTTTAAAAACCCGACCTAATTTATTATAGAACTTAAAAATTTTCAAATGTTGGTTACTAAAGCAATGACAAAGACAACCGCGCAATCGTCATTAAATCGATCAGTTCAATACCTTAAAGGTGTCGGACCCAAACGAAGTGAAATCTTCGGAAGGCTGGGAATACATACAATCCGTGACATGCTTTACTATTTCCCAAGAGATTATAAAGATCGTACCAGGATACAAAAGATTTCAGAGGCCAGAATAGGCGCAGAGATTACTATTCGAGGTAAGGTACTGGGTATTCATCCCAGAATGACGAGAAGCAGAAAGAGCATACTGGAAGTCTTTGTCGATGATGAAACAGGTACGATCGCAGCGACTTGGTTCAACCAACCTTTTCTTGCCAATAAATTTCATGTGGGAGATAGTATTTTTTTACATGGTAGGGTAGGGTCATATAAATATCTGCAGCTATTAAGTCCGGAATACGAAATCATTCGTGGTGATGAGGACGATATAAATCATGATGGGGGTATTATTCCTGTCTATCCGCTTACCGAGCATATTAGCCAGATCCATTTTCGAAAGATCATGAAAATGGCAGTGCATCAGTTTGCTGGCTATATCGAAGAGATGTTGTCAAAGGAGATTGTGATAAGAAATCAATTAGTATCCATAAACGATGCTATAAGAAATATCCATTTCCCAGAAACGTTTGAAGGTCTAAAAAAAGCAAGATACAGACTTGTTTACGATGAATTGTTTTTGCTCGAATTGGCGATGGTGCTGAGGAGGCGCGGTATTAAAGAAGAGGAGGGAATTTCATTCAAGATAGGGGCCAATGTCGACACACACATACGAAACCTTATTCCTTTTGCTTTGACCAATGCCCAGGAGCGGGTAATCAATGAAATTAAGGAGGACATGAGGAGCAGTAAACCTATGAACCGGTTGTTACAGGGCGATGTCGGTTCTGGTAAGACGGTTGTTGCGATTTATGCAATCCTTGCAGCCATTGCCAACGGTTATCAAGCCGCCTTTATGGCACCCACAGAAATACTGGCCAAACAACATTTCCTGACCTTCCAGAAATATCTTCAACATTCCCACGTCAGGGTAAGCTTATTGACAGGGGGGACAAATCCCAGGCATAGAAAGGACGACCTTGAACAAATTAAAATCGGGCAGGTTGACCTGGTTATTGGGACACATGCTCTTATTGAGGAAGCCGTCCAGTTCAAGCGATTAGGTCTTGTGGTAATAGACGAACAGCACAAATTTGGTGTGATACAACGACTGAAATTGAAGAAGAAAGGGATTTGTCCTGATGTGCTTATTATGACGGCGACCCCGATTCCCCGGACACTTTCTCTTACCTTATTTGGCGACCTTGACATTTCGATACTGGATGAAATGCCGCCTGGCCGCACCCCCGTTAAGACCATCTGGATACCCAAAGACAAGGAAAAGGACGCATATAGTTTTATTGATAAGGAAATTGCAAATGGCAGGCAGGTTTTTATCGTCTATCCCCTTGTTGAAGAATCGGAGAGCTTTGACGTAAAATCGGCCATTACAGAGGCAGGAAGGTTGCAGCACGAAGTATTTCCGAATCGCAGGGTGGGGTTGCTTCATGGTCAAATGAAGCCTGCTGAAAAAGACAAGGTTATGATGGATTTCAAGGAAAAGAGATATGACATCTTGGTTTCTACCGTGATCATTGAGGTGGGAATTGATATCCCAAATGCCACCATTATGGTTATCGTACATGCAGAACGGTTTGGGCTGTCCCAGCTCCATCAACTGCGTGGGCGGATTGGCAGGGGAGGCGAGCAGTCTTATTGCCTGCTTTTCGGTAACCCTAACAACTATGTATCAAGCGAACGGCTCAAAATCATGACCAGGACATGTGACGGGTTTAAGATTGCGGAGATGGACTTTAGATTACGGGGACCGGGTGAATTCTTTGGCACACGTCAACATGGTTTGCCAGAACTTAAGATTAGCGATCTCTTGAAAGACTTTCCAATACTTAAAAAGGTCCGTAATGATGCCTTTGAACTCGTCTCTAAAGACCCGCAACTCACCATGGACACGCATTACAAGATTAAACAAATGGTTTTGGAAACTTTTAAGGATCGATTGGAACTCATTAATATTTGAATTTGTAACCTAAATTCTGCAAACGATTTTCGCTGCGCAAAAATCTACCTCCTATAATAACCCTTGTTAGGCAAAAACCAATAATAAACTTCAGTTTTTGGTAGAGTAGAAAACAAGAGACCTAAATAGAAAAAGCCCTCCATTTATGGTAAAAACAGTCTTGACAAAAACCATAAAGAAAAGGAGGGCGATATGGGATCTACCCCATGCACAAATTAGTATCACAATAGAATTTAATTGTCAATTTAGAGTTGAATGATGTGTATATCAAGCAATCCCTTTTTCTACCCTAATCAATTGCTTTACTGGTACAAATCGTATTGCACGATTCCACCCAGCGCATTGATACGAAAATCGGTGCTAAGTACTGGCAGCAACCCTGCATGTACCGTTAATCCCTTCCCGTTCATCTCTGTCTTAATTTTCGGTTGCCTTCTTTCCTCGTTTTGTGCTATATTCTTCATAGAAAAGGTGAACCTCCTTTTAAGTGTTTTTATTCTCGAAATAACTTGAAATCCCTTGGAGATTCTACCATTTCTGACCTAATCCTGCAAACAAGGCAAAGGCCTTGTTTGCAGGATTTAGGGTTAATTAAATTTTTGAAATCTCCTGGCACAACTGTTGCGAAATATACCTTGACTACAAATGCGAATTCCATGGAAAATACGGATTGTGGCAGTTCATGAAGATTACTCTTATTAATACAACAAAGAGATTGTCGTGTGATGGTTCACACCTTATTTCAGCACTCCTGAAGCAAGCCGGTCACTCGGTAAAGAATGTGCTGCTGTCAAAGCAGAGAGAATTACCATATAGACAAGATGAGATTGAACAGCTGCACGAAATAATAAAAGAGACTGAGCTGGTTATGATCGCTGTTTATAGCAGTTTCGCAAATCGGGCAATACAAGTTTCTGAATTTGTCCACAAAAAATATCCTGGGATGAAAGTAATCTGGGGTGGTCCTCACTGCATTTCAGCGCCGGAACTCAGCCTTCGTTACGCCGATGGTGTCTGTTTTGCCGAGGGCGATATGGTCATCGTTGATCTCGTAAACAAGATGGAGGCAGGTACAGATTATTTAAACACACCGAACATGGCTTTCAATGTAGAGGGATCTTTTAAAATAAACAATGTTTTGCCGCCGTTTTCTGTTCTGGATAGCCTTCCCTACTACGACTACGACCTAAACGATCGATATCTGCTGGATGAGAAGCTCCTGCCGATGACAAAAGAAAGGTTTAGGGAACACTACGTGTTTTACCCGTTTGGGTCTCCCACCTTTACTTTAATAACGTTCCGGGGATGTCCGTATAAGTGTTCTTACTGTAATAATATTCGGTATGTTACTATGCATGGACATTCCTCCATATGATTTCAAAGTGTTAGCCGTTTTGTCGATGAGTTAGAACATGCAATAAGTCGTTTTGACTTTTTTCAGTTTGTGTGTTTTGGAGACGACGACTTTCTCATCCGGGATAAAAAGCAGTTAGAGGATTTCTCAGAACAATATAGAAAAAAAGTAGGACTCCCTTTTGTTATCTGTGTAAGTGCAAATACCTTTCGCAGGGAAAAAATGGAAATACTTCTGGATGCAGGCTTGAAACTTGTTCAGTTAGGAGTACAGTCAGGGAGCCAGCGGATCATTGACGAGGTGTTTGACCGTAAAATTGAGGTAACAAAGACGAAGGAAGTAGTCCGGCAGATCGAGCCCTATTATAAAACGCACGGACTCAATCTCCTCCTTGATTTTATCATTGATAATCCATACGAAACCAGAAATGACATCATTCAGACCTATCAATACCTTGTTAACCTGCCACCCCACGTAAGAGTTAACATATTTTGCCTGGCGTTCTTCCCTGGAACGCCGATCTATGACAAGGCGCTCAAGGATGGCCTCATAGAGCCTTATAATGAGAAAACATTTAGATTCTTCAACAAAGCGAACAAAATCATGTTCCAGGAGAATTACGAAACTTTCCTGATTTTACTGTATCAGTCCTTGCTTCACCATCCAAGGCGGCGGCGATTCATCCCACAGTTTATTCTGCGTGCACTGGGAAGTCGTCTGGTAAGAGGTATTGCATCAATCTTTCCATTCTCATTCTATGCTGCTCTGATTAAGAGCATCTGATATATCCTCGTCTTCTGCATAAAAAAACTAAAATATAAAAAATCTTTGCAAAAAATGAATAAAGAATTATAATTAGCGACAAAATCGTATTTTATTACAATAACCGTATTTTAAAGGAGGAGGTATTGTATGTGTACGACATGTGCGAAACATAACCCGGGCGGAAAAAAGAAGATGGAAGAACCTGAAAAGAAAAAGGCTGGGGAAAAGGGGAAAAAGAAATAATAATCCAAAAATGAAAAATCCCCTCCGATAACTATACTTTTTATCGGAGGGGATTTTTGTTTAAGTAGACAATAAGCCGAGTTCTGTCGTGAACGGTCATTTATCTAGTCTCGCTGTTGCCAGCGAGATCAAACGGCTTACCCAGAGGTTCTCGCGAAGCGGACCACTTCATCCCTCCCTATTTAGCCTTTCTCCCAGTGGGGTTTGCCATGCCTCCGATGTCACCACCGGAGCGGTGGGCTCTTACATTAAGCCGATACTTGTCCCTGCATGTCTTACACAGGGAAACGGCCCCGCCATTTCACCCTTATCCCGCCGGAAGGCAGGACGGTATATTTTCTGTTGCACTTTCCTTCCCGTCACCGGGACTCCGCGTTACGGAGCACTGTGTCCTTTGGAGCTCGGACTTTCCTCCCGTTCCTTCTCTATCTAAGATGAGTTGGAACCGGCGACCGTCTTGTCTACTTTATATCCTCTTCCAGATCTTCGTTGCCGCTGTCCAAATATAAAATCCGGCCGCAACTGTGGCAAAAGGTGAGATCTTTACCTGACATAAGCTGATTGAGTGTTTGTGCTGTTACGGACATAAAGCATCCCTGGCATACCTTGTTTACAACATTGACTACGGCAACTGCATCTTTGTGGCTTACCAATCGATTATACTGTTGCAAGGTGTCGCTGTCCAGTAAGGATGCATATTTGTCGCGTTTTTTCTTCAGTTCATTGGTTTCTGTCTCCAATGCCTTCAGGTCTGTTTCCACATGTTTCTGAAGTTCCTTTAATTGCGCCTCTTCATGTTCAATTTGTTTTTCAAATGATTTGTATCTCTGTTGTATTCCCTCATACTTTGACATCATACCCAGGATTTCATCTTCCAGAACGGACTTGTCGGCTTCCTTTCCTCCAATTTCGGCTCTTATTGCACTGTATTCTTTGTTCGTCTTGACTATATTCATCTGGAGTCGTAATTTATTAATTTCTGCTTCTATGCTTTTTAAGTCAAGCTCTTTACTGCTGACGTTTTTCTGAAAAGACTTTATCTCTTCGCCCAGTTTTGCCAGTTCTGCCTTCATTTGCTGGATTTGGTTCTGTTTCTTTTGAACATCGTACCCCCTGTAGAGCTTGTCGCCTTCCAGTTTTTTCAACTTTGTATCTATTGATTGCAACCTCCGTAGTACCTCTATCCGTTCATTCATAGCTTCCTCTTGACCAAGAGTTTTACGCGCATCAGATTAAACAATACACCGGTAACCATCAATCCGCACCAATTCCATCCAGGAATCCTTCCAGTTTGCGGCTTCTGATCGGATGCTGCAATTTCCGCACGGCCTTTGCCTCTATCTGTCTTACCCTTTCCCTTGTGACCTTAAATATCTTACCAACCTCTTCAAGGGTATAGGTATAACCGTCGCCGATACCGTATCGAAGCTTGATAATTTCTCTTTCGCGATACGTTAACGTTTCCAGTACACTCTCAATTTTATCTTTCAACATTTCCTGTGTTGCTGCAGATACGGGAGATTCTGCCTTTTCGTCCTCAATAAAATCACCGAATGAACTGTCTTCGCTTTCGCCAACTGGCCGGTCCAGTGAGATTTGATGCCGGGATATCTTGAGGACTCGCCGTGCCTCCGACACGGTGATCTTTACTTCTTTGGCAATTTCTTCTATTGTGGGTTCGCGACCCTTTTCCTGAAGGAGTTTCTTTGAAACATTTCTGATCTTACTCATGGTCTCGATCATGTGTACGGGGATACGTATCGTTCTTGCTTGATCGGCAATGGAACGGGTAATTGCCTGGCGTATCCACCACGTGGCGTACGTGCTGAATTTATATCCCCGGCGATATTCGTATTTGTCTACTGCCCGCATAAGACCCGTGTTGCCTTCCTGAATTAAGTCGAGGAAACTTAATCCGCGATTCCTGTATTTTTTTGCAATGCTGACGACCAGCCGCAGATTTGCCCCGGAAAGTTTTCTCTTTGCAGCCTCGTGTTCTTTATAAATATTTTCGACGGATTCTACGCGTTGTTTTAAACTCTTAGAAGATTCTAATACTAACTCTTCCAGCTTTGCATATTGAGATTCCAGGTCTTTATACTGACCATTGGATTTAGAACGCTGTTTGCATTCCATCATCCGTTTTTCTAAAGTTTCCATTTCAAGAACGATCTCTTGAAGTTTTTTCATCATGGGCTGTATGCGTTTCGTACGGATATTGATTTCTTCGAGCAGGTCTATGCCCTTTCGCCTTCTATTTCTGATAGCCCGAAGCAGCTTTATTCTTTCTTTCTCAGAGGTCTGCTTCCGTTTGGCGCGCTGGTAATCTTCCTTATTTTTTTGTAGCAGGGATTTGAGGATTTTGGCACTCCTGGGGAATTGCTCCAGAATCTCGTCCTTGCAGTTATCGACCATCGCATTTACCTTCAGGGTCCTATCAAACGAGAGTTCCCCGTTGTTAACATCCTCTAATATCCTTAAACAGGTTGCCAGCGAGAGGTCGGAATGCAATACTTTCTTTAAAAATCTCTTTCTCGTAATCTCTATTTTTTTAGCCAGCATGATCTCTTCGTCTCGTGTGAGTAAAGGAATTTCTCCCATCTGCGTGAGATACATACGGACAGGGTCATCTATCTTTTCCGTAATGGTTGGAACTTCGCCAAACTCCAGGTCGACTTCCGGATACGTCTCCCCCTCTTCTGCCTCAACAACATCACGATTTTCAATCTCTGTTTCATCGATCAAATCAATTCCCAACTCATCCAGCATCATTAAGATATCATCAATCTTTTCGGGAGAAATATCGGCATCGTCGGGCAACATATCGTTCAGTTCTTCATAGGTTAAATAGCCCTTCTCTTTGCCTTTTTGTACAAGCTGCTTAATTTTTTGGTTTAAACTTTCCATACTAAAGATAGACCTCCTCAACAATGCCATTTATATAAATATGGAGATAATCAAATCCGATCCTCAACCCACCAACCCGCCGTTCGGCGGGTTTTTTATGTGCGGAGACCACCCATGACGACCACCACCTTCAACCACTGGCGCGACGTGCCGACCGCCCGCTG
>JBKBTA010000042.1:0-18249 GCA_046291035.1 Candidatus Brocadia sp.
GCTCACGACGAAGTCTGCAAGATTGAACCAGCCTTGTAAGGGAGTTGTTATACTATGGGGAATATGTCGTTCCAGGAATTGGTGATACTGATATCGAAATATCTCGATACAGAAAAGTTGATCAAGGAAAATCCCTCCGTTACCAAAGAAATGGTTGATGCGCTTTTTCAGGAAATGTTAAAAACGGAAAAGGTAAAAGAACCAATCGATAGCAGCTTGTCACGCCGAGACATTCCGCAGCAAAGGCAAAAAGGCATAAGCGAACTTATTATCCATACCGATGGGGCATCGAGGGGAAATCCTGGTAAGGCTGGTATTGGTGTTGCTATCTTTAATAAGGATTATCACCTTATTGAGGAGGTGTGTATGTTCATCGGGGAGTCCACAAATAATGTTGCTGAATATCACGCCATGATGCTTGCGGCTCAAAAGGCCATTGCCTACCATGCAAAAAAAGTGATTTTTAAAACTGATAGCGAACTTTTGGTAAGACAACTTAACGGCGAATACCGGGTAAAAAGCCCAAACATCCTGCCCCTCTATAATGACCTTATGAAACTCTTGAGTAAACTACCTGCGTGGAAGATTCAACATGTCTGCAGGGAGGAAAATGTCATTGCCGATACTTTGGCCAACCGAGGCATCGATTTGTCGGCGTAGTATAGCGTTAAATTAATAATTGACTAATACTTACAGGTATGATATAGTTTCAACCTGCAATTTTAAAGACATCGTTCATTGTATGATAATATGGTCTCTCAAAATATAAACAGTAATAGCCTATTACAGGCTGTAGATTTATTCAAAGAATACGCGAATGGTGAACGCACAGTACCTGTCCTGCGGGGAATTAACTTATCTATTCAAAAGGGTGAGATTGTTGCGATTGTGGGTGCTTCTGGGGCCGGGAAAAGTACGTTGTTGCATATCCTGGGGATTTTGGATACGCCAACCGCCGGTTCTGTAATATACAAAGGAATAGATTTGACTCGGTTAAGTGCGAAGAAACAGGCGGACATGCGCAATCGTATTTTCGGTTTTGTTTTCCAGTTTTACCATCTCTTGCCTGATTTTACCGCCTTAGAAAATGTTTTGTTGCCAGGCTTAATTGGAAGTGGATTCTCAAACTGGAGGGCTGTAAATAAAAACTACAAAGTTCGGGCAACTTCGTTGTTAGAGAGGGTTGGCCTGGGAGATCGCCTGACGCACAAACCTTCGCAACTCTCTGGTGGTGAAAGACAGCGTGTTGCTATCATCCGGGCACTGATTAATAACCCCGAATTATTGTTATGTGATGAGCCTACGGGTAACCTTGATACAAAGACAGGTCATGAAATCCGGGAATTAATCTGGGATCTGAACAAAACCTTGAACCAAACGGTCGTGATCGTTACACATGATGAAGAAATAGCCAAACATGCCGGACGAGTTGTAAGAATTGTTGATGGATGCATTCTAGTATAGAGGGAAGAGAAAGGAGTAAAAGTTACAGCAATGGGATTGAAGATTTATATAAATGGCCAGATAATTCCTCAAGAAGAAGCCAAAATATCGGTTTTTGACCATGGGTTGCTTTATGGGGACGGGGTGTTTGAAGGAATACGTGCCTATAATGGAAAGATATTTACGCTGGAACAACACCTGGATAGACTTTATAACTCTGCGACGGCCATTGCTCTCAAGATACCCATGACAAAGACTGAAATGGCAGATGCTATTAAAAAAACAATGGAGGCCAATAACCAGATAGATTCATATATCCGGCTGGTTGTTACCAGAGGGGTAGGAAAACTCGGATTAGACCCCAACAAGTGTTCAACGCCTCAGGTGATCATTATTACGGATACGATTGAGCTTTATCCAAAAGCACTGTATGAAAGGGGACTCGACATCGTAACCGTTTCCACGATCAGGAACCATTTTTCTGCCCTTGATCCCAAGATCAAATCTCTCAATTACCTGAATAATATCCTGGCAAAGATTGAATCAATACAAGCCGGTGCCGGGGAAGCATTAATGCTCAATAAAGATGGTTATGTAGCGGAATGCGCTGGTGACAATATCTTTATTTTTAAAGACAATGCCCTTTTAACGCCCCCAGCAAGTGCAGGAATACTAATAGGCATCACCAGAAACGTCGTAATGGAATTGGCTGCCAAGATGGGAATTCAGGTCAAGGAGGAATTAATGACTCGATATGATTTATACATTGCCGATGAATGTTTCCTAACAGGGACAGCAGCGGAAATCATTCCTGTTGTGAAAATTGATGGGCGAGTAATCGGTACGGGCAAGCCCGGAAGGGTTACTCTTGACTTGTTAAAAAGGTATCGTGACCTTACGAGAAACGGTTTTTAGACCGCTTCTTTTGGTTTTGGGGCAGAGAATGAGGCAAAAACCATAACAGATATGCCAATGCAAATCAGACTATCGGCGATATTAAAAGTAGGCCAATGGTATTTATTTCCAATATGCAAATCTATAAAGTCCCTTACATATCCATACCATATCCTATCCCAGAGATTTCCTGCTGCACCTGCCAGAATAAGGCCTAAAGCAACGTTTGATACAAAAAGTGACTTATCAGATTTAATATAAATATAGATAATAATTGCAATTGCTATGGTTGAAAAAATAATAAAGGCGTTGGTTTTGCCAGGAAACAGCCCAAAAACAACGCCTTCATTCCTGCTTTGCAATATATTGATTAATCCAGGGATTACATTTATCTTTTCAAATTCATTTAATTTTGAGAATACAACCCATTTTGTTACGATGTCCGCAATAACACCACCCATAGCAGCAATAACAAATGTAGCAGTGTTTTTCATAAAATCATTTTAAAATGCCGTCGTCTCCTCTTCCCGTTGACAATCTATACAGAGTCTTGCATATGGTACTGCCTTCAGTCTCTCTTTGTTTATCTTTTTCCCGCATAATTCGCAAATACCAAAAGTACCTTCTTCGATTTTTTCCAAAGCAGCATCGATGTTACGCAGGCTTTCTTCTCCGCTCTGGATGAGTTCAATCATAAGGTCCCTTTCATAATTGTCAGTACCCACATCTGCCATATGTATCGGAACGTTTGACAAATCACCCGATGCATCTTGTCTGGATCTTTTTAATGCCTCCCCTTGCATAGAATCTACTTTCCCGACGAGCCTTTCTCTTAAAGAAAGGAGGAGCTTTTTAAATTGAGCAAATTCTTCTTTCATTATTCTTCTCCATGAATTAAATTGCAAAATAACACATCTAAAGGTACTCTATACCCGTTCATGCATCACGCGTGCTTTTGAAGGCGATACAGTCGGAAGGCTTGGCTTAACAATTGGATATTAAAAAGATCGTGACGTTTCTTGCGCTACCCACCACTAATGCAATAATGGGAAATTATAGCATATGATGAAAATTAGTCAATAAAAATTGAGGCCGTGTTATTCAAAGAACGGTAAAATCATCAATTTCGAGATCCACATTTTTCCCTCTGGCGGAAAATTTTTTATAAAAATCTGCAGTTTTTACCGATAATACTATATATAATTAAACGTAATTATTCTTGCCTTTTTTGTCTCTACTTGAGCAAGTATGCATACTATCAGGAAGGGTGTATGAAGAAATATCTTACAGGCATTTTTGTATTTTTGTCCTTAATCGCTTTTAGTTCTATACACCATTGCTTTGCAGAAGCAACGTATGATTTTTCCGGTACTATTCAAATTAAGAATAGGGAAAAAGGAGATTAAAGAAGAGATATGTGGGACTGCAGTCGTTACAATGAATGAAGAAGGGTTTAATAAAAAAGGGAACGCCCCGTCGGGTCCTGGTGATTCCAGTTATGAAGGTGTCACTTTTAAGGGAACCTTCAAATTTGAGTTTGGCGCAGAGATAACGGAATGTGGCGATCCTCTGGATGAGAAATGTTTTGAGGTAAAAACCTCCCCCCAGGATCATGATGCAGGAGGGGGAAATCTTGGTCAGGTTAGATTGGAATTTGATCAAAACGCCATGACTCAGATCGTTGAAAGAATTTTGAAAAAAAATGGGGAAACTGTACGTGATGCATTGGGTTTAGATGATTGTTTTTTTGCGACCGATGTCGAGAGGAATCAGACCGTAGAATTATTGGTAAATCATATTTCAGGCATGGCCTACATTAAAGATACTTACATAAAGATAAGTTTTAGTGGGAATTGTGAGATCCGTGTTTCTGATCCAAGCGCGGAACAGAAAAGACACTTGCAAAAGATTTCCGGAAAGTTGAATATTCCACTATAAAGAGAATCATTTGCCAAACCCTCATCAATGCGCCTTCTGCTCGCAAAAGAGTACCTTACAATTTTTGAAAAGATTCCATAAAGCAAAAACGGGATAATATACAATTTATATTATCCCGTTTTGTGTTTGAATATAACGTGTGAATTACACAAATTTTTAGTGTCCCTTTTTTCGCTCCTTTGTCTTTTCCGGGACAATGTCGTCTATCTGCCAATTTCGTTCAAAGGCCGTGCAAGACTTGTAAGCCACATCACGCATGAGGATGTTACAAAAGACATCTTTGCCATCCAAAACAATTGCATAATTACATCCAAAACAAATGCTCTTCTTCGTTTTTTTGTTTTTCATCTACTTATACTCCTTAAGTGGTAGTAGAAATAAGCACACCATAATTGTACATAATAAGCACAAAACAAGTCAATGTAAAAAATACTGCGGCTTTTTTAGTTTATACTGCTGACTCTGTGATGCATATACATGATAAAAATTTTTGCAAAAATGGTTGAAATTGCTTGCAAAATCTTTTTGTAGGTGTTATATATCCTCAAATAGACACAAAATCTTCGCCTTCCATCTTATTTCAGGGGGGAAGAAAATAACGACAATGGGAAAATTGCCTAAACTTACATATGTTGAATTACCAGTTCTTCTGGTATTGTTCATATTGGCAGTAAATAGCAAAATTGCCCTTGGTTTGGAAAATTCATATAAGTATGAGAAATATGAAGCAAGGTTTCAGAAGAGTGGATTTAGTCGTTTTAAAACTGATCTAAGCCAAAGTATTAGTGGATTGGAACAAAAATCCGATAATCTTGAGGCCATGAATCAAAACCTTGAAGGACGGGTCAATATGCTTGCATCTGAGAAGGATAAGTTGAACAAGGCATATGCCCAAATGAAGGTAAAACAATCTACATTGGAAAAAGAGCATGCCAAACTAAAGAAGAAGGCCGCATCCTTGGAAGTTGCTTATAAGAAATTGTCCAGTAAGGTTAATGTGGCTAAAACTTCTAAAAAACCGAAAACAGTAGCCCAAAAAAAGACAGTTACAAAGACGACACAAAAGAAAACCAGTGCCAAGCCAAAGACTACGGCCAAAACGGTATCTGGTAAAAAGGTATCCAGTACAGCAAAGAAAGAGGGTTCGCCTCCTGTACAATCCTATCCGCCGGTAGTGTCCGAAATAAAGGCACCCGAAGGACAAAAAGAAGAAACGATCGATGAATTAGATATTAAAAAGATTAACGCGAAGGGGATTGAATACGGCAAGAAAGGTATGTATGACCAGGCGATCAGGGAATTTCAGAAAGTTGCAGCCATTGAACCTAACCTGGCCAATGTACATTACAACCTTGGCCTTGCTTATAAAAAGAAGGGAATGCTATCGGATGCCAATAGAGAATTTGCTGAATACGAACGATTGAAGGGGCAAAACAATTAGGAATACCTGCATCTCAATTTGATTGTTAAGGAATTTTCAAAACCGTGGTTGTAGAGCAAAGAGCCTCTTCGCTCTACATCAAGAAAAGTGGCGGATTAATTTTAAGTATCTGCCTCTATTTGGTTGATAAGCCGGGAAAACATATAATTTACAAAATATCTAACGCTGTAAAAGAACTTCTATCTGTCTTACATTATCATCGATAACGGTCTCATCGGGCACCTTCTCTAATTCTGCGCGTATGACATAAGTTCCTTCTTTTAATCCTTCGGTGTTCCATGTATATATGATTTTCTGAGAAGTCAAGCCTTCCAACGTTTCAGCCTCCCTGCCAATTTGTTGTCCTGTTGTAGGGCATGTTACCGTCAATATCGTTGTTACCTTTGTTGCCCTTTCATTCCCAATAACGATTTCAATATTAACTTTTCTTCCGATAATGGCTCGTAAGGGTGCATCCAGGGATACGATTGTTACACCATGGACTACCTGCTCCGTTTTTTTCTTTTCATCGGCTAGGCCATTAGAAGTTCCACTTGATAAAAAAGTCCATATGAAAAGAACCAAGATTGACATCCAAACCTTCATATCGCATTTCATTCTCATAAATGACCTCCTTTTGCCATGAAAAATGAATGTTTCATAATTTAATGTTAGGAATTTCAATGGTAGGAGCCGACTCCAGTTGGCGTGCGGGCGCATGCAGGTCGTTGTGCATTGCCAATCGCCGTCAGGAGACGGTTCCTACCTTCGTGTTCCAAAAAAAGTTGCCGAAGGCCTTATTAGTATTAACCATTAACCGATTATCCTCCACAACTACCTTACCTTTTTTTATTGTCGTTTTTACATGATTTATACCAAAGTAATAAGGTAATTGGTTATAATCCGTGATATCAAGAATGATCATGTCCGCCTGTTTACCTACTTCTATACTTCCAAAACGATGCGCCACCCCGATAGCATGCGCTGCATTTATCGTGGCAGCATTAATTGCTTGAGCCGGTGTCATACCCATTTTGAGACATGCCAGGGTGATTATCATTTGCATATTTTCACTTGGGCATGTACCGGGATTAAAATCTGTTGCTAATGCAACTGGCACCCCATTTTCTATCATTTTTCTAGCAGGCGCATAAGTATCTTTCATCAGAAAGAATGGTACGCCAGGCAATAAAACACAAATAATATTACTCTTTTTTAATCTTACTATATCACGCTGTTTGATATTGTCAAGATGGTCTGCTGATATTACATTCTGCTGAATAGCCAACGACACACCATCGATATCTTTAAATTCATTGGTATGCATCTTTACCCGAAAACCTAACGCCTTCGCTGTTTTGAGAATTCTTTCTGATTGTTCTGTACTAAAAGCCCCTTCGTCACAAAAGACATCGCAAAAGGCCGCATAAGGTTTTACCTTTGGCAACATAGTGCATACTAAATCAACATAGGCATCGGGGTCACATTTATATTCCAGTGGAATCACATGGGCGCCGAGAAACGTGGCTACAATATCCATAGGATGTGCTTTTTGCAAATGGTGTATGGTCTTGAGGATTTTTAGTTCGTTTTTCATATCGAGTCCGTATCCACTTTTAATTTCCACAGTAGTTGTGCCATTTAGGAGCATGGTATCGAGGTGTTTTCTCGACAGTTCAGCAAGGTTCCGGATTGTTAGTTTACGGGTATTTTCAACGGTACTTAATATGCCTCCCCCTTTTTTAAGAATTTCCAGGTAGGTTTCACCTTGAATACGCTGGACGAACTCTCCCGTACGGTCACCACCAAAAATGGCGTGAGTATGACAATCCACAAAGCCGGGCAAAACAACTTTTCCTGCAGCATCAATGATTTTTGTGTCTTTACTGTGATACTTTTTTTTCAGTCTTCTGGTCGTGCCAATATCAATAAAATTTCCATTTCTTATGACAACGGCACCATCCTCGATAATCCCGAGTTCATTCATTCCATGGAATGTTTTAGGCATTTGGGATGCGCCTGCAACGGTCACCAATTGGCCAATGTTCTGTATGAACAAATCAGGCAATATGTTCATGATTCCCTTCGATTGGGTACCTTATGGTCGCAGTATTTATTGTACTCTTCCGGGGTATTCAGATTGATAAGGGGCTGTGTGGATACGTCCAGTTCCTTGAATTCCTGTTCATCGACAATTTTTACCTTCACTTCTGAAAAAAAATCGATGATTCGCAGTCTCCCTTCATTTAGACACCGATACATCGGCTGTATGCAATTCTTGGAATAAAAGGCATGCAGCGGTTCCAGCCCTCGAATCGTCCGTGGTACGACCACATCATAGCCATCAATCTGCTCTTTGAGATAGAGGATTATCTTCTCATGGATAAAGGGCATATCACAGGCTATTACAAAGGCGTGAAAGCTCGTAGAGCGTACGAGGCCCGCACAAATGCCACCCAATGGCCCTCTCTCTGGCATTACATCGGATACAATGGGTAAGTTCAAATGGGCATAGATACTGGCATCGTTTGCGGATAGAATAATTTCATCGAAAATTTTATTCAGTCTTGCTATTTGATGTTCGATGAATGTTTTATCTCCGTACTTAAGGAATGCCTTATTAAGACCCATTCTGCGGCTTTTGCCGCCTGCCAGTATAATCGCAGTCATTTAATATCTCTCCTCCTGTAATAGTTCACCGCAAAGACGCAAAGCTCGCAGAGGTATTATTTTTAGAAAATAAGGGATGAGAATTTCTGAAAAACTTTGCAACTTTGTTGGAAAGGATAATCTCCTATAATGTTTTTTTCTCTTCCTTCCCACTGAATGGGGTCATGGGGGGGAAGGCGCCCTTTGCGTCTCTGCCGTAAGCTGTTACAAAAACATTGACACCCTAATTTTAACTGTGATATAATCCAAAATCAATTTTATACATTTTTTATATTCACTACTATAACCCTCTTTTATTTACGATGCTTACGACTATGAAAATCCGTGTAATTGTTACCCTTTTTTCTTTGGCGTTTTCTGCAGGTATGTTTTCTACCCAAACGAGCTTTGGAGAGGTAACGAACGCTGCCAAATCTACGAAGAGCGAACCGCAGATTATTACCGATAAAAATATTGTGGCAATTGTAAATGGTCAAAAGATTACTAGGCAAGAGCTTTATAACCTGTTGATTGATACGTATGGAGAGGATGCGTTAGATGTGCTTATCCGAAGAACGTTGATCTATCAAATGGCGGAAAAAGAGGGGGTTAGAGTCACAAGCAGCGAGGTGGAGCAGAAGTTAAAGACCCTCGTTAACAGTGAAATTGACGGCTTAATGCGTGCGTATCGGATAAAAGACAAGGCAGACCTTGACAAAGAGTTAATCAAGATCGGTAGCAACATTACGCAACTTGAAGAAAAACTGTCCAAAAAAATGCGAAAACAAGCGGAGGTTGAACTTCTTGCCGAAAAGCTTATGGCGAAGACAATTACCGTAACAGACGAAGAACTGCAGAGGGCATACGAGGAAGAGTACGGAGAAAAGATTGAGGCCAGCCAGATCGTCTATAAAACCCGCAGGGAGGCGGAAGAAGCGCTCAAAAAGTTAAAATCTGGCGCTGATTTTGCCACCCTTGCAAGAAACGAATCTGTCGATCGCGCCTCTGCCGCTAGGGGTGGGAAGATGCAGCCTTTTAGTCCAAAAGACACTTTGGGTGCAGAAGTAGCACGCTTAAAGGTTGGCGAACTCAGTGATATCATCAAAACAGACTATGGCTACCATATTATTAAAATCCTTGACAGGAAACCGGCCAGTAGTAAGAGTTTCAAAACGGTCAAGGGAGAATTGGAAAAGATTGTGAGAAATCAACATTACAAAGAAAGAATAGGTCCCTGGCTCATTAGTTTGATAGAAAATGCATCGATTACGAAAAATTTGGTTAGTGATTGAATTTCAAACAGTCGTTATTTATTTCATGATTCCTAAATTTAGAAGGTTCTTTAATAACTAAGCAATATTGATTTTATAGAAAAGTATCCAATGCCTGAAGAGTTTGTGATTAATGTCGCCAATAGAGTTAAGCAGTTACCTCCTTATCTATTTGGACGATTAAATGCCTTAAAATACGAAAAACGGCGCAATAATATTGACGTAATTGACCTGGGCATGGGGAATCCGAATGACCCTACACCCCAACCAATCATTCAGAAATTATGCGAGGCCGTACAGGACCCAAGGAACCACAGATATACCGTCTCGGCCAACGGCATATTCAACCTCAGGCGCGAGGTTGCCAAATATTATGAAAAGCAGTTCAACGTATCCCTTGATCCGGAAGAAGTGATTTGCACTATTGGGTCAAAAGAAGGGATATCTCACCTGTGTTTGGGGTTGTTGGAAACGGGTGATACCGTTGTGGTGCCTAATCCCGCCTTTCCTATCCATATCCATGCTGTAAATCTGGCTGGTGGCAATGTCATCAGTGTGCCACTCACAGAAGACGAGAAGTTTTTGCCAAACCTGATCAATACGGCCAAAAGCATTATCCCCCGGCCCAAGATGCTTATTTTAAATTTTCCCCATAACCCCACTGCTGCCACCATCGAATTAAGTTTCTTTGAAGAGATTGTAGCCTTTGCGAGGAAACATAACATTATTGTCGTCCACGATTTTGCCTATTGCGGAATCGCATTTGATGGATACAAGCCGCCGAGTTTCTTACAGGTTAAAGGTGCCAAAGAGATAGGTGTGGAATTTAATACCATGTCCAAATCATTTAACATGGCTGGCTGGAGGCTGGGGTTTTGCGTGGGAAACAAGGAGATTGTCAATACTCTGGCAAAAGTTAAGGGATATTATGATTACGGTATTTTTCAGCCCGTACAAATTGCCTCAATCATCGCACTCCGGGAATGTAATAAATATACAAAAGAGCAGGCACAAATTTATCAGAACCGAAGGGATGTCCTTTGTGACGGACTGAATCGCATCGGATGGAACGTCAAAAAACCAAAGGCATCTATGTTTGTGTGGGCACCTATCCCTGAAAAATGGCGATCGATGGGTTCGGTGGATTTTGCCTATAAACTCATTAACGAGGCCGAGGTTGCCGTTGCCCCTGGAGCAGCCTTTGGAGAACATGGTGAGGGATATTTGAGGTTGGCAATTGTAGAGAATGAATTGCGCCTTAAACAGGCTGTACGCCAGATTGATCGTGCATTGAGATAACTGCTGAGCTCATGATAACCCTTGTTAAATCAAAATTAAAAACATTTGTCGGTGGTATAAACCCAGTCGAGGACGGGAAGGCCCTTACCCATGATAAGAAAGCAGTATCCATTCCACTCCCCAAGGCTGTGTATTTATTCATGAGCCAGCACATCGGCGCCCCCGCTAAACCTATTGTTAAAAAGGGGGATATTGTCAAGAAAGGGCAGTTGATCGGCGATGCGCAGGGTTTCATTTCTGCAAACGTGCACGCCTCTATTTCTGGTAAAGTCATGGATGTCGTACCCTGGCCACACCCCATCACAGGGGTGAAGTCACCGGCTGTAATTATAGAAAATTCCGGGGAGGATTCCTGGATCGAAGGTGTGAATGTGGCTTCTGATGTCGATCTCATCACCCCAGATGAGATCAGACAGCGCATCCAGTCGGCAGGTATTGTAGGTCTGGGCGGTGCAACTTTTCCTACCCATGTAAAACTCACTCCACCCAAAGATAAAACAATCGATACGATTGTTATGAACGGCGCAGAATGCGAACCGTATCTTACCTGTGATTATCGGCTTATGCTCGATAAACCCCATGAAATTATCCAGGGTTTGAAATTGGTCATGAAGTGTGTAGGATGTAAAAAGGCACATATCGGCATAGAGGCAAATAAAGTCGATGTTTACACGCTTTTCAAAGATATTTTATCAAATGAGACCCATATAAAAGTAGACCTTATGGAGGTAAAGTATCCACAGGGGGCGGAACACCAGCTTATTAAGGCATTATTGAACAGGGAATTTAAACCGACACAATTGCCTTTAGAGGTAGGCGCTATTGTAATCAATGTAGGAACGGCCTTTGCTGTGTATGAGGCGGTGAAATTCAGAAGGCCATTAATCGAAAGATTGGTTACTGTTACAGGAAACGGGGTAGAAAATCCGCAAAATTTTTGGGTGCGTTTGGGGACCCCGGTAAGACAATTGTTAGAAGAAGCAAAGATTACAGAAGATGTCAATAAGATTATCTTTGGTGGTCCCATGATGGGTATTGCACAGGGGAATATAGACACAGCCGTTACTATCAAAGGAACGGGCGGCGTTCTCGTATTAAGAGGCGCTCAAAGGTGGGAATCCCATGCGTGCATCCGATGCGGGCGTTGTATCGATAGCTGTCCTTATGGACTTAATCCCAGTGAGTTGAGTATCCTTTGTGAAGCAAAAGAGTTTGGCCTGGCGCTGGAAAATAACGTTATGGAGTGCAAGGAATGCGGATGTTGCAGTTATATCTGCCCGGCGAAAAGACCAATTGTTCATCTTATTAAATTTGCAAAAGCCGAGATTGCCAAACAGAAGGTAAAAGCAGAGATGGTAATTAAACAGGGGAAGCACAGTGTATAATGGTAAAGTAAATATACGTATGCTATTGACTATCAAACCCTGATGATTTAATTAAAATTAAGTCGCTATTAAAGAGGATCTTGATAAAAAGTTCAAAAAACTTCAACACATGATAATATTTATGAAACGTAAGACAGAAAAATAATGTCAAATCAAACGCAAAATAATAACGTTTTAATAGTCAGCACATCCCCTCATATTCGGGATATGGAGAGTATTCCCACGATTATGTGGGCTGTGGTACTTTCTCTGATTCCCGCCGGGATTGCCGGCATTTTTACCTTTGGATATTACTGCCTCTACGTTGTCTTTTTAAGCTGTATCGCTGCTGTTGTTGCTGAAATATTCATTTTGCTGTTACGAAAACAACCAGTCTTGAATACTGTCAAAGATGGCAGCGCTGTTGTTACTGGGATGCTGTTGGCGTACACATTGCCTCCGAGCGTTCCCTGGTATGTCCCTGTTGTGGGGTCTTTCTTTGCGATTGCCATTGTAAAGCATGCCTTTGGTGGTTTAGGAAACAATATCTGGAACCCTGCTCTGGCAGCACGCGCATTTTTGCAGGTGGCTTATCCTGCCGTTATCAACTCGGATTGGCGTGTGTTGCAGCACGGAATGGGCAATCTTGTCCATAGTATCACCAGGGTCGATCCTGAAGGTAAGCTGGTAGATGCCATTACAAGGGCAACGCCGCTGGCAAAGGAAGCGGGGGCAGAAACATATCGTCTTACTCAGTTGTTGATGGGAAACGTTCCCGGTTGTATTGGGGAAACCTCTGTGATCGCATTATTACTGGGTGGTGCTTATTTGATTTATAGGCGGTACATCAAGTGGTATGTCCCTGTGTGGTATATAGCAACGGTCTTTGTCATGGTCTTAATTTTACCACCACGGATAGTAACCCCATGGGCTAACAATCCATTTTATCATATCTTTGCAGGGGGGTTATTTCTGGGTGCATTCTTTATGGCTACCGATATGGTGACGTCCCCTTTAACAAAACGGGGACTTATCATCTTTGCAGTTGGTACCGGTGTGCTAACGTCACTGATCCGTTTTTATTCCGGTTATCCGGAAGGGGTATGCTATTCCATATTGCTCATGAACACGGCAACGCCTCTTATTGATCGATTTACGAAACCCCGACTCTATGGGACCCGGGTGAAAAGGGTTTAATATGCAAAAGAAGGCACAATACACGATCACCCTGACAATCGTTTCTCTTTTGGCTTCACTGGGAGTGTCATCGACTTTTTTACTTACAAGGGATACGATCAAAAGGAGAGAGGCTGCAGTACGCACAGAGGCGTTGTACGTGGTGTTACCTGGTTTGGAAGGCTCTCCGGAAGAAATTACACCACCAGCGATAGCTGAACAAGACCGTGTCTATAAGGGTTTAAACAAAGCAGGCCAGCTTATTGGTTATGCAGCATGTGGAGAGGCCCAAGGGTATTCAAGTAAAATAAAGGTCATGGTGGGAATCGATCCCCATCTTGAAAAGATTATCGGGATCAATATCCTTGCACAGAATGAGACGCCGGGGCTTGGTACAAAGATGACCGAGGTTGAAAGTACCAGCACATTGTGGAGTGTGATTTACGGTAAGGAGTCGAAATCTATCGATTGGGATAGTGACGAACCCTGGGAAATATCACCCCTTAGGCAGCCTGAAAGAGTAAAAAAATTCGGGTTGTTAAAAAAAACGAAAAAAACCCTTCCCTGGTTTCAGGAACAATTTAAAAATAAGACTTACAACCAACTGGTCGTATCGAAGGTGAAAGATGAAGAAAAGATCACGGCCATTACAGGCGCTACCATATCTACCAAGGCGGTAATTAATGCCGTGCAGAATGCCATTGATAAAATAAAGGGTATTGTTCAAACCTCCGCCTGGGAAATTAAGTAGTTTCTTACGTTCATGTTAAGGAATTTCAAACTTTTGTGATTCTCCTTTAGGAAGAGGGGATACAGGGGTGTGTAAACTTTGGCCATTGTAGAGACAATTCAACGTATGGATGGTGCGCAGGACGCACCCTACTTATTATTGTCGCCGACAACGCTACCGTAACCCGTGTAAATTAGCAATATATAAATAATTGAATGATTCAAAATAAAATATACAATAAACGGCGTTATAAAAAAGAATTTCGAGTTTTTTTGGTAGTGGCCAACTCCCGTTGGCGACCGGACGCTTGCACACCGCTTTGACACTGCTGGTTGCTGTCAGTGGCCAACTCCTGTGGGAGACTGGTGTAGCTTGCAAGCCGTTGTGAATTGCCGGTCGCTGTCAGGAGACGGCTCCTATCCAAGGCTGGCGAATGCCTGATTAAAACGGTATCGTTGTATTATGAAAAAAATCGAAGAAATCAAACCCATCGTTGAATCCTTAATATTTGCAGCCGAAGAACCCATTACCCTCCGTAAACTCACAGACATTATCGAAGGTGTTGACAGCGCTCAAATTCAGGAAGCCATTACACAATTAAAGAACGATTATGATGTGCAGGGCAGGTCATTCCAGATTGAAGAAGTCGCCGGCGGCTATCAATTATTTACTAGGCCTGAATATTATGAGTGGATAGCGAAGTTGCGAAAGAAATCAGGAGAAACGAAGCTTTCACAGGCAGCCCTTGAGACACTTGCTATAATCGCTTACAAACAGCCAATTTTGCGGGCAAATCTGGAAGCCATCCGCGGGGTTCAATCAGGTCAAATTATCAGACTGCTCATGGAAAAAGGCCTCGTTAAAGTTGTGGGAAGGGACGAATCACTAGGACACCCGCTACTCTACGGCACCACAAAAAAGTTTCTTGAATACTTTGGGTTAAAGGATATTAAAGATTTGCCTAAGATTGAGGAGTTGGAAGCACCGTAACAATACATGGTTTAATATTGTATTATTTTTGTCATGTAGGTAAAAATTACAATTTATGATTTATTTTGAAGTCCTTCTTGCACTTGCAAATCACAAATCCGAAATCGTAAATCCGAAATCTTTTTCTTTCTGGATTGGCCAGGCAGGCGTTTTCAGGTGAAATTTAACCGATTACATCCATGGCGGGTTGACTACAAAAAGGCCGTTCAGATTCAGGAGACTTTAAGAGACTTATTAATCTTCAAAAAGCCTACGGGAAGAATTCGTACCATAGCTGGTGCTGATGTTTCTTACGACAAACACAGTGATCGATTTTTTGCTGGTGTAGTTGTATTTACATTTGGTAAACGTTTAGAGAAGATTGAGGAAAGTACGGTTGTGGGCAAGGCGAGATTCCCCTATATTCCTGGTCTCCTTTCTTTTCGTGAAGCGCCCATCCTGCTTAAGGCATTTAAAAAACTAAAAAACAATCCTGACGTCATCCTTTTTGATGGGCAGGGAATTGCTCATCCCCGTTATTTTGGCTTGGCGTCGCACATGGGGCTGATTCTCGATAAACCCTCCATTGGATGCGCGAAAAGTCGGTTGGTGGGTGAATACGATTGTGTCAAAAATGTTGTCGGTGAATATTCGAAACTTTTCTATAAGAATAAAATCGTTGGAGCTGTATTGAGGACAAAAATAAATACAAACCCTATCTTTGTGTCTCCCGGTCACAAAACAAACCTGACGTTTGCCATCCGTATCGCTTTGAAAACGTGTCGTGGATATCGTATCCCCGAACCAATACGACAAGCCCACTTGCTGGTAAATAAAGTGAGAAGGGAATTAGTGCGTAGGACGCACCCTACTTATATTGTCGTCGACAACGCTACCATAACCCTTGTAAATTAGCAATATATAAATAATTGAATGATTCAAAATAAAATGTACAATAAACGGCATTATAAAAAGAATTTCGAATTTTTTTATAGGAGCCAACTCCTGTTGGCGACCGGGCACTCCCGTTGGCGACCGGTGGAGCTTGCATGCCGTTGTGAATTGCTGGTCGCCGTCAGGAGACGGCTCCTACCTTAGTGTTATGAAAAAGTTGATGAAGGCCTAATTAAAAATTAGCTGAATAGTATTAAAGTATTTACTCATTTGAGGGCATTGTATATGAAAATAAAGGCTGTGATCTTTGATCTGGACGACACATTGTACGATTGTACTGGTTCACTTATTGATGCATCCAGGCGGCGTGCTGCAAAGGCAATGGTTGAAGCAGGACTGCCGTGCACCGAAGAAGAGGTCTATCAGTTACAAAAGGAACTTACTGACAGGCATGGTCCATACTATCTCGTATTTAATGAGATCGTGAATAGATATCATGCAGATAATAAATTAGTCAACATTGCCTACAAGGCATACAATAGTAGTGAAGTTTCCGAGATTAAACCATTTCCTGATGTCATTCCTACCCTGAAGGAACTGAGGGATAGAGGCTATAAACTTTTTCTGCTGACCGTAGGTGTCCATGAACGACAGGAAAAAAAGATAAATATTCTTGGATTAAGACCCTACTTTGATGAAATTGTAATTAACGATCAGGAAATCGGCCTTCTAATGGAAGATTGCATTCGTGACCTTATCGGGCGGCATAATATCGATCCAAAAGAGGCCGTTATGGTGGGTGACAGGGCACGGGATGAATTACGGATTGCCAAATTACTGGGGATGACCACCATTCAGATGTTGCATGGAAGGTTTAAGAGCGAGTCTGCCGTAAATGAGTGTGACAGGCCAGACTATAAGGTCAAACGTATTTTCCAGATTCCTACCATTCTCCAACTCAACAATATGGGAAAGACGCCTGAAAGGCTTAAGATTGTTGCCATCGGAGGAGGCACAGGGCTTCCCATCATGCTCGAAGGTTCAAAGACGTACAGTAAACATCTTACCGCTGTGGTAACGGTTACCGATTCAGGGAGAAGCTCTGGTATCTTAAGGGAAGAATTCGGAATACTCCCGCCCGGGGATGCAAGAAATTGCCTTGTGGCGCTTTCTGAAACGGAAGAACAAGAACGGGAACTGTACCAGTTGTTTCAGTACAGGTTTAACAGGGGGTCACTGGAGGGTATGAGTCTTGGGAATTTACTGATGGCTGCATTAACGGATATAACGGGTAGTTTCGAACAAGCCATTAAAAAGGCCAGTAAGATATTAAACATCCGGGGAAAGGTACTCCCTTCGACCCTCGACAATACCCATATTTGTGCGCAACTGGAAGACGGAACCTACGTGGAAGAAGAGTTTAATGTACGCGCAGTAGGGAAGTCCCCGATTAAAGACGTCTTTCTCAAAGACAACAATGTGGCATCTCCATCCGAAGCCATAGAAGAAATTCTGAAAGCCGATATCCTTGTAATAGGTCCAGGCAGTCTTTACACAAGCGTTATAACGAATCTTTTGGTTTCAGGTATTCGAAATGCCATTCGAAACAGCAAGGCTACCAAGATTTACGTTTGCAATATTGTTACCCAACCAGGCCAGACCGATCATTACAAAGTCTCTCATCACATTAACGCTATTATAAAATACCTTGGAGAAGGCGTGCTGGATTATGTTATCGTGAATAATAATATTCCCCGCAAGGACATCCTGGATAGATACCAAAAAGAGGGCGCCGAGGTAGTCTTGATGGATGAAGGTGTTTATAATCTGAACGTGAACGTCAAAAAAGCCGACCTGGTCGAAGACCTTAGCCAGAAACGAATCCTATGGGAAAAGCAAGATTTACTTCGGCATGATCCAGACAAGCTCGCCGATTCAATTTGCAGGGTATATGCGAATTTACCGTTGTTAATGATAAATTAAAAAAGGCATGAAATTTGCGCTTTGATAGAAGATAACTCCCGTTGGCGACTGGTGGAGCTTGCAGCCGTTGTGTATTGCCGGTCGCCGTCAAGAGACGGCTCCTACCGTCGTGTTTTTAGGAGCGTCTTCGCTCTGTAGTTGAGCAGGGTAACGTCAAAGTCCAGCGATACCAAAAAGAGGGAGTAAGAAGGCAAGGAAAAGAAGGAAGTTGACGTGGTG
>JBKBTA010000043.1:0-17760 GCA_046291035.1 Candidatus Brocadia sp.
GAGGGGTTAAGGTTTGCCATCCGGGAAGGCGGAAAGACTGTCGGTGCCGGTGTCGTTACAAAAATTATTGAATAAAATGACATTTTGATATTGACTTTTATTAAATAAATATGCTAACATTATTCCCTTTTGCGATTAGAGGTTTATTCTTTTAATTATTGGAGTATTAGAGTGCTGGATCAGAAAATAAGAATACGAATGGAGGCTTACGATCATAGGATATTGGATCAGTCGGCTTTAGAGGTTGTGGAGACGGCGAAACGTACCGGGGCAAAAGTGTTTGGCCCAGTTCCTTTGCCTACGCGTATCGAGAGATACACCGTGCTCAGGTCGCCGCACGTTGACAAAAAATCCAGAGAACAATTTGAGATAAGAACGCATAAGAGGCTGATTGATATTGTTGAGCCTACGGCAAAGACTATGGATGCGTTAAATAAGATAAATATGCCTGCCGGTATAGAGATTAAAATAAAAGCATAAATTCGAGAATACAAATTTCATAGGTTGAGGTGGAAAAAGGATGCTGAATGGCTATCTTGGGAAAAAAATAGGGATGACGCAGATATATTCTGAGGATGGGAGGTTGCTTCCGGTAACTCTAATTCAGGCTGGACCCTGTAGTGTGATGCAGGTAAAAACCGTAGAAAACGATGGATACTCTGCGGTTCAGTTAGGATTTGATGATAAGAAAAAGAAAAATGCAACTAAGCCGGAAATCGGACATGCTGCGAAGGCTTCTCTGGGACCAAAAAGATTTATCCGTGAAGTAATGCCTGAGTCGGGTGCAGATATCAAGTTAGGGCAAAGTATTACTTTGGACATATTTAATGATGTCAAAAAGGTAGATGTGATTGGCGTGACAAAGGGGAAGGGATTTGCTGGCGTAATGAAAAGATGGAATTTTAAAGGTGGTCTTAATACTCATGGATCTACTAGACATAGACCCCCCGGTTCTATTAGTTCGAATACAGATCCTGGAAGGGTGATTCGCGGGAAGAAGATGGCTGGAAGGCTGGGTGGAGAGCGCGTAACGATAAAGAACCTCGATGTGGTTAAGATAGACAAAGACAGAAATCTGTTGTTTGTCAGAGGTGCTGTTCCGGGACATAAAGGGGGTTATCTTATATTGAATAAAGCAAGGAAGAAAAAGATAGGTAAATGAAATTATGGATATACCTGTATATAACAAAGAAGGGGAAAAAATAGACAAAGTACAGTTAGACGAAGGGAAGTTTGGTGGTCCTGTTCGCAATATCCTGCTTCGCGATGCTGTAATCATGTATGAGGCAAATAAAAGACAGGGGACCGCTTCTACAAAAACAAGGGGAGAGGTTGCTGGGGGTGGAAAAAAACCATGGGTTCAAAAGCACACAGGTAGGGCCAGGGCTGGCAGTATCCGTTCGCCTCTCTGGAGAGGCGGTGGGGTGGTATTTGGTCCTAAACCAAGAGATTATTCGTATGCTATTCCAAAAAAAGCAAGAAAGCTTGCGCTTTTTTCAGCTTTGACAGCCAGGATTCGAGACAATGAGGTAGTTGTAGTGCAAGATTTAAATTTTGATACTCCAAAGACCAAGCAAATGGTTGGAGTATTAAAGGCCCTAGGAATAAATGATGAAAGATGTTTAATCGTTATACCAAAGGCAGATGAGATGGTTTGGAAATCTGCAAGAAATATTCCTTCTGTAAAAGTAATGACCAGCGCAGCACTGAATGCATATGAAGTGCTTAAGCCAAAAAAAATACTGCTCACAAAGGAAGCATTGAGTAATATAAGATAGGAGTTGCACATTTTTATGAATAGTTATCAGGTAATAAAAAGACCCTTACGTACGGAAAAGAGTGTTGCTGATGGAGAAAAGACGAACTCATATCACTTTGAGGTTGATCTGCGAGCGAATAAGATTCAGATTAAAGAGGCGATAGAGAAATTCTTTAACGTAAAGGTTGATGACGTGAGGACGCTAGTCAGGAAGGGTAAGCATAGAAGAGTTAGATTCAAGTTGGGTCGAACAAAAGATTGGAAGAAAGCCATTGTCACATTAAAAGAAGGAAATACTATAGATCTTGGCTATTAATAGCTGAGCCTAACATTAGGAAAAGGATAGATATTTATGGGTATTATTTATTATAAACCAGTAACAGCAGGAAGAAGATTCGCGAGCGTTTCCGATTTTTCTGAGATTACCAGGACTAAACCCGAAAAATCGCTATTGGAACCCCTGAGAAAAACTGGTGGTAGGAATTCTGAAGGAAAAATAACAGCGGAACATATAGGCGGAGGCAGCAGACGTCATTACAGAATTATTGATTTTAAGCGCAAGAAGGATAATGTTCCTGCAAAGGTCGCCAGCATAGAATATGACCCCAATCGTTCAGCCCGAATTGCCCTATTGCATTATGCAGATGGTGAAAAAAGATATATTCTTGCGCCTGAGAACTTGAGGGTTGGCCAAACGGTAATATCAGGGGACAAAGTAGAGGCTGAAATTGGTAATTGTATGCCGCTCAAAAATATCCCGTTGGGTTTGGAAGTGCATAACATTGAATTGCGTGTAGGCCAAGGGGGTCAGTTGGTTCGCTCTGCTGGTGAAGCGGCAAAATTGATGGCGAAGGAAGGGAATTATGCACACATAGTTCTTCCGTCGGGGGAGGTAAGAAAAGTGTTTTACGGTTGCAGGGCTACTATAGGGAAGCTTGGGAATGCGGATCATATTAATGTGAGAATAGGAAAAGCCGGCAGGAACCGATGGAAAGGTATAAGACCTCATGTGAGGGGGGTTGCGCAGAATCCTGTATCTCATCCCCTTGGAGGTGGTGAAGGTAGGAGTGGTGGCGGAAGACATCCTTGTTCTAGAACTGGTTTGCTGGCAAAGGGTGGAAAAACGAGAAAAAAGAAGTCACTAAGTAATAAATTCATTATACGGAGAAGAAGGATTGGTGCAAGTGGCAATCTATAGAATGGGAAATTAGTACTCAGGAGAGACTATGAGTCGTTCAGTTAAAAAGGGACCATATGTTGACAGTAAATTGATGAAAAAGGTGTTGAAACAAAAAGAGTCAGGCAGTAATGATCCTATCCGGACATGGGCAAGAAGTTGTACAATCGTGCCTGAATTTGTATCTCATACTTTTATGATTCATAATGGTAAAATATTTCAAAAACTTTTTGTTACAGATGATATGGTTGGGCACAAGCTTGGTGAGTTTGCCCAAACGAGAATTTTTAGGGCCCATGGGGGGGTGAAGAAGAAGGAAACCCCGCATGGTTAATGGGTTGTAAGACTTTATTTCTTGAATGGTGCACTGAGAGGTCGTATGGCAATGGAATTCAAATCCTGTTATAAATATGCTAGGATATCTCCGCGAAAGGCAAGATATGTAATAGATCTTGTTCGTGGGAAATCTGTTAACGATGCTTTAAGAATTTTGAGGGTGACTCACAAACGATCATCCTACATGATCGATAAGGTAATAAGGGCTGCGATAGCTGCGGCAAACGAAAATTTAGATGTGGACGTTGATTCGTTGTATGTTACGCAAGCCCTTGTGGATGCAGGGCCAAGTCGGAAATGGCAACGTCCAAGGCCACGTGGTATGTCTGCACGGATATTAAAACGCACAAGCCATATCACAGTTGTGTTATCGGAAAAGGCCAAGAGTACAAATATTTAAGAATGAATGAGGAGATGAGATGGGTCAAAAGGTTTGCCCGATTGGTTTAAGGATAGGAATCACGCAAGGGTGGAAGTCACTCTGGTATGCTGACAAGAAAGATTTTGGTTCCCTGCTGGTGGAAGACCAAAAGATACGGAAAATAATAAAGAAAAGTTACGGTTTTGCCGGAATCCCATTTATTGAGATTGAAAGGACCCGGCAGGATGCAAAAGTAACGTTACATTCTGCACGTCCCGGCCTAATTATAGGCAGAAAAGGTGCCGAGGTTGATAAACTGAGAGATGAGATACAGAAACTTATAGGTCGTGAAGTAGTCATAAAAATTAAAGAAATTACTAAGCCGGAGCTGTATGCACAGCTTGTCGCTGAAAACATAGCAGAGCAGCTCGAGAAAAGGGTTGCCTTTAGAAGAGCGATGAAAAAAGCAATGGATGCATCCGTCGATGCAGGTGCGAAGGGTGTAAAGATGCAGGTGGCGGGCAGATTAGGTGGAGCTGAGATTGCCAGGACTGAAAAGATGTCGTTTGGAAGTATCCCTTTACATACATTAAGGGCCGATGTCGATTATGGTTTTGCAGAGGCTAGAACTACGTATGGAGTGATTGGAGTAAAGGTGTGGATTTATAAAGGTTTAATTGGTTCCGAGAAGGAGACGAAATATGCGCCTGATGCCAAAGAGGGTGAAGTTCAGGAAGTCGCAAAGGCAGAAAATTAAAGGAAATGCAACAAGATGTAATACGGTAGCCTTTGGTGAGTTTGGTTTGCAATCTTTGGAACCAGGCTGGATAACTGCCCAACAGCTGGAAGCTGGGAGGGTATCGGCTTCGCAATACCTTCCAAGGGAAGGAAAATTAACCATACGGGTTTTCCCTCACAAATCTGTTACATCAAAGCCTATAGAAACCAGGATGGGAAAAGGTAAAGGTGAACCTGAATTTTGGGTTGCCGTAGTGAAACCCGGGACTATGCTTTATGAGCTAAGCGGTGTTAACGAAGAAATTGCCAGACAGACGTTTAACAGGATAGCTCATAAAATGCCGGTGAAAGTACGGCTTGTGCAAAGGAGAAAGACGATTTGAAGGCCAGTGAAATTAGAAGCAAGTCGAGGCAGGAAATTCTGGATGAAATTGACGCTAGCAGGCGTGAATTGTTAAATATTCGTTTTCAGTGGCAGGCAGGCGAAACTCGAAATCCTGCCCAGAGAAAAGATATTAGACGGAATATTGCAAGATTAGAAACTATCCTTAGAGAGATGGATTTAGGCATCAATAAACATCTCAAAGCAAAGGAGTAGAAAAAAAAGATGAGTGTTGGAAATCCAAGGGGTAGAAGAAGAAAAGTTGTTGGAATGGTGGTTGGCAATAAGATGCAAAAGACAATAGTAGTAGAAGTTATGCGTCTTGTTAAACATCCAAGATATGGTAAATATATAAAAAGGTCTACCATTTACAAAGCTCACGACGAGAGCAATCAGGCAGGAGTAGGTGATAAGGTCGAGATTATTGAAACAAGGCCATTAAGTAAAACGAAAACTACAAAATTGGTCAGAATCATCGAGAAAGCAAAGCGTTAATTAGGAATCGGAGTTTTTGAAATGATAATGGAACAGACAAAGCTAGACATCGCGGATAACAGTGGTGCCAAAAGAGCCACGTGCATTAAGGTGTTGGGAGGGTCTGGCAGAAAATATGCAACCGTTGGTGATGTCATTGTAGCCGCAGTTAAGAAAGCTATACCCGAAGGAGTTGTAAAAAAGGGAGACGTTGTGAAGGGGGTTGTCGTCAGGACAAAAAAGAATATTCGCAGAGACGACGGGTCGTATTTAAAATTTGATAAGAATGCTATAGTTATTATTGACAATGATGGCAACCCGCGAGGGACGCGTATATTCGGTGCTGTGGCCAGGGAATTAAGACAGAAGAATTTTATGAAAATAGTATCTTTGGCTGCAGAAGTGGTATAGGTAGATTCAAAAAATGAATGTAAATAGATACTTTTGGAGAGACTTATGCATGTTCGTGTGAACGATTTGGTTGCGGTAATGGCTGGCAATGAGGCTGGTAAAACGGGAAAGATAATAAAAGTTTTACGAGATAAGAACCGAGTTGTGATAAAAGGTGTAAATTTAGTTTATAGGCATACAAAGCCGAGCCAGAAGAATCCACAGGGGGGAAGAATACAGAAGGAGGCTTCTATTTCTGTGGCGAATGTGTTGCCCATTTGTCAAAATAAAAACTGTAAGAAGTACAATATGGGGGTAAGGACAAGGAAAAAAGTATTAGAAGGTGGCAATAAGCTTCGTACGTGTGTTTATTGTGGTTCTGAAATAGTGTCTGCAGAATGAAAGTTTAGGATTTAAAACATGGCAAGATTGTTAGAAAAGTACAAACAGGAGGTAATACCACAGCTCATAGAGAAGTTCAGGTACAAAAACAGATTATCTGTGCCCAGGCTTCAAAAGATAGTTGTCAATATGGGAATAGGTAGGGCTACAGAAAATAAAAAGCTCATTGAGGAAGGGGTAAAACACCTCTCGGTTATCACGGGGCAAAAGCCGCTCGTTACAAAGGCAAAAAAGGCGATTTCCGGTTTTAAACTCAGGAAAGGTCAGGCTATCGGTTGTAAAGTAACGCTTCGTGGAAAAAGGATGTATGAGTTCCTGGATCGGCTAATTAGCATTGTGTTGCCAAGAATAAGAGATTTTAGAGGACTTTCTACGAAGTCATTTGACGGTCGAGGAAACTATACAGTTGGACTTACAGAGCAGATCGTATTTCCTGAAATAAGCGTTGATACGGTTGAATTTATTCAAGGGATGGATATTACTTTGGTAATCACGGGTAATTCGAATGAGCAATCTTGCGAATTATTAAGATTATTAGGTATGCCTTTTAGATCAGAATAGGGAGTGTGAATGGCAAGAAAATGTCTTATAGAGAAGTCAAAGAAAGAGCCTAAATATCAAACAAGAAGGTATAACAGGTGTAAGCTATGTGGCCGCCGTAGGGCTTATTATCGTAGGTTCCAGATTTGCAGGCTTTGTTTTAGAAAGCTCGCTTCAAATGGTGAGATACCGGGGGTAAAAAAGGCAAGCTGGTAGAGGAACATGGGTTGAACAATGGCTAATAATATATTTTAGAAATTGAGGAATATAAAGATGTGTATGACTGATCCAATTTCTGATATGTTTACGCGTATTAGAAATGCAAATATGATTAAACGGGAAAGCGTAGATATCCCTGCATCTAAGATAAAGCTGTCAATTCTTAAGATATTAAAAGAAGAGGGTTTTATAAAAGATTTCAAAGAGATACCAGGCGAGAATAAACAAAATTCAGTCAGGGTTTATTTAAAGTATGGGCCGTTAAAACAGCAAATAATCAATAAATTAGAAAGGGTAAGTAAGTCGAGCAGGCGAATTTATAAGAAGGCAGAGGAGATTGGTAAAGTTTTTGGTGGGATAGGAGTTGCGATATACTCGACATCAAAGGGGATTATTAGTGATAAAGAATGCAGGAAGCTAAATATAGGCGGTGAGCTTATTTGTATAGTATCGTAAGCATGTTTTATCCGGATAGAGGCTTAATATGTCACGAATAGGAAAACAACCAGTTAAGGTTCCAAGCGATGTGAAGTTGTCAATAACTGGAAATACGGTGAATGTTGAAGGACCGAAGGGGAAATTAAGTCAGGTCTTTCATCCTGATATTGGAATAGAATATAATCAGCAGGATAAACAAATTTTAGTAAAAAGGCGCTCTGATGAGAAGTATCACCGGGCGCTGCACGGTTTGACCCGGGCGCTTATTGCAAACATGATTTTGGGAGTAACTAAAGGGTTTTCAAAAAATCTCGAAATTGTTGGACTTGGATACAATGCCAAGGTACAAGGTAAAGACCTTGTTTTATCGCTTGGTTACACACATCCGGTGCATTTGGAAATTCCGAAAGGTATAAAAGTGGATGTTACTAATCCTACGGACCCGGCAAAACTTACAGTTTCTGGCCCTGACAAACAGATGGTGGGACAATTTTCTGCGGTAATAAGAGGGATGAAGCCACCAGAGCCGTATAAAGGGATGGGAATTAAATATGAGGGTGAAGTTATTCGAAGAAAGGCTGGAAAGGCGTTCACATCGGGTGCTGCATAGCAGATTATGAGAAGGATTTGATTATGAATCTTATAAAGGAAAAAATACGCAAAAGAGCAAGGCGTCATCTTAGGATTAGGCGGAAAGTAATTGGGACTGGCGAAAGGCCGCGTTTAAGTGTCTGCCGAACATTAAAGCATATTTATTGCCAAATTATTAATGATATCGAGGGAAAGACCCTGGCGGCTGCGTCTACGCAATCTCCGGATATTCGAGCACAGATTAAATACGGTGGAAACGTGAAGGCGGCAGAGATTGTCGGAAAAAAGATTGCGGAGGAAGCAAAAAGTAAGGGAATTACAAAGGTTGTCTTCGATAAAGGTGGCTATAAATATCACGGAAGGATAAAGGCATTAGCAGAAAGTGCAAGAAAGCACGAATTGAGTTTCTAAAAAGCTGATTCTTACAAGGAGATTGATTTGGCGCGTTTGGAAGAACCTATAAATTTAGAAGAAACAGTTGTAAGGATTAACCGTTGTACAACGGTAACAAAGGGCGGAAAGTCCATGAGTTTCAGTGCCCTTGTAGTCGTTGGTGATAAGAAAGGTAGCGTTGGAATCGGGTTTGGTAAGGCACGTGAGGTACCAAACGCGGTAAGTAAAGCAGTTAAGGAAGCCAAAAAGCAAATGATTAAAATTCCATTGAAAGGTGATACAATACCCCATGTAGTGTGGGGAAGATTTAAGGCCGCGAATATCTTTTTAAAACCGGCATCACCTGGAACAGGAATTAAGGCAGGGGCTTCGGCACGCGCTGTACTTGAGTCTGCAGGGATTAAGAATATTCTGACAAAATGTTACGGAAAGAGAAACCCACTTAACGTGGCCAAGGCGACGTTGATCGGATTGAAATCCTTAAGAACAAAGGAAGAAGTCGAAGAGTTAAGGGGAGTGACGATAGAATGAATTTTATGGATGTAAAAGCGATACCGTTTTATAGAAAACGTAAGAGGAGAGTTGGCCGTGGCAGAGGGTCTGGGATGGGAAAAACCTCAGGGAGAGGCGGTAAGGGTGCAACGGCAAGATCAGGGAACGAAACTAAGATACAGTTTGAGGGTGGACAGACTCCGCTTTTCCGCCGATTGCCAAAGAGAGGATTCAATAACCCATTTAAAAAGACATACGCTATTGTTAATATAAAAGATATTGCTCAGTTTGATAAAGGTACGACGGTAACTGCTGACAAGTTAAAGGAAGCAGGTATCATTAAAAAAGTTTTGGATGGCATAAAGATACTCGGTGACGGCGAGATTAAAAACCCTTTGACCGTTGTAGCGCATAAATTCAGCAAGGTTGCAATAGAAAAGATTGAGGCAGCTGGGGGGGAAGTAAAGGTTCTATCATGATCGAACAATTTGGAAATATTTTTCGAATCCCTGAATTACGCAAAAAAGTGCTGATAACCCTTGGGCTTATAGCCTTATGTCGTGTTGGGGTTTATATACCCATTCCAGGGATTGATACTACGGTCCTGAAGTCATATTTTCATCAATTTACCCAAACCGGTGTTGGTCAACTGCTGGGGCTTGTGGATATGTTTGCTGGTGGTGCCTTAGCTTCCGGCGCAATCTTTGGTTTAGGGGTCATGCCTTATATTAGCGCATCCATCATTTTTCAGTTGCTGGTAGGTGTGGTACCTTATTTGGAAAGATTACAGAAAGAGGGTGAGGTAGGGAGAAAAAAGATTAATCAATATACCAGGCTTGCAACTGTAGGGTTGTGTCTCTTTCAAGCGTTTGTGATGACGCGAACGCTGTATACCGTTGAACTTAATGGAGTCCCGGTTATCCCTGTTTATCTTCAAGGTTTCGGATTTCAGGCAATGGCAGCACTCCTCTTAACCACGGGAACAATGACTTTAATGTGGATCGGAGAGCAAATTGAGGAGCATGGGATTGGAAGCGGGATTTCAATAGTAATCATGGTTGGTATTATTGACCGCTTACCCTGGGCATTCTCACAGGTGATGCAGAATTTTACTTTTTCTGTCACTCCGGCCGAGCATCAAATCGGGATTGTGAAATTAATTGTTCTATTAGGTATGTTCTTCGCTATTGTTGGCGGGGTTGTATATATCACGCAAGGACAAAGGCGCATACCTGTGCAGCAGGCAAAACACACACGCGGCAGAAAGGTATATGGCGGGCAAAGGCATTTTTTGCCCCTCCGTGTGAATCAGGCTGGTGTAATGCCGATTATATTTGCACAGTCGCTGCTAATCTTTCCGGCCGCCATTATGCAGGGGATTCAGGTCAGGCTTGAGCCAGGAAGTTTCGGATACTGGATTACTTCACGCTTATCCGACATTTTGCAAGGCGGCGTGATTTACGTTATCCTTTATATACTTCTGATAACGTTTTTTTGCTATTTTTGGACTGCTATTCAGTTTAATCCTAAAGAGATGTCTAATAATATGAAAGATTACGGAAGTTTTATACCGGGAATCAGGCCGGGGCAAAGGACGGCAGAATATTTAGAGGGGATTATGGGCAAAATTACGTTAGCCGGCGCAGCTTTTCTGGCTTTAATTGCAATTTTACCAAAATTGGTAGCAGGGGGTTTTGAGCTCAACCGTGCTATAGCTGGTTTTTATGGTGGAACAGGTTTGCTTATTATTGTCGGTGTGGCGCTTGACATGGTACAAAGAATAGAATCTCATATGATCATGAGGCAATATAGCGGCTTTCTGAGCGGTGGCACCAGAATTAGAGGAAGAATGGGATGAGAATTGTGTTTCTCGGACCTCCGGGAGCAGGGAAAGGTACGCAGGCTGAAATCATAAGTAAGGAAAAAAAGTTACCGCATATATCTTCTGGAAATTTATTAAGAGAAGCGGTTGAGACTGGTTCGGAGACGGGAATAAAGGCGCGGGATTATATCGAAAAAGGATTATTAGTACCAGATCAGATAGTTGTTGATATCATAAAAGATCGTATCGTAAAGGATGACTGCAAAGGTGGGTTTATTTTAGACGGATTTCCAAGGACGCTTTCTCAGGCAAAAGTATTGGATGAGACGTTAAAAAAGCTTGGGAATAAATTGGACTTGGTGTTTTATTTTGCAGTATCAGAAGAAAGTGTGGTTCTCAGGTTGTCGGGCAGGAGGATTTGTAGCAATTGCGGAGTTAATTATCATATAAAATTTGTTCCATCTGCAAAAGATGGAATTTGTGATAAATGCGGGGGAAAGTTATATCAGCGTGCAGATGATAAATTAGAAACTGTTCTTGAAAGATTAAGAGTTTATCGCGAACAAACTGAGGACCTCATAGAATATTATAGAAAGAACGGTATTTTGAAAGAGGTTATATCAGACGCAAATATAGAAATAATTACGAAAAATATATTAGATACCATTAAGTGTACTTTGAAGAATAAATCCATGATTGGCTACGGAGTAGTTTGAGTTGATAGTTCGGAAATCACCCCGAGAAATTGAACTAATGAGGGTGGCAGGAAAAATTACTGCGGGTGCGCTGAGGCTGGCCAAAGAAATCGCAAAGAACGATGTTACAACAGATTATCTGAATGCAGAACTCGAAAAGTACATTGTAAGTCAAGGTGGAATACCAATATTTAAAGGGTATAGGGGATTTCCGAAAAGTATATGCACATCAATAAACGAGGAAGTTGTCCATGGCATACCCGGAAACAGAAAACTGAAAAATGGTGATATCCTTAGTATAGACGTTGGAGTGGGCTATCGTAAATATGTGGCTGACGCGGCGTTGACGGTGCCGGTCGGTAAAATAAGTGCAGAGGCTAAGCGACTCATTGATGTTTGTGAAAAGTCGCTCTATCTTGCAATTAATGCAATAAAAGCAAATGAGAAGCTCTCCTTAATTTCGAGGACTATACAAAACTATGTAGAGAAAAATGGTTACTCAGTTATACGAAATTATACGGGACATGGAATTGGGAGATGTATGCATGAGGATCCGCAAGTACCAAATTTTGTGAGTAAATCCTTGTTAGAAACAGACGAAATTTTGATGCAAGGAGTAACGATTGCGATTGAGCCCATGATATGCATGGGGAATTATGATACTGAGGTGCTAAATAACAAATGGACGGTTGTAACGAAAGATAGAAAATTATCTGCTCATTTTGAACATACCGTAGTAGTTACCGAAGACGGAGCAGACATTTTGACATTATAAGAGATATTTTATATACTATAAGTTATGCCAAAAGAAGAACCAATTCGAGTAGAAGCTACTGTAAAGGAAGCGCTTCCTAATGCAATGTTCTGGGTGGAATTGCCGAACGGGCATAGGGTGCTTGCACACGTTTCCGGAAAAATGCGGATGCATTTTATCAAAATATTGCCAGGTGATAAAGTGACTATTGAAATGTCACCATATGACCTCGATAAAGGCAGAATTATTTATAGGCAGGTTTAATGTCAGTTCAACAATTGATTATTATTGTATAAGGTGATGAAATGAAAGTCAGGGCTTCTGTAAAGCGAATTTGTGAAAACTGCAAGATTGTAAGAAGAAAAAATGTTGTTCGTGTAATTTGTTCAAATCCCCGTCATAAACAGAGGCAGGGGTAATAATATTTAGGCTGGTTTTAGAGAAATTGAGAAAGGAACATATAAATGCCAAGAATTGCAGGAATTGATATTCCCGCAGATAAAAGAATCGTCATTGCGCTTACCTACATTTATGGAATTGGAAAGGCGCTGTCACAGAAGATCTTGAGGGAGTTGAATATCGATGAGAACGTACGGGCAAAGGATCTTCATGAAGACCAATTGAGTATGTTAGGTGCATATATAGAAAAGAATTTTACCATTGAAGGTCAGTTGCGCAGGCAGGAAATGCAGAATATTGCGCGCATGAAAAGTATCAACTGTTACCGTGGGATAAGGCACAAAGTAGGTTTACCTGTGAGGGGACAAAGGACCAAAACAAATGCCCGCACGAGAAAAGGTCGTAAAAAGACGGTGGCTGGGAAGAAGAGTGTAAAAGAATTAGGGTAGTATAATATCGGCCTTATTTTCGGGTTTTTCATATTCAACATCGTAGAGAATCACCATGAAAAGCAAAGAAACAATAGGGGAAGCATTAAAATCTTGCGAAGAGTTATTAAAGATTCTCGAGTTAGATATCGATTACTCTGGGGGTAAGAGGGAGATAAAAAAATTCAATGAGGTGGTAGGATTTTGTGAACAGGTTATACGGATTATAGAAACGTATGCGTCAGATAAAGAGATCGTGTTTCTTGATTGTTCGTGCGGTAAGTCGTATCTGTCTTTTGCCTTAAATTATATATTTTCGAATCGTTTTGTTAGAGAAACTTTTTTTTACGGCGTAGATACCAATCGGGTACTGATAGAAAAGTGCGAGAGAATTAAAGAAAGTCTTGGTTTTAAAAACATGCAGTTTATTAACAGCAGGATTATTGATGCTCAACCTGAAAAACCTGTTGATATAGTGATTGCGTTGCATGCCTGTGATATTGCCACCGATGAGGCAATTGCCAAGGGGATTAAGCTTGGGGCAAAATATATAATTGTGGTTCCATGTTGTGAGAATCAAATACGGGGGCGATTGAAAGCGGGGCACCCGCTGGTCGATTTAACCGATTTCGGGCTTTTGAGGTACCGTTTTGCTGACATCTTAACGGAAGCCCTGAGGTCGCAATTCCTTACTGGTGCGGGGTATCATGTGAAACTTACCGAGATTGTGCCGCCTAAATGTACTCCAAAAAATTTGATGATTATAGCGCGAAGGAAAAAAGAAAACAGAAATTGCAACATGGACAAATATAAAAAACTGGACGAAATGTTTAACACGGAATTTGTTTTAAAAAATTATTTTAATGAGTGTGAAATAAGACGAAGTGATTGCCTTAGTTCGGTCAATAGTTAAAGAACCTGTTTAGTTTGAGGATAAAAAATAATTATGTCAAGTGTAGGTAAGAAAAAGATAAGGCGTAATGTAACACGAGCAATTGCAAATATAAAGTCGACTTTTAATAATACCTATGTGACGATTTCAGATGTTAATGGTGAGACAATATGTTGGGCAAGTGCTGGAACTGTTGGATTTAAGGGATCACGTAAAAGTACTCCCTTTGCTGCCCAGAAAGCGGCATCAAGCGCAGCCGAGAAAGCTCAGAGATTTGGGGTTCAGGAGATTGAAATCAGGGTGAAAGGACCGGGCCCAGGCCGGGAGTCGGCAATTACGGCACTCCAGGCAGCTGGGCTGAGTGTGAAAGCGATTGAAGATGTGACTCCGCTTCCCCATAATGGTTGTCGGCCCAGGAAAAAGCGCAGGGTATAAATACGTTATAAGATGAGGTTCAGGAAAGGAATAATATGGCGAGATATATAGGTCCACAATGTAGATTATGCAGGCGGGAGGGTGAAAAACTATTCCTTAAAGGAATGAGGTGTGATACAGTAAAGTGCGCAATTACAAAACGTAAATATCCTCCTGGCCAATTTACGTGGGGAAGAGGGAAATTATCGAAATACGGCATCCAATTTAGAGAAAAACAGAAGGTAAAGCGTTTTTATGGAATTCTGGAAAGGCAATTTCAGAATTATTTTGAAAGGGCTGAAAGACAAAAGGGAAATACGGGAGAAAATCTTCTGAACATGTTAGAAAGAAGGCTTGATAATGTTGTGTATCTGCTTTCTTTTGCCGCATCGAGAAAAAGTGCCAGGCAGCTTATACTGCATGGCCACATAACGGTGAATAATAAAAAAGTAGATATTGCTTCTTACCTTGTAAAGGTTGGTGACGTTATAAAACCGAAAAACAGTGAAGTAAGCCAAAACATTGTGAAAGCAAATATCGAATTGGTAAAAGGTCGAAATCTTCCCGCTTGGATTCAGTTTAATGCTGACACACTGGAAGGGGTAGTAACGCAGCTCCCTGCAAGGGAAGATATTTCAGTTCCTGTTCAAGAACAGTTAATAGTTGAACTGTGTTCTAAATAAGCTATTTAGTCGGTTCAATTCATTCCACAACTGTAGTACCAGCGAATGCTTTTAAATAGCCTCACAGACTTTTGTTTTTCTTATTAGATAATATTGTTCACGGCCAAACATTTAATTTATTTTAAAATCCCTTATTAACTGGATTAGGGGGAAAAATATGCGAATAAGGTGGAGAGGTCTTGAACTTCCCGTCCGTGTGGATGTGGAAAAAGAGACTTTGACCGACAAATATGGCAAGTTTATAGCTGCTCCTTTTGAGCGTGGTTTTGGGCATTCTATAGGTAATAGTTTACGGAGAATTTTACTTTCTTCGTTGGAGGGGAGTGCGGTTGTATCTGTCAAAATAAATGGCGTAAGTCACGAATTTACCACCATTCCCGGTATTGTGGAAGATGTGGCAGATATAATATTGAATATTAAGAATCTAGTCGTGAAGCTACACACAGATCAACCTAAGGTAATAAAAATTGAAGCGAACAAAAAAGGGGAAGTAAAAGCAAAAGATATTATAACCGATCCCAGCGTGGAGATCGTAAATGGAGATTTACACATTGCCACTCTCTCAGAGGATGTAAATTTTAACGTAGAGATGGAAGTCCGAAAAGGCCGTGGGTACGTAACAGCTGAGGAAAATGAGCCTGAGGAGCAGGAATTTGGACTAATACCCGTGGATTCGTTATTTTCTCCTGTGAGAAATGTTCGTTATACCATTGAAGAAACACGCGTTGGAAGACGGACAAATTATGATAAGCTTGTTATGGAAATATTTACAAACGGCGTGGTTTCCCCGGAAATGGCCTTGGTTGAAGCAGCAAAAATTATGAGGAAACATTTGAATCCATTTGTACAGTATTTTGAGATTGGTCGTGAATTGCAACAAGTAGAACAGAGAATGGGAATAGAATCAGTTTCAGAGATATCTGAAGAAGAGCTTAATAAAAAGTTAAGTATGCCGATAACCGAGTTAGATTTATCAGTAAGGGCATCCAATTGTCTTGAAACTTCAGGCATTGCGACGATAGGGGATCTCGTCGCAAAGACAGAAGAACAACTCTTGAAAATAAAAAATTTTGGTAAAACTACCCTGAAAGAAGTAAAGACAAAATTATCGCAATTAAATTTGTCGATCGGAATGCCTGTGGCGATTAAACAAACGGAAAAAGGGAAAGGATAGTTCCATGAGACACAGAATGAGAGGAAGACATTTATCAAGGACTGCCGCTCACAGAAAGGCATTAAGGCAGAACATTACAAACAGTCTTTTTACGTATGGGAGAATTATTACAACACTTGAAAAGGCAAAGGAAACGAAGTCGTTTGCTGAAAAGGTAATTACAACCGCTAAGAAAGGATTGTTGAAAAAGAATACTGATAAGCCTGGTTACGTCCATTGTTATCGCCAGGTTCTTGCGAAATTGAGAAATGTCGATGTCGTAAGGAAACTGTTTGGAGAAGGGCAGTGGCGCGAAGCGGGTGGTCTTGCCCAAAGATATGTGAACAGGAACGGTGGGTATACAAGAATATTAAAATTATCAGGGACTCGGTTAGGAGTTCTGTCGGGTAGTAGTGTTGGGAAAATACCTGAACTTGAATATAAAATGGAAGGCAGGGATCGAAAATTGCGCTTATTAGGAAGACGCCTCAATGATAATGCATCTCGCGTAATCTTTGAGTTAGTCGAAGGTACGGTTGAAGCGCAACCTGCTGAAGTAAAACCAGAAGTTACCACAGACTAGTTGAGAAGTATCAGTATGTCCTTTATGCATGAAAAGTCTTTTTACCCTTCTACTATTCACGTAGTAGAAGGGTTTTTTTTATTAAAATGAAAATTATTCCGGAGAAGCGTTTTGTACTGGCTTCAAATTCACCGAGGCGGATTGCCTTGCTGAAAACGTTAGGGTATCATTTCGACATTATACCGCATACGGTAGAAGAATGCTTTCCGGACAATGTCTTACCGACAGAGTTAGTTAAAAGTCTCGCCTTTTTAAAGGCAAGCGATGTTGCAAGAAAAGTGGATAATGCCATAATCATCAGCGCTGATACAATTGTGGTACAGAATAAAAATATTTTGGGTAAACCCAAGGATCCGCATGATGCCAGACGAATTCTTTCATTACTGAGCAATTCAGAGCATACTATTATTACCGGTGTGTGCATAATGGATATACCATCAAAAAAGAAATTATTGCGAATCGACCGAACATGTATTAAAATGAAGAAAATAACTGAAGAGGAAATCGCAATCTATGTTCAAACAGGTGAACCAATGGATAAGGCTGGAGCGTATGCTGTGCAAGGGGAGGGTAGAAAATTTATTGAAAAAATAGAGGGTAGCTATTCAAATGCAGTTGGTTTGCCTTTGGAAATAGTTCAGGAGATGCTAAACAATTTTACAGATATAAATAATTTAAATGCCTAGAAACTTTAGTTGGGTTATACAAGATGAAATTGCCGGTATGGCAAGACCTTTGTCAATAGTAGCAGATCTTGAATTTCTCAAGGATAATGGGATTGAGGCAATAGTTTCGCTAACCGAATTACCGCTTCCCAAGACTTTGATAGAAGAATTTGGATTTGAATATAAACATATTCCCATAGCAGACCTGGCATCACCGACCCAAGAACAAATCGAGGAATTTGTTTCTTTTATAAACAATCTTATATGCTCTAAGAAAAAGATCGTTGTTCATTGTGATGCTGGAATTGGCAGAACTGGTACTATGCTGGCCTGTTATCTTGTAAGCAAAGGTTGTAGTGCAAGAAAGGCAATTGAGGAAGTACGCAAGAGGAGGCCTGGATCCATTGAAACAATGGAACAGGAAGATACGATAATAAAATATGAAGAAAGACTCTTGAAGAAACGCAAGGACTAGCCAGGCATTTAGCTGGTAGGCTGGAGGCGTTAGCCTCCAACCCCCACTCATCGCCAGATACTTTGGACAACGTAACAAAGTATCCTTTTAAACCATACGTATTTC
>JBKBTA010000044.1:0-17714 GCA_046291035.1 Candidatus Brocadia sp.
CAAACTTTTCTACGTGGATTAAGCACGCAGAAATGGTATTTTCAACCGCTCAGGTATTCCATACTTCAAGGCACACCTATACTCTGTTTATGCCGAAGGTGCTTCTTGCCAAAATCCGCAGGGTCTCGCGCCCAACATTGCACATCTATAACCCCCAACGGCGTCCCTTCAACGTTAAAAGTCATCGTGTCATGCACGATAAGCCTTACAAACCCGCCAACCTTCGTTCCTATCAGCCCAAGATCTGCCGTAGCCGGATGCGTACTATAGTTAAGTGTCGTTGTGTCCTGCACTGCCAGGACTATCTTCTCTTTCCCTATCCGATTTACTGTCGCTTCATAGCGCGATTTCTGTATCTTTTCCATCGTCGTACTCTTGTTCTTAAGAAAACGGTAGGCCTCCTTTGTCTTCGCCCTGTTTCCGCACGCTTGCGGTATATTCGCCTGTGGACGTGCATAAAAATCATGCCCTATGGTAATAAGTCGATCCACAAGACGCCGATCTCCCAGTTCTGCCCCGGAAAATTCTTCTTCTGCCCAATCAACCAACTCCTCTCTCCCGACAACCTTCTCTGGCGTACCTTTACACAACTCTTCCCTGAAATCCTCATCCAGTGGGTACATATAAATGTCCTTTATTGATTCCCCGTACTCATTGCAACTGTCCTGCCGACCTCTGCCTTTGGTACTCCCTATATGCACCCAGTTCGATGCTCGGTAACAACTCCCTGAAAAACGCCCCTGTTCCACAAATGTCTCCAAAAGCACGGGTCTTATCTTGTATTGCTCGTACCAATCCTCTTTCAGTCGTCTTATACACACCGACATCACATGTGATGCTAAATTCTTCACCCGTACCCATGGAACTATCAAAAATCGACTATTACATGCCACCTTACTCAAATTCTCCTGCCGTCTTTTCTCGTCCCATCTTATCCATTTGTCCCTTGATTCTAGCCTCCATGCAGCAGAACTAAACGCAAACCCACCTATATAACCATACCGATCGCTCTCTATCAGATACTTCATCTGATACCCGCACAATGGCCCACTGCCCAAATAATGATTCTCATCCATCAACTCTTTCCATACCCGATATGGCTTGCTATACCTGCTGTGTATCTTGATTATTCGTATCTCTCCCAGTTCGGACAATTCACACTCTACTCCATTACTGACTGCCTTCTCTTTGTTGTCACGACTTTTTTTGAATTCCAGAACTCGGACGCTTTTGCCCTCCGGCAATTGGATTATCCCTTTGCGATGAAATCTCAATAAAACTACTCGGCAACTCGCATCTTTCAGCCTCCCATTCGTACCGCGCCACTGGAGGTACTCGCATATCTGACGGGATAATTGTGTTCTGGATTTTTGCCAGTTTTCTGCTATTATATCCCGTATCCGACATATATCTTCATCAGTTATCTCTTTCCCGCATATCCTCATGGGGTAAGTTACCATATCTCTTCCTTCGTGTTCAGTAAAAAATGTGGAACATAATAAGTTTAGTAAGGGGGATTTTTATATGCACCCTTTGTTAGGGCGTCTGCAAAGCCTTATAAATAGCCATTTACAACCCCCTGTTTCCCCCTTTGCTAAGGGGGACTTTTTATGATTTACATGCCAAAACCCGTAGAAATAAAATGAATATTTTTACATTTTCGGCTTCGGCAAAAACAATTTAGCACCGGTCCTTGTGTAAGGGCTGGGTAACCCCGCCCTACATTTCGCGGGACAGCGACATAAATGTCGCGCTACATGTTCCGATTCGTTCGGGTTAAGTCTTTACTGTAAATATGCCTTTGCTATTAATAAAGATACCCCGGCACCTGTGGATATATTAATAAAATTAATAACCTCATTACTTACCCATTTTCGCCTTTCGATAGTTGCACCTAAAATACTTTCAACCGTTGTACCAATAAACGATGCAATTATTACGATGGCTATTGACTGAAGGTTGATTAAGTGCAACAAATAAGCCTCCATGCTTACAAAAGTGGCAGACAAAACCCCCAAAATAGTACCTTCGGCAGATATTGCCCCATCCGTACCTACCGGCACTGGTCTCATTGTAGTGAGTAAGATCGGCCTTTTCCCATAAATTTGCCCTAACTCGCTGGAAATCGTATCGAAAGTGGCCGTGGCGAAGGCCGCAACGAAGGCAACCTTAAAGATTTCCGGGGTATTAGTCAATAAGGCCATAATGGCCATCACAAGCCCAACGCCACCCTTTGCGAGTGCGTGTTTTGAACTGCGTCTTCCCCTGTTTTCCTGGGCAACTCCATGCGAAGCCTTCCACATATATTTATATCGGGATGACCAGCTGCCGAGTGAAAAAAAGGTAAAGAGGATTAAAAATCCCCCCGGACCTAAACAAAGATAGATTACCGTGCCAATGACAACCCCGCCGATTAAACCCGATTTGCTTACCGTTTTCAAGTAATAGGCAAGCAGCCCGAATGAAACGTTGATGCTGAAAGCGGCGGAGATGCTATGGGCATGACTGAGATGTTCCCAATTCATAAGAGTAGTAGCATACAGAAATAGCCCCGCAGCCAGCGGTACCGTGATATTGTCATCGATCTTCAGCGGAAATGATTCTACTCCTGCCGTTACGAAAGAGGTCAAAAACGCCGTGATCAGCAAATGATACCATGGTAACGATGTCTGTAGCGGATTCAGATTTACCCACCACATGAGAATAGCCGCGCCCAGTCCGCCAAAGAAAACAAAGGACATAGAACCGATCCATGATTTTTCAGGATTCCAGGGAAGTTTCTTTTTCCCATAAGCCTTTCCAAAGAGGTTAGAGCAGCCGTCGCCCAGGGACATGATGGCCCATGCACCTGCCACGATATACATTTTCTTGTTAAAGAGGAGGATGAGGACGAAGACCATTACACCATAGACCAATTTACCGAAGGAAAAGCCCCTTTCCTGTTCATATTTCCGAAAGGCGCCCTTTACGAATATCTTTGATAAGAAAAGTCCATACATAATTCCCACGAATGCAAACAGGAGTGCTTGCCAGGTATTTAAATATCTTAATAAAAAAGCGAATATAACCGGTACGATGTGTTCAATCTTACGTTTCGTTTCACTTGTCATAGCTTGATAAATGTTCAGCCATCGGCAGTCAGCATTCAGTATGTTACTGTGATCCCTGATTGCTGATAACTAATTGCAGAATGTCTACGGTTTTTATATATCCAATCGAGTGTACGCTTCAGACCTTCTTTTAAAGAAATATGGGTGTATCCCAACTCTCGTTCTGCCTTTTCCGAACTATATGCCCAATTGTGTTTATAAATTTCAATGGTGGAAGGTATATATTTTGGCCTTTTCCCCAATAAGGATGCAAGGGATTCCTTCCACCATGCAGTCGTTTTTGCAACCCAAAATGGGATACGACGTTTGGGGGCATTGAGTCCGGTTAATTCTTCCAGGAGGCTAAAGAAGGCCTCCATAGAAGCATTTTCTCCACCGAGAATGTACTTTTGCCCGACTTTGCCCCTTTCCCATGCCAGTAAATGGCCTTTTACCACGTCGGTAATAAATGTATAATTCCACAACCTGCTTCCATCGCCCAAGATACCCGGTATCTTTCCTTCCAGAAAGTCCAGGATAATACGGACAACCAGATTCCCTTCGGTAATTTCACCCGGCCCGTAAATGACGCATGGATATACCGCTATTATAGGTAATCCTTTATCAAGGTATTCAGGGATTAATTGGTCTGCAAGATACTTTGTCCGTTCGTAAGGGTTATGGAAATGGTCCGGGTCGTGATGGGTCTCCTCGGTATTGTTTTTCCCACGAGACGGCCCCAACGCCATAAAAGAAGAGGTGTACACAAACCTTGTGACGTCTTCTTCCATGGCACATTCCATAACATTTTTAAAGCCTTTCACATTGACCTGATAATATTCTAAGGGGTTACTTACCCACTCCTTTACCAGGGACGCCACATGAAATACCGTTTTGCATCCTTTCATTGCATTCCTGATTGTCCTGATATCCGTTATATCTCCCGGGAATATATGAAATCGTTTATCATCAAGATCCTTTATATTGCTATTTTTTCTCACTAAGAGATGTATATCTTCATTTAAATAACGCAACTCCTTTACAAGTTGTTTTCCTAAGAATCCCGTTCCTCCGGTAATAAAGATAGACATGCGAAATCCTTTACAACACCCTGAAGTGTCTTATTCATTGCCCTATTTTTTATTAATTGTTTAAACCGATTAAACTGTTTAAACCGCTTTTGATTACTAGCTATCTGTAAATGCTGACCCATAGTCGTTGAGCATTTACTCTTCGGGGATGGTCTTTTCCCTCAATTCCCCGAAAATGACCTTTAAGATATCTTTTATCTCAATTAAACCTGAGACAGTGCCTCTGGCATCTTTGCTAATGGCAATGTGCAATCCCTTTTGCTGAAATTCTGCGAATATCTTACTAATCTTGTTATTTTCTGAGACGAAATAAGGTTCCATCATAAGGTCTTCAAGGACGAAAAGTGAATTGTTGGCTACCATATTGATGATTCCTTTTGCATGGACGATCCCAATGATATTATCAATGCTATGTCTATACACCGGATACCGGGTGTAACCTTCTTCTGTAACAATTCTTATTATGTCCTCACGTCCCATGTCTGCATTTATGGCAACAATCTGTTGTCTGGGTACCATAACCTCTTTGGCTAGCTTATCATTAAATTCAAATATTTTATGTAATAACTTGTGCTCACCATCAGCCAATACCCCTGTCTCTCCACTTTCCTTGATAATATGCTTTACCTCTTCACGGCTGAAAATTGTTTTTTTATACTCAATTTTTATACCGAACAGGTTAAAGAACAGGTAGGTAATATAAGTAACTAATGTAACGCTGGGTGACAAGACCCAGCGTATCCATTCATATGGTTTGATGATTAATAAGGAAAGTTGTTCGGGGAACTGGGTTGCTAACACCTTGGGAAATGTTTCCGCAAACAAAAGTAAGATAAAGGCAACGATCACGGGTGCCAGGATTACACCCCACTCGTGTAAATAATATATTGCGATCGTTGTTCCTATTGTGGAGAGTACAGTATTTACGATGTTATTCCCGGTGAGGATGGTGCTGAGAAGCTTATCCGGTTCATTGATAATATCATAAACAGAGATGGCTCTTTTATTCTTTTGCTTAATCAGGTAATCTAGTCTTACTTTATTGATAGAGAATAGTGACGTTTCGGTGAGTGAAAAAAAGGCAGAAACGATGAGAAGCATAAAAAAGAGTATCATCATAAAAATAATCGTTGTGGTGGAAAAATGCATCTGACCCATAAAGATAACTCCCTTTTACCTCTTCTTTCATCATGAAATATTATTCCTTTTCTTTTTCAATGATAAGGCGCATGATCTCTTCTGGCGAATGTGAGTTAATAATTCTTTGCTTAAAGGTCTCATCAATGAATAAACGGGCTATCTGACTCAAAAGGCCGAGATACCTGCTATCAGTCCGCTCTTTGGTGGCAATCAAAAAAACTAAATGAACGGGTTTTCCGTCTATTGCATTAAATTCAATTCCCTGCTCCGAAATCCCAAGACATGCAACAATGTCAGTTACGCCGGAGGTCTGGGCATGGGGAATCCCAATTCCTCCGCCAATTCCTGTACTTTTAATCTTTTCTCGTTCAATTACCTTTTTCAGGAGGTCTGTTTCGCTTGTCACCTTTTCCGATGTCCTGGTCACATGCACCATTTTTTCCAGCACATCGTATTTATCCCTTCCGTTTAAGCCGATGATTATACGTTCTTTGGTGAGAACGTCCGAGAGTTTCACACTCCCCCCTTTCGCCACATAATTCCTTTTTTCATCCAGGTATGACAAACTTAACCATAGTTATCATGTCGCATAAAACAGCATAGCCGCAACCCAATAATCTTTTTCTTCAGATAATATACCATATCTTCATATTCTAATTTATGGTCAATAAAAATCAATGTATTTAAATTATTTAATCTTTCCTGAGTCTTTGTCCACGAAAAGGCTTTTTAGGCCATGTCCTTATAGAAACTCTGGCCGTATCTGAGTTTTTTAAGACCTAATATTTCAGCGACAGTGGCTCCCACGTCCGCAAAGGATTGCCGAATGCCTAATGATTTGGGGTAATTCAATCCCTTCCCGTAAACTAACAAAGGCACATACTCCCTGGAATGGTCAGTGCTGGGAGTAGTGGGATCACAACCATGATCGGCTGTAATAAACAAAATGTCGCTTTGGGCAAGTACATTCAGGATTTCAGGAATACTCATATCAAAGGTTTTTAGCGCATCTGCGTATCCTTTTACGTCGTTTCTGTGACCATATTTCATATCGAAATCAACGAGGTTGGTAAAGAGTATTCCTTTAAAATTCCTTTTTATACATTTTACCGTTTGTATAATGCCATCCTGATTATCCTGAGTATGGATCTCTTCTGACAATCCCCTATGTGCAAATATATCCCCGATCTTACCGACCCCGATTACCTCGAATCCATCCTGAAGTGCGTGATCCAAAACTGTAGGCGATGGTGGTGCCAGCGAAAAATCCTTCCGCCTGTCAGTTCTGATGAATTGACCGCTTTTTACGATAAACGGGCGTGCAATAACCCTGCCTACTGCGTGTTCACCCGTCAATATTTCCCGTGCTATTTCACACATGGCGTATAATTCCGGAACGGGGATGACATCCTCACAGGCAGCAATCTGAAAGACACTATCGGCGGAGGTGTATACTATCGGGAATCCCGTCCTGATATGCTCGTTTCCCAGTTCCCGGATAATTTCGGTGCCTGAGGCAGGTTTATTCCCTAAAATAGGTCTGCCAATTTTTTCCACAAAGGCATCGATAACTTCCTTTGGAAAACCATTCGGATAAGTTGGAAATGGTTTTGGGGTGATAATCCCCATCATCTCCCAATGACCACAAGTCGTGTCCTTTCCCCTGGAAACTTCTGACATCTTGCCGTAGAACCCCGAAGGATTAATTGAAGAGGAAATACCCTTGATGGGTATTATCTTTCCCAGCCCTAAACTTTCCAGATGGGGTAACTGTAATCCCACCAAAGCATCCGCAATATTTCCCAAGGTATTGCTGTACTCGTCTCCGTATAAATGCGCATCAGGCATAGCGCCAATACCTACACCATCCAGTACAATAATGATAACTCTTTGAATCGGTATCATATTTTTTATGTATCCATAGGAACCGAGACTTTACCCACCCCTTCATCCCCTCCCGGGAGGGGGACTTTGGTATTGACTTCGGCATGAACCTTCGGCCTGAGCTTGAGTCGAAGATTCGGTCAGACGTTTGTCGAATTTCGTTCATCCTGGGCCTTCGGCGTGAGTTCAGTCGAACGCTTGTCGAAAAATCAGTCAAACGCTCACCATGAAGGACGAGATAGTCTTGTTCATCTTCTGCGAATAGCAATGAGTAAGTCAATTCCCCTCATTGGAAGAGCCATGAGCAAGTCTACTCCCAACCTGGAATGGGCCAAGAACAACTCTATTCCCCAGCTCTGGAGGAGCCAAAAGCAACTCTTTTCTCCTCTTGGGAGGAGCAAGGGGTGGGTTGGGAATTTGCGGCATATTTCCAATCCAGTTCTCAATGACATCAAAACACCCTGTAATATGAATTGTTACGATAATGATCGTTTCCCAATCATCTGAAACTAATTTCTTACGGATCTTGCTTTTTGGAAAGTGGAACTGACTCAGAAAACCGATATATTTGTATGGGCGTTGTTCTCGATATACCTTCTCCCCGAAATCCTTGTCATTTGTTATTTGCAAAATTCAATGAAACATCCATGATCCTTCGGCTCACAAAGGACAGTGAAAATGTCACCCTGAGCGGTAAAAGAGATTCTTCACTTTGTTCAGAATGACAAAAGCGAAGGGTTCAGAATGACAAAAAGCGAAGGGCTCAGAATGACAGCACAGGAGGTATTTTCAGGTGAAAAAAGGTAAGAAAGTAACCACGCTCCTGCGTTGCAATTTGCATTTTTCACTTTCCATTTTACACTTTCGACTCGTTCGGGTTAGGCCTTGTCTCGCTGAGTTATTTGACCCAATAGCTTCTTTTGCATGGTTATATCCTTCGTTATGTGTATTGAACCTATAAACTTCCCCGCATCATTAAAGTAGGGAAATGCGGTGATATGAAAGATGCCGCACATATGGGGGTCTTCGATTTCTTCTGCACATGGAGTCTTCGTCTCCATAGATTTACGGTGCGGACATATCTTCCATGGTTCCTCAGTACCGTGAAAAATCTTATAACACTTTTTGCCAATAATTGACTTAATATCCATATTGAATTTTTTGACTACTGCCTTGTTAGCCCGAAGAATAGTAAAGTCTGCGTCGTGTATGCTGATTAAATCATCAATGGCATCGAAGGCACTTTCCCACTCCAATTTAGAACGATCTATTGACTTTAGTGTGTTAATCAAGGTTGCGTTTTCAATACTCACGGCGATATAACTGGCCAGCATAGTCAGGAGAACGCTTTCGTATTTGTCATATTCAAAAGTATGAAATTTCTCTGGTATAATACTAAATACAGCCGATAGCCCGATCAGTTTCCGGTTATGAATAAGGGGAGTATTCATAAAGGACGTATAGCGCACATCCATGACGGGACGGGTAATGATGTCTTTCAATCGTGTAGAACATGGCAGGCATGCATCTTTAATCTTGGAAAAAGGAATTCCTATAGAACAAACCGGTGTAAGGTTTTCATCATTATTTAACATGAGTACGGATGCATCTGCTTCGGTAAATACTTTAAAGTGTCTTGTTACCGTCCGTAAAAATGATTTGTAATCCAGAGTTCTTGAGGATAACAAAAAAGCGTCCGAGAGGACCTTTATACGGCAGTATAGCTTCTTTTCATCTGAAATAGATGACATCTTCTCGTGTCCCGTTCAAATGAATTATGTATGCAAGATTAGTGATATGAGCGATGGGCCATTTACGGTGCTGCGCCCCGAAAACGTTTATTCAGGATGATTATATTGAAAATAATATTTGTTCTTCAAACAAAAAAGACTGATAAATTCCAAGAGATGTTTTTTTCCCCTCCAGTGTGCAAAAGCGCTGTCTAATCTCTGATGCGTTTTATGGCTGCCCCGAGTTTTGATAGCCGTTCTTCGAGCCGTTCGTATCCACGGTCTAAATGATAAATACGGTGAATCCGGGTGGTCCCTTTTGCCACCAAACCGGCAAGTACAAGGCCTGCGCCGGCGCGCAGATCAGAAACCATTACTTCGGTACCGGATAGAAATGGTGTTCCTCTAATAATCGCACTTGGCCCGTCTACTCTGATATCGGCGCCCATACGTCGTAATTCTGCTGCATGGATGAATCTATCGGGGAAGATCTTTTCGGTTATAATACTTTTTCCTTCTACAGTGCACAACAGGGCCATAAACTGGGCCTGCATATCAGTAGGCATACCCGGATAAGGCAATGTCACCAAGTCAACGGCATGGTATACATTATTTCCTTTGATCCTGATGTTACTGTCAGCAGTAGTTATTTCTACACCAATTTCTTTTAATTTATCGACTACTGCACCGAGGTGATCTACCCTCACATTTCCCAGCGTAATGTCACCTTTTGTTATAGCCCCGGCGATCATAAAAGTTCCTGCCTCAATCCGATCGGGGATAATTTCATAATCAACCCCATGTAATTCCTGAACGCCTTCGATCGTCAGCTTGTTCTCTCCAATTCCCGTAATTTTCGCACCTGCCTTGTTCAGGAAATTTGCAAGGTCCTGCACTTCCGGTTCACATGCTGCATACTCAATTGTGGTTGTACCCTCTGCCAGTACGGCTGCTGTCATGACATTACAGGTTCCGAGTACGGTTTTTCCCGTGAAGGAAATATTTGTTCCTATTAATCTGTCTGCTGAGGCGTTTACATAACCTTCCGTTGTTTCTATCTGAGCGCCTAGCGCGGTGAGCCCTTTTATATGTAAATCGATGGGTCGTTGACCAATAACACATCCTCCGGGATAGGAGACTTTTGCCCTGCGTCTCTTGCTCAATAATGGACCTAACACGCATATAGATGCCCTCATTTTTCTGACAAGTTCGTAGGGCGCTGTGAATTTATCTGTATTTTCCCCGTCCCTGAACATTATCTCAAGGGTTCCATCCTCAAGCCTTTTTACTTCTCCGCCAAGATTCCTTAGTATTTCCGATTGTGTCTGGATGTCGACAATGTTTGGTATCCCTTTTATTCGCGATGGGCCGTTTAATAGTAAACAGGCTGCCATAATAGGCAAGGCAGCGTTTTTGGCCCCATTGATTCTCACACTTCCCTCTAAACGATTTCCTCCCTCAATGACGATTTTATCCACAATCTCCCTCCATTCGGGCAATGACGATGCGGTATATGTGCTGATAGTCCTTCATAAATTCCGGCTTTTTAAAACATCCTGTATCCTCTAACAACCGCGCTACCTGGTATGCCTGCTTTTCGCCAACCTCAAAAATGATAAAACCTCCTGGCTTGAGCCATGTATTTGCCTGTGAGATAATACGTTTGAACATTTGCAAACCATCCTGACCACTGACAAGTGCAGCATATGGTTCATAATCCCTTACCTCCTTTTGTAAGGTATTGAATTCGGCGTTTGATATATAAGGGGGGTTAGATACAATAAAATTTACCTTTGATTCGATTCCATATCCTTCGAGCGGCTTAAAGAGATCGCCACACAAAAAGGTTATCTTGTCGAGTACTTCGTGTCTTTGGGCATTGATCCTGGCAACGGCTAGGGCATCAGGTGATATGTCCACTGCTAATATCCTGGCTTTCTCCAGCTTTTTTGCCAGGACTATCGCAATATTACCGCTTCCTACCCCAATATCCACAATGATGATTTCGTTTTCTTGAGACAGAATTTGCGACCTTTTTATAACGGCCTCTACGAGTAACTCCGTTTCAGGGCGTGGGATTAACACCCGTTCGTCCACATAAAAATCCAGGGACATAAATTCTGCATGATTTGTGATATATTGTAATGGAACCCGCTGTGCGCGCCTCTGGATGGCTTTTTGGTAACTTATTACCATAGTATTTTCTACGGGTTTTTCAGGATTTACATAAAGGTCGATGCGTTTACAACCCAGGAGGTATGATAAAATAACCTCTGCATCTAGGCGCGGGGAATCGATGCCATGTATTTGTAACATCTTACTTGCCCACTGAGTGAGACTGGATACGGTATATGTGTCTGGAAGTGCATTTTTAATCCCTCCGGTAATGTCTTTATCCTGGGAATCCTGAATTAATGAGTGGTAATTTGCATTTTGTTTTGAATCTTTTTGAGGTGCGTTTGTTTCATGTGTTTCGGACGGCATCTTTGTCTGGTTTATTAATGAAACCCTCATGCAAAGAGGAAAAACAGTGCAAGGCAAGACAGGTAGGAGTCATCTCCTGATGGTGATAGCCCCGGAGATACGGTCGCCAACAGGAGTTGGCTCCTACAATATTTTATTGATGGAATAAAATACTGGTTATACCATTTTACGTGGATAAAGGCCTAATCCGAACGAGTCGGAAGTGCAAAATGAAAATTGAAAAATGCAAATTGCATGTAGGGGCGGGGTAAACTCCTCCTACATTTTTCACCTGAAAATACCTCCTGTGCTGTCATTCTGAACCCTTCGCTTTTGTCATTCTGAACAAAGTGAAGAATCTCTTTTAGCGCTCAGGGTGACATTTTCACTGTCCTTTGTGAGCCGAAGGATTATGGAACTTACATTGATTTTGCTAAAAAATGTCAAATTGTTTTTGGAAGATACAGAGACGCCTCTATTAACGGTTCCTTTAAATGCTTGCTGCAAGTTGCTTTAATTGCTCTTCTTTATAATAGGTCATTAAAGCATCAATGATTTCGTCGAGATGTCCCAGCATGACTTGTTCCAGATTGTGTACGGAGAAGTTTATCCGGTGATCGGTAACCCGGTTTTGCGGATAGTTATAGGTGCGTATCTTTTCACTGCGGTCACCGGTTCCTATCTGATCCCGGCGAATTTGGTCACGTTCATTCCGCTTTTGCCCCTCGATTAATTCATATAAGCGGCTTCTTAAGATACGCATGGCCTTTGCCCGGTTCTTGTGCTGGGATTTTTCGTCAAGGCATTTCACAATCAATCCCGTAGGTACGTGCGTAATCCTGACCGCGGAACTTGTTTTATTGACCTTTTGCCCACCAGGACCGGATGCCCGGAACGTATCCACTAAAATATCGTTCGGGTTGATGTCAATTTCCACCTCCTCAATTTCCGGAAGAATGGCCACGGTGGCCGTTGACGTGTGAACCCTGCCGCTGGCTTCCGTTCGTGGTACCCTTTGAACGCGATGGGTTCCGCTTTCGAAACGCAGCTTTTGGTACACGTTGTTTCCTTCGATGGAAAAGGTAACTTCTCTGAATCCCCCCAGGTCCGTTTCACTGCAGTCAAAAAGCTCAACCTTCCACCCCTGATTTTCTGCATATTTTGTGTACATGCGGAACAGATCGGCTGCAAAGATAGCTGCCTCCTCGCCTCCTGTACCGGCACGTATTTCGGCAATTACGTTTTTGCCGGAAATTTTATCCTCCGTGACAAACAGCCCCTTGATTTCGTCAAATAAGGCTTCTTCCTGTTTTTCCAGGAAACCTAACTCGTCCTGAGCCATCTTTGCTAATTCTTTATCTCCGCCCTCCTGGGCCAAAAGTCCCTCAGTTTCCTTTTTTCTGGCAAGGGTTTCTGTCAGTTGCAGGTATTTATTTACCATCCTGGAAAGACTTCCGTGTTCCTTTATACACGCTGTATAACGATTTGAATCTGCAATTACATCGGGGTCTGACAGCAGCTTTTCCAACTCAGTATATCTTTCGTATATTTTTTCTAATTTTTTCAACAATTTATCATTCATTTTTGTTTTACGACTTCTTCAGTCTTTTGACTCTTTTGAAACCTCTTTTGAAACTTTTCTATCTGGCCTGCACTATCGACAAACTTCTGCCTGCCTGTATAAAATGGATGGCACTTCGAGCAGACCTCTACAGCGATTTTCGGCTTCGTTGACCGTGTCTTGAAAGTCTCCCCACAGCCGCACGTTACCATAGTTTCCACGTATTCTGGATGAATTCCTTCCTTCATTGCTTCCCCCCAAAATAGACAATGCGTTCCATCTATGAACGCATAACAAAATAAGACAGCAAATTATCCAACAGATTGATAAAATTTTAACAGACCCGCGGGCTTTCTGCAATAGAATTTTTCTTAATAGTTTGAAAAATTCATTTGAATATTTATAATAATTAAATATAATAAAAATTTTAGGTTTATTTTAACATATTTCATTGTCGAGGTATTGGACTTAAGAGTTTATGTTTGAGTCAATTACAAATAGTCTGGAAGGTATTTTCAGCAAACTCCGCGGGAAGGGGCGTCTTACGGAGGCCAACATCAAGGATGGGCTCCATGAGGTACGTTTGGCACTCCTTGAGGCGGATGTAAATTATAAGGTCGTTAAGGATTTTATCCAGCATGCTACAGAGCGTGCCGTTGGTGAAGAAGTGATCAAGAGCATTGCACCGGGACAGCAGGTTATTAAGATTGTTCACGACGAGTTGATTAAACTGATGGGGGAGTCTGATACATCGATTCCTTTTAAGGATGGTGAACCGACGTTAATCATGCTGGTGGGGTTGCAGGGTAGCGGAAAGACCACCACGGCAGGAAAACTTGCCAAAAAGATACTTTCGAAAGGGAGAAAACCCTTACTCGTGGCCGCGGATGTCCAGCGACCCGCTGCGATTGAGCAGTTGAAGGTGTTAGGTCAGCAGCTCAATGTGCCGGTATACTTCGAAGCGAATTCCCAGCCTGTAAAGATATGCAGGAATGCCGTTAAGCACGCCAGGGAAAATACCAATGATGTTGTTATCCTTGATACTGCGGGAAGGTTACATATCGATGATGAACTGATGCTGGAATTAAGGGAGATCAAAGAAAAACTCCAGCCGGATCAGATTTATTTTGTTTGTGATTCGATGACGGGTCAGGACGCCGTTAACAGTGCAAAGGAGTTCAATACTCAGTTAGGATTTGACGGCGTGATTTTGACCAAGCTCGATGGGGATACAAGAGGTGGGGCTGCCCTCTCGATACGGGCGGTTACCGGGAAGCCGATTAAATTTGTGGGTATCGGTGAGAAATTAGATCGCCTGGAAGAGTTTCATCCGGATCGTATGGCTTCAAGGATCCTTGGAATGGGAGACGTCGTATCCCTTGTAGAACGGGCCCAGCAAGCGATTGATATGGAAGAAGCCCAGAAACTGAGTAGAAAAATACAAGACGATACGCTCAGTCTGGACGATTTTCTTATGCAACTCCAGCAGATTAAAAAGATGGGGCCGATAAAGGAAGTTCTGGGGATGATTCCGGGTATGGGAAATAAGGTGGATGGCCTGAACGTGGATGAAAAACAGTTACAGAGGGTAGAAGCGATAATCAGATCCATGACAATTCAGGAAAGGGCGATACCGGATATTATTAATGGGAGCCGTAGGCAGCGGATAGCCACCGGAAGCGGGACAACCATTCAGGATGTAAATCAATTGCTCAAGCAATTTAAGTCAATGAAGAAATTGATGAAACATTTTAAAGGAAATGAAAAAAGTCTGAAGAAAATGAAACAGTTATCCAGCAGTTTGCCCTTTGGTAAAGGGATGATGCGATAATTTACCATTTAGAGAAATTTCCATTTTATGAGGTTTTTCAGTCTATCTGGTAGGCACGAGGATTTATTGAATAATTTGTGGAAGAGACCCCTAATCCCTCCTTACGAATGAGGGAGAGGGGCGGTTATAAATTTTATCTATTGGGAGAAAAAAATGGCTGTAAGGATTAGAATGATGAGGCTGGGTCGTAAGAATAGACCGTATTATAGGATTGGGGCATTTGATGCCCATGAAGAACGGGACGGAAAGGCGATTGAAAATCTGGGAACGTATGACCCTCTGGAATCAAATAATGAAAAGCAGGTTACTTTGAAAAAAGACCGGGTGGAGTATTGGTTGAGTGTGGGTGCAAAGCCGACAGAGTCAGTTGCTGCCGTGCTGAAAAAGTTTGGTATTCCATTCAAAAAATAAGACATGCGTATCGATATTTTAACGTTATTCCCGGAGATGTTTGAAAACGTGCTGGGGCATAGTATCTTGAAGATTGCCAGGGAAAAAGGGCTTGTTCAATATAACCTGTTCAATATCCGGGAATATGCAGAAAACAGGCGATGTGTGGATGACCGTCCTTATGGCGGTGGGCCAGGCATGGTGATGAAACCCGAGCCTATTTTCAATACGATAGAGGCTATCGAACAACAAACGGATGTTTGTCCTAAAAAGATACTATTAACGCCCCAGGGGCATCCATTTTCGCAATCCACTGCCAGAGAACTGGCAAAAGAACCTTATTTGATGCTGATATGCGGGCATTACGAAGGATTTGACGAGAGGGTACGGCTGGGGTTGGACGTGACGGAGCTTTCCATAGGTGATTATGTGCTTTCCGGTGGCGAGGTACCTGCAATGGTGATTATAGATGCCGTGGTTCGCCTGATTCCGGGGGTATTGGGTGATCTGGATTCCGCAGCCAGAGAATCTTTTAGTGAGGTTTTGCTGGAATATCCACAATATACCCGGCCGGTGGAATACAGGGGTATGAAAGTACCCGATGTGTTGAGGTCCGGGAATCATCAGAAGATAAAAGAATGGCAAAGAGACCATGCAATGAAAAGAACCATGGAAAGAAGACCGGATCTCTTGAATAAGATATAATTTAACTTTTCGTTTGGTTGAGGCTACGGGCCGCGCCAGGAATTTTATAAGCTAAAACAGGAGACGAGGATTATGAATATTGTTGATGTGGTAGAAAAAGAACAAATGAAAAAGGCAATACCGCAGTTTTCTGTGGGGGATCAGGTGGATGTATCAGTAAAGATTATTGAGGGTGATAAGGAGCGTGTACAGGTCTTTAGTGGTGTGGTAATTGCAAAGAATGGTGGTGGTTTCAAAGAGACTTTTACCGTAAGGCGAATTGTTCAGGGGGAAGGCGTTGAGCGGGTATTTCCTATTCATTCACCGAAGCTCGCTGATATTAAAGTCATAAAATCTGGTAGAGTAAGGCGTGCAAAACTTTATTATATGCGTGAGAGAACGAGTAAGGGAACAAGATTGCAGGAGAAATTTGAAACTACGGCACCGAAAAGTGGCCCGACACAAAACACCAAAATTCAGGGAGAAAATAAGTAGCATAATTTTATAGCATTGGCACGAAAATATCTCTCATCCATATCCTCTCTTACAACGAGCGAGGGAATTTTTCCTCCCTTGATGAGAGGGATGAAGGGAGGGTGATCTATTTTCGTGCTCTTTTGTTAATTTTATGACTCATGAATGTTACTTTATAAAAACCTCTTTTTAAATTTAGGATTTGTCAAAAAAACAAACGGACAGATTTGGGATAAAGAATATTGCACCTATTTTATGCGAAATATGTCTCTTCAATAATACATTTGTTCAGGCGCAAAATTGAGGAACTGCCTTATAAGAGAGCCATAGGGACAAAAGGGGAGCAGCTCGCTGTAAGATTTCTGAAGAAAAAGGGATACAAAATACTGCAGCGAAATTACCGACGCAGAAACGGGGAAATAGATGTTGTTTGTTATGATCATGGAACTATTGCATTTGTGGAAGTAAAGACGCGCTATTCTGACAAATATGGTCCTCCGGAACTCTCCGTAACGGATGCCAAAAAGAAGCAAATGGCAAAGATTGCCTTGCAGTATGTTGCAGAAAAGAAGATAGAAGGTATAAACCTGCGCTTCGACGTAGTTTCCATCTTTTACCCGCCAAACGAAAAACATCCGACGATAACACTTTTTAAAAATGCCTTTACCGGAAATGATTTGGTTGGCACAAGGACATAAAGTCTGAGATATGATTGTAGATACCCATGCCCATCTCGATTTTCCTGAGTATAAAGCAGACCTGGAAGCCGTTTTGTCTCGTGCAAAGGAAGCCGATGTGGGTTGTATTATTAATGTGGGCACAAGTCTTGCCTCGAGCAAGAAAAGTATTACGTTGGCTAATCGATTTAACAATATCTATGCCAGTATTGGGATTCACCCCCATGACGCCTCAAAGGTTTCTGAGCAGGATTGGCAGGCCCTGGAAGCATTGATTAAAGAGGCGAAGGTAATCGCAATAGGGGAAACAGGGCTCGATTATTACAGGAATCGCAGTCCACACGAAGACCAGCAGCGTATTTTTCGCAGACACCTGATCCTGGCGAATGCCCATAACCTGCCGGTAATTATTCACTGCCGCGAAGCCAGTAGTGATTGCTTAACAATATTACATGAGCACAAAAATGGATCACTGAAGGGAGTTGTTCATTGTTTTAGCGGAACGAAGGAAATAGCAGCGAAATGTATAGAGTTGGGATTATATATATCTTTTGCAGGGCCAATTACCTTTTCAAATGCGAATACCTTGAGGGAGGTCGCTAAATCAGTTCCGGTAGAAAGGCTCCTTTTAGAAACAGATTGCCCTTTTTTATCGCCACAGCCCAAAAGAGGGGAACGCAACGAGCCCTCCTATCTTTCC
>JBKBTA010000045.1:0-17622 GCA_046291035.1 Candidatus Brocadia sp.
ACTTGACAACGCTACCAAACTTTTAAAAGACCGTATTTACTTATTACAACTCATAAGTTGGCTGAGTTTAGACAAGGCCTTTTTTTCAATCTTCCTTACCCATTCCCGGCTGATGTTGAGTTTTTTGCTTACTTCCCGAAGTGTCATGGGTTCTATATCGTCAAACCCATACCGCATTTTCAGCACCCGTGCTTCCCGATGATCAATTATTTCAAGCAATCTTCTCAATTCATTCTTTTCGTGCGATTCAATCAACTCCTCTTCGGGCATTTTCACACTTTCATCAGGAATACATTCACTGAGTTCCGTCGAATCATCTTTCTGTATATCTACCTCGTTTAAAGTAAAGGTATGTTTTACAGCCCTTTCTATCCACCGGGCACGTTTCTCATCAATATTCAACTCTTGTGCAATTTCCTCCCGAACGGGCAACCGGTGGAGGGTATTCGTCAATTTCGATGACATTCTCTTCCACTTGGAAACCCTTTCCGCCATATAAATGGGAATGTGTACGGTTTTTGAGCTATTAATCAAAGCGCGTTGAATAGTCCATTTTATCCACCACGAGGCGTATTTGCCAAACCGTTGCCCCAACGTGTAGTCAAATCTTTCCACGGCACGTATAAGCCCGATATTTCCTTCGCTAACCAGATCCAGAAGAGATGTCCCATAGTAAACGAATCGTCTGGCAATCTTTATGACCAGAGGAAGATAAGCTATCACAATAGCCTCCCTCGCCTTTGAATCACCCCCGGCAACCTTTTCAAATAACCTTCTTTCTTCTTCAATTGTGAGGGGAGAAATTCTCTTTAAATCTTTTATGTATACCTGAAGCGCAAATTCCATTCGTTTTCCTCCTTCATTTTCATCCAATCTGCTCAGCAAGATCATAGAGAATATATTCCCTTTGACCTTTAAAAAACACGAACATGCAGATCGCAGGATTAGCGGAAGACGTGATCTGCAAGTTTAACAAACAAACTCTTGATTCCACACATGCGACCTGTAACTTGCAGATGGTATGCCAGTAAATTTCCAAAAAAAGTTATACGTTCTTTAAAAGTTGTAACAGTTTATTTTACCTGGTGTTATAAAATATATAAAAATTTATGCCTTTAAAACGTGAAAATGAAATTAGCATAACCAATCGTGACATTTTTTGAAAAGCACGTTTTAAAATTCTATTAAATACTTGCAAACTAGGGGAAAACAGGATTGTTACTTTTCGTAACACTACAGATATGTAACGATTGTATTCAGATTTTTTAAATGAAGGAGATGTGTATTAACACTTTTTCATTGCTTGTAACATCTTAAATACCTCTTCTGGCAAGCTCTCTCTATTTTCATAATTCACCGTTACTACAGTAACGTCCTTACGCTTTTTTATACCTTCGGTAAAGGCATCACCATTTTCTTTTATAACACAGAGAAGGGATTTTTCACCATCGAGGATTTTACTTACCAGTTCCCTGAATTTCATTGAAAAGAGTTCCATCTTACCAATTTCATCAATAACAATAATTGAATTATGCTTCATAGCCCTCTCTAAAGCTGGTATGGCAACCTTTTCGAACGAATCCAGGTCAACCCGATATTTACCAACTCTATAATTGCTATTGAACTCAACATGGGCCAAAACACCGTCTTCTCCGTCCAGCGTAACAATCCTGAAACCCATGCGTCTATCAAGCTCACGAATTTCTTCTGTATAGAATCCCCCTGCATCCATTTCCAACAGGAGGATGATCTTTTTAACTACCGACGTCTTGCCTACACCAGGTTTACCTGTTAATAGAATATGTTTCTTCATCATAATTTACTGACAGAGCGCTTTGACAATGGTCTCCCCAAATTTTTGCGCTGCAGCGGGACCACTGGCAGTAATAATATTACCATCCCTTTCAACGTCAGCACCTGTATAGTTCGCGCCGGCAGATTTTATGTCGTTTATCGTTGAGGAATAGGTAGTAGCCTTTTTATTCTTGAGCAAGCCCGCCTTTGCAAGGGTTACCGGTGCAATGCAAATAGCCCCTACAATCTTTTTTGCGCTATTTGCATCAGTTGCAATCTTATGGGCAGTTGGATTATCCCAATATTCATCTGCGCCAGAACCTCCGACAAATATAATAGCATCATAATCTGCCACATTAATATCGGTAAACAGGATGTCTGGTTTTACCTTTGCTCCCAGCATACCTTTTGCCTCCTTCAATGAAGAAGAAGCCACAGTAACTGTTACACCGTTTTTCTCCAAAACTTCCCTGGGTTTTAACAACTCCTCGTCCCTGAAATTATTACTAGCAATAATCATTACGGCTTTTTTACCTTTCCCAGATTGCATAACGTTTTCCCCCTTTACATGGACAATGAATATACTTGATAAAATAAAAGACGCAAAGGCCAAAGCAACCACGAGAGATTTATTTCTCATTTTTTTAGACTCCCTCCCAATTCCTTCTCCACAGCCTGCACTTTGTGTTCGAGCATTTTTACCTTTTTATCCTTTCGCTCGTCTATCTTTACCGTCGTATACACCCTCTCCGACATTTCCAGCATCTTATTGTGACATTTCTTAATCAGATCAAACACCCGATCGCTTTCTCCCTCTACTACAGTACCCATGGCATTGAGTTTATAATCCAATCCGCTTTCGTCAATGATCTTAACAACACTGGCGACATAACTGGCCAGGTCTGTCCCCTTTCCAATGGGAATCACACTTATCTCGGCGATCATACAACACCTCCTTTAATGTTTAGCTTTTGGGGTTTGGAACATTTTGAATTTGTAATTTTGAAATTGTTTCGAATTTCGGACTTCGTCGGTACCAATACTACAACAATTCATGTTATATGAGAAATACTCCAATTTCAAGCATGAAAACAAAACCTTACATTCTTTTGAGGTTGTCCCTTTCCTTCGCGAATCAAGCGAATGCAAACACTGGAATAAAGAATTTGAACCAATAAAACGGTGTGTATGGAAGGACAAATTGGAGAAAATGAAAGGGAATTTGTCTTGTAGAATTAGAAGACGGCACAATCCTTACACAATCTTTGCACCATGGGTGCATAAAATCCCACTTATGTAAGCAATGCCTCAGCGATGTGTATATCTTCTGGTGTGGTAATTTTAATATTTTCGTCTGTACCGGGTACAATATATACAGGATAGCCAGTCATTTCCACCATTTGTGCATCGTCTGTAAATTCCTTGTCTGTACCCTTAAATTGATTAAAGACGTTTAGGATGAGTTCCCTTTTGAACCCTTGTGGTGTTTGGGCCATCCAGAGATTATTTCTTGGTACGGTCCGCTGGATGCGCAAATCACTTCCTGCCTCTTTAACGGTAGCCTTCATGGGTGCAGCAAGGATGGCGGCGTGAGACTCTTTTGCCTTGTTTATCACAGCCTCGATGTGTTCTCTTCTCACAAGCGGTCTGACAATATCATGGATGAGTACGATTTCAATATCTGTTCCCGTTTGGCAAAGCCCGTTATAGACACTATCCTGACGTCGTTTGCCACCGGCAACGATTTTTTTTACCTTACAGGCATCCAGGGTATCCTGCCATTGTTCACGAAATGATTTTATCTCTGCTTCACCAACAACAAGGATGATTTCAGCGATCGTGTCACATTGAGCAAAACGTTCAACTGTATAAAGAAATATGGGTTTACCTTTGATCTGTAGGAAGGGTTTTTTGACAGGTCCGCCAATGCGTAATCCAAGACCCGCCCCAACCAACACAACTGACACTTTCATGTTTACAAATGTTTTTTGAATTCCTTATAAAGGTCTTCCAGAGACTGCGGAATAACCTTTACATCGGAGATAATCGGCATAAAGTTCGTGTCTCCATTCCATCGTGGCACAATGTGGAGGTGAAAATGTCCGACAAGCCCGGCTCCTGCAACCTTTCCCAAATTCATCCCTAAGTTAAAACCCTCTGGTTTCATCATCGTCATAAGGAGCTCTTTCATGTCCCGTGTCATCTTCATTATTTCCAGCATTTCCTGTTCGGTGAGGTCCGAAATATCCGGCTTGTGCTTGTTCGGCACAATCATGAGATGACCGCTGTTGTATGGATATTTGTTAAGGATACAAAAACACTCTTTGCCCCGATATACAATGAGATGTTTTTCATCCTGATTATCCTGAAATGAGTTACAGAGAAAACAACCGTTTTCTTTCTGATGTTCTTGAATATACGTGATACGCCACGGTGCCCAAAGATTTTTCATAGTTTAATAACCTGGATAAACCAGGGCCAAAAAGTTTAAAATCATAAATCAAGATTTATGGAACAAGGTACTATCCACACCCGGCGCAGGTAGAGGCCGTGCAACTTCCACAACCACCTGAACCACCATCAGAAGGACCATTGTTACTTCCACCCACAGATACCCCAAATACCGAAAATATCTTTTGGACATTATCGCTCTGGCAGGACGGGCAAAATAACTTTTTCCGTTCTGATGCACTCCTGAAATACTCGTCAAATTTCGTATTGCACTGATTACATTGAAAGTCATATATTGGCATAATAATTACTCCTCGACTGTTGTATTTCACAAATAAAATTTTAAGTTAATAATTCGCTATGGCAAATAAGTCATGGGATTAACGGGCTTATCTTTTACATATATCTTGAAACAGACCTCTTGAGATGTATCTGTGCTCGTTAGATTAGCATTTGCTATGGGCTGCCCCTGCTCCACATAACTGCCCTCCCCAACAATCGGATTATAAACGCATCCATATACGGTGCGAACTCCACCTTCGTGTTTAATCACAATGACATGCGTGCCATCATCCGTATCGGTAACAGCCTCAACGGTACCTTTTTTAGCGGCCACGACCTTTTGACCCGGTTGCGGCAATATGCATATACCCGAATTTTTAACTCCATTCCTCGTTTCACCAAATTGTGACACGATTTGTCCTTTTACAGGCCAGATAAAACCACGGGAAGATACTCCACCGGTAACTCTACTTGTTTTATAGCTTGGGTGTGATGCAACTGGTGTATAAGATTTTCCTGAGGCCGGGATAATAAGCTTCTGCCCCACATGCAAGTCTCTTGTGTTAGCAATATGATTTGCCTTTATAATTGCCTCAACGGGTACCCCATAGCTTTTCGATATGCGCCACAAAGTATCTCCTTTTTTTACCGTGTAGGTTGTCTTTTCACCTGAAGCAGGTGGTTGATAAGAAAATACAGGTTTTTGATCTCCGATGAGTTTCATTTCACTCTCCAGAGGTGCCGGGACATTTGACTTCTTCGATTGTGAGGCACAGCCTCCGATGAAAAATGATAAAAATATAACACCTGTAACAACAAAGATTAGAAAACAATAATTTTTCATAGTGTATTGGTAAATCAAATTTGGATCTTTCTGCATTTTCGGGAACTGTGCGCTTCGGAGTCTACATAATTTTGTATTAGAAGTTTTACGATACGGATTGATAATACGTAGATTCTATCATCTGCATACCGCTTTCGAGGGCTTGTTTATTAATGGCAAATAAATTCCCCTTTTTCCCTTTTAGCATCACCTGTAACTGGTCTAAAATATGATGAGCAGAAAACAGTTTTTTAATTGCCAGATAGGCACCCAGCATTACGATATTTGAGACCAGTACATTTCCCAGCTTGCTGGCAATCTCTGTCGCCGGCACTTTGTAGATTTTTGCGTCAGGGGGGTTGTCCAATTTAATCATGGAGGTATTCAAAATAAGTAATCCATTGGGCTTCAACATTCCTTTATATTTTTGATAGGAAGGCTGATTCATAACAATAAGTGTATCAGCCTCTTCGATGAGGGGAGAAAAGATTTCTTCGCTTGAAACAATCAGGTGATAGACGGCCGTCCCACCTCTAACTTCCGTGCCGTATGAGGGGAAATACGTTACATATTTACCATTGGTCATGGCCGCTTGTGCAAGTAATTTTCCCAATAACATCATCCCTTGTCCGCCAAAACCAGCTAAGATTATCTTTTCCGTCATAGGTTAGTTTTTACTCTCCCAATCTTTTACCACACCGAGCGGGAAGGTACTGGACATTTCTTCATCGATATATTTCATCGCTTCATTGGCATCCATTCTCCAGTAAATTGGGCAGGGGGACAGAATTTCTATCAGGGAAAATCCTTTCTTCTCAATCTGTGTTTTAAATCCTTTTTCAAGTGCTTTTTTGGTTTTACGGATGTTTTCCGGGGAGGAGAGACAAACCCTTTCCAGGTAACTGGTGCCATCCAGGACAGACAGGAGTTCACATACACGGATAGGGTTTCCATAGTTTATTGCATCTCGCCCTAACGGCGTGGTGGCAGTTTTTTGTCCCAATAATGTTGTTGGCGCCATTTGTCCATTCGTCATGCCATAAATTGCGTTATTGACAAAGATAAACGTGATATTCTCTCCCCTGTTGGCGGCATGAATAATTTCCGCTATTCCAATTGCCGCAAGATCACCGTCTCCCTGATAAGCAAACACGATATGGTCAGGATGTACCCTTTTAATACCGGTAGCTACGGCAGGCGGACGGCCATGTGCCGCTTCACACATATCAATATCAAGGTAATTATAAGCAAGCACAGCGCATCCCACCGGTGCCAGTCCAATGGTTTTACCCCGAATGCCCCACGCATCAATGATCTCAGCAATCAGTCTCAGGACGATCCCGTGACCACAACCCGGACAAAAATGCGTTGCTGTGTCAATGAACGTTTTTGGTCTTTCATATATGGATTGCATATTACTTTACCTCGGCTAATTGTAATAACGTGTTGGCTGCGCGGTTATCTGGTACGACTTCTACTATTTTTTTGATTACTTCCGACGACGTAGGTACCCCTCCGCCAGTCCTTCCGTAAAAATGAACCGGACATCTGCCCTCAACCGCAAGCCTCACATCCTCAACCATCTGTCCGGCACTCATTTCAACTGTTAAGATACACTGCACCCTTTCCGATGTCTTTCGTATAATTTCTTTCGGGAACGGCCACAAGGTAATTGGGCGTACCAGACCAACCTTAAATTCAAGCCGTCTGCTCTTCCTGACAACCTCTTTGCATATCCGTGCAGACGTGCCGTAAGCAACAAGGACAATATCGGCCTTATGAGTATTGACCGCCTCATAACGAACTTCTTGTTCTTCTATTGTTTTATATTTTCTCTGCAAATGGGCATTGAACTCTTCCAGTTGGCCTTTAACGGGATAAAAAGATTTCACAATATTCCTTTTTCTCCCTTCTGCGCCTGTCAGTGCCCAATTTTTCGACGAAATATTTTTTTTGGGTTTTTTCTGGAATTCCACCGGTTCCATTAATTGGCCGATCTGTGCGTCTCCCAGGATCATGACAGGGTTTCGATATTTATCTGCAAGGTCAAAGGCATCGTAAACAAGGTCAGCCATTTCCTGCACGGAAGAGGGTGCAAGCACGATGGTATGATAATCACCATGCCCCCCACCCTTTACCGCTTGAAAATAGTCTGCCTGTGATGCCGAGATATCACCCAATCCAGGCCCACCCCGCTGTATATTGACAATAACACAGGGAAGTTCACTTCCCGCCAGATAGGAAATTCCTTCTTGTTTCAGGCTGATACCAGGGCTGGATGAGGAGGTCATTGCGCGCCCCCCGGCTGCAGCACTCCCGTGTACCATACTTATGGCTGCAATTTCACTCTCTGCCTGGATAAAGGTACCACCGACCTGAGGCATCCTTATTGACATATAATTGATAAGCTCATTCTGGGGAGTGATGGGATACCCGTAATAATATCTACAACCAGCCTGTATGGCCGCTTCCGCCGCTGCTTCATTTCCAGTCAATAACTGTTTCATGATAGATATGCCCCCTAGCAAATTGTCTTTATAAATAACGGTTATTAATTATAAATCTCTATTGCTACGTCAGGACACATTATTGCACATTTTTTACAACCATCACATTCTGCATCTTCTCTGAACTTCACAGGATGCAGTCCGTGTTCGTTTATGGAATCGGATACCACTAACGATTTATTATGACATACAGGAATACAAAGAAGACATCCCTTACAATAATTCCCTTTTATTCTAATTACGGCCATAATTCGGCTGTCCTCCCCAATTTAATTTCTCGCGCAACACACCATAAAACGTCCGTGCGCCCGTATCAATCATCTGAACCTCAATATCTGACCTTTCAACCTTTATCTTATCGCCCATTTCCAGTTCGGTAAAAACCTGACCATCCACGGTAAAACCTGTACCACTTAATTGAGATAAGATTTCCATTTCTATTTTTACATCCCCCGAAACAACTAATGGCCGATTCGTAAGGGTATGAGGGCATATGGGTACAATGATAAACGCATTTAAATCAGGTGTTAAAAGAGGCCCACCCGCAGACAATGAATGTGCCGTAGAGCCCAAAGGGGTCGATACAATTAAACCATCCGCCCTGTATGCCGCCACGTCTTCCCCATCAATATTTAATTTTATAGAAATCAATCTTGACAGAGACGAACGGGAGATTACCCCATCATTAATACCTGTAGATTCGTTCACGATCTTACCGGCACGTTCAACACGGCATAAAAGGAGCATCCTTTTTCGGATTTGATAATTTCCGGTAAATATTTTTTCCAGGGAGGCGCATACGTTTCTTTCCATAAGCTCCGCCAAAAAACCAAATCTTCCCATATGCACGCCGATGATGGGTATCTGATTTCTTCCAAGTCCCCTGCATGTCGAAAGAATTGCCCCGTCTCCTCCAAAAACTACGGCTATTTCAGCCCCAGGTTTTTCAATTTTTTTCTCTTTGGATAAGTCAACAACTTCAGCAATGACATGTTTTTCCAGCCATGGTTTTAACCCGGAAATCGTATCAAAAATCTTTTTCTTGCTTAAGTCGCCCAAAACCAGAATCTTTTTCATTCTTTAAACGGTCAAACGCCGTTTGCCTGCTTTGGTGAATGAGTTGTGTATATCCATGAACCCAAGTGTTGCAAGAAATTTATCAACAATTCCATCCACATCTAAACCAATATGTTTTAATATCAGATTCCTGGGTCCATGCTCAATAAAACGGTCGGGAATACCCATTCTCACAATTTTGCCTGCATCTTCCCTTGCATCAGAGACAAGTTCAAGTACTGCAGAGCCGAAACCACCCATCAAAGCATGGTCTTCCACCGTAATTATCAACTTATGGTTCCTGACTAACTCCAAAATAAGTTCCCTGTCAAGGGGTTTGGCAAACCTTGCATTAACTACCGTTACCTCCATGCCTTTTTCACTCAGCTTTTCCGCAGCCTGCAAACATCGATACACCATAGCGCCATAGGCAAGGAGCACACCATCTGCACCTTCTCTCAACACCTCAGCCTTCCCAATCTCAAGTGTTTTATAATTCGGATTGAGTTTTTCATCGGGAATATCCTCTCTAGGATATCGGATCGCAACAGTTTTGTCTGAATCTAAAGCAAGCTTTAGCATAGACTTTAACTCATTCCCATCCTTTGGTGCCATTAAGACAATTTCCGGTAGATTACGCAGATAGGCAATATCAAATACGCCATTATGCGTGGGGCCGTCATTACCCACAATTCCTGCCCGATCAAGCGCAAACACGACCTTATTCCTTTGCAGGCAGACATCATGAAAGACCTGGTCGTAGGCCCTCTGCAAGAATGTCGAGTAGATAGCAACTACAGGTTTTAGCCCCGCTGCTGACAGTCCATTAGCCAAACCTACCGCATGCTGTTCACAAATTCCAACGTCATAAAACCGGTCTGGAAATTTTTTCCCAAAAGAGACCATACCGGTTCCATCAGGCATTGCAGCCGTAATACCCACTATTTTGAGATCGGTTTTTGCCAGTTCTACAAGGGTATCTCCGAAAACATTTGTATAAGAAATCTTTTTGGCATCGTTTGAGGGCTGTTTAATCTTTCCATTGCACATCTCAAACTTGCCGGCACTGTGGTATTGCGTTGGATTTTGATAGGCCGGTTCAAATCCGCGGCCTTTCTCCGTTACCACATGCAAAAGCACCGGACCCTCAAGATGCTTTATATCATTCAACGTCTCAATCAATATCCGGAAATCATGTCCGTCAATTGGGCCAAAATAATTAAATCCAAGGTCTACAAATATCTGACCCGGGGTAGCTCCCCGCCTTATTAGTTCGACAATGTGGTCCAATGTCTTTTCAACCGGTTTGCCAAATACCGGCAAGAGGTTCAGTAAATTACGGGCTTCTTTCTTAAGATCAGCAAACAGCGGTGCCGTCCTGATTTTATTCAGATATTTTGAAAAAGCCCCCACGGTGTTGGATATGGACATCTCATTATCGTTTAGTACCACCAACAAATTTTTCTTCAGGTCACCCGCATGGTTTAACGCCTCCAGAGACATCCCTGCCCCTATAGCGCCATCACCCACAACTGCCACGATTGATCTCTTGTAACCGAGGATTGCATCGGCGCAGGACATCCCCAGAGCAGCCGATATGGCGTTCCCGCTATGGCCACACGTAAAGGGGTCGTAAACACTCTCATTTTTGTCCGGAAAACCACTGAGCCCCTTATACTGTCTTAAGGTCGGAAATTTCGATTTTCGACCGGTGAGAATCTTGTGAACATATGCCTGATGGCCTACATCCCAGACAATTTTATCCCTCTTAAAATCGAAACAATAATGGAGCGCAATGGTTAATTCAACCACGCCAAGATTCGAAGAAAGATGACCCGGGTTTTTCGAAACAACATCCACGATCAATTCACGAATTTCCGTTGCGAGTTTGGGCAAATCCTCCAGTTTCAACTTTTTCAAATCTTCCGGATATTCAATACAATCCAATAGTTTACTCATGTTTTATCGTTTGGATGAATCTAAAAAGTTTATCGAATATTCATTAAATATTCATTTTGAATTGTTACTTTGGGTAGTTTCGATCTCAAAATCTTTAGTACGGAAGACACCGTTTTCATCCTTTACAAGGATTTGAATCTTTTTTTCTGCATTTTCTAACTGGGCGATACACTGTTTATATAGTCTAATACCTTCTTCGTATTCAGACAGGGTTTCATCAAGTGGAAGATCTCCTTTTTCAAGCCGTTCTACAATATCTTCCAATCCTTTAAGTGCATCCTCAAATTTTACCTTTGCCATAAGTTAAATCCAGTCCGTTTAAATTAGGCCTACGGCTACTTTTCAGTAACACAAAGGAGGAGCCGTCTCCTGACGGCGAATGGCTGTGCACAACGGTTTGCAAGCGCCCCGGTCGCCAACGTGGATTGTCTCCTACCAACAACTTTGAAATTCCTTAGCATATAAGTATCATAGTACGCTGCAGATACTCGATTTATCTACTTTAATATCTCAATTACTGAGGATACAACTCCACCATGAAAAAATCGTATCTTTAACGTTTCCCCCACACTCAATCCTTCGATAGACTTGACAGGCTTATCATCTTCCACTTTAGTAGTAATAGAATAACCCCTCTGCAACACTTTCAACGGACTCACACTATCCAATCTGTTTGCCAAACCAATCAATCGCTCACGTTCTAATTCAACGGTATGTTTGCCTGCCGTAACGAGCCGTTGTACAATTTCGTCCAAATCCTGTTGTAGCCTAAATATCTTATCGAATGGTCTTTTAAATACAAAACTGTTTTTAATCCTTAGTAATCTGGTTCTTGTAAGCAATATTTTATTATACAATGCTTGTATAAGTCTAGTCTTAATTTTCTCTAATGAATCTTTTACCTGATCATAGCGGGGAACAACCAACTCTCCTGCCTCTGTAGGTGTAAGTGCCCTCTTATCAGCAACTAAGTCTGAAATAGTCACATCAATTTCGTGACCTACTGCTGAAATAACAGGAATTTTCGACTCATAAATGCTTCGTGCGACCACTTCTTCATTAAATGCCCACAAATCTTCTAAGCTACCTCCTCCCCTTCCTACAATCATTACATCGATATCGGGAATATCATTCAAATCGCGAATCGCCTGTGCAATTTCCATCGCAGCACCTTCACCTTGTACCTTTACCGGATAGATGAGGATTTCCATCCTGGCGAATCGTCGGTTAATTACATTTAAGATGTCTCTAATAGCAGCGCCCGTTAGAGATGTCACAATGGCAATCTTTTTCGGAAGCAATGGAAGCGGTTTTTTGTGTGCAGGATCAAATAGACCTTCCTTTTCGAGACGCTCCTTTAATTGTAAAAACGCCAGTTGCAATGCCCCAATTCCTTTCGGCTCAATACGTTCAATAATCAATTGATACTGACCACGGGCTTCGTAAACGGTAACTGATCCAAAAGCCACAACCTCCATCCCGTCTCTCATCTCAAATTTAATACTGTTCGCAATGGTTTTAAACATAACGGCCTGAAGTTGTGCATCGGCATCTTTTAGGGTCAGATACACGTGTCCTGATGTTGGCCTCCTTAAATTAGATACCTCTCCAACTACCCATAGGTTAAAAAATTCTTGCTCGATTGAACCTCGTATCCTTCGGGTGAGTTCAGAAATTGTCAGTATCTTGTTTCGGCTTTTTGGTGTATCCAGTAATAAAGGCAACATTTGATTAAAGTTCATGTTAATGCATGTTAAGGAATTTCAAAGTTTTTGGTAGGAGCCGTCTCCTGACGGCGACCGGCAATTTACAACGGCTTGCATGTGCCTGGTCGCCAACGGGAGTTGGCTCCTACCTTAGCGTTCTGAAAAAGTCGCCGAAGGCTTAAATGCTGAGGAATTTCAAACCGGTGATTTCCCCTCTTTCTAGAGGGGAGATTAAAAGTTGCTGCCGAAGGCGGCCTAATTTAATCACCCTCTTTAACTTCAATCCTCCGTATACTTTCAGCCTTTCCCGTTTGGCCATCCACAACTACCTTCACACCATTTATACGAACATCCTTTTCTGCCACATCAAATCGAATAGGCATTTGCGTTACAATAGCCTTCAACACACACTCAATCTTCCTTCCCAAAACAGACTCATGAGGACCCGTCATCCCCAAATCACTGATATAAGCCGTCCCTTTGGGCAATATTTTTTCATCTGCAGTGGGTACATGGGTATGCGTACCGACAACGGCGCTCACCTTACCGTCAAGGTACCAGCCCATGGCAATCTTCTCTGAGGTTGCCTCCGCATGCATGTCCACAAAGATAATCTTTGTCTCTTTTGAAATATTCTTTAAAATCTCATCGGAAGCCCGGAAAGGACAATCTATCGGTTTCATAAACACCCGACCCAGCAGGTTGATCACTGCAACGGGATTACCTATCCGGGAATTCTTCACGACATAGCCCCTTCCTATTGCCAAGGGTGAATAATTTGCAGGTCTAATGATGTTTTTGTTGGTCTCCAGTGCAGGCAATATTTCTTTTTTATCCCACACATGATCACCCGTACTTATAACATCAATACCATAAGAAAACAATTCATTTGCTATTTCTCCAGTTATACCAGCCCCGGCTGCAGCATTTTCACCGTTAGCAATGCAAAAGTGTATATCTTCCTTATCGATAAATGATTTCAACTTTTCTTTCAATATAATACGGCCCGGTTTTCCTACAATATCACCAATAACCAAGACGTTAATTTTCATTTGGCCTTCTTCTTATAGATATGCATATGCTTAAATTTCTCTATCAAACGCCTTTCAACCTCGGGTGGGACAAATTGGCTCACACTGCCCCCAAGGCTAACGGCTTCCTTAATGAGCGTAGAATTTAAAAAAGAATATTGTTCACTGGTCATTACAAATACCGTTTCAACTTCTTTATTAAGAACCCGATTGGTCAGCGCCCGCTGAAATTCATACTCAAAGTCAGATACTGTACGTATGCCGCGTAATATAATATTCGTTTTTTGTTTTTTGAGATAATCCACCAACATGCCATCAAAACTGTCGACCTCGACGTTTTCCAAGTCCTGTACATGCTCCTGAATCATCTCCATGCGTTCCTTCACAGAAAACAGGGCGTCTTTTAATGGGTTACACCCCACCGAGACGACTAACACGTCAAAAATGAGACTCCCCCTTTTGATTACATCAAGGTGGCCATTGGTAACCGGGTCAAATGTCCCGGGATAAATTGCCTTTCTCGTCATAACTATATCTCAAAACCAAAAACGTCTCGATCTTTTCTCTAATCCTTTCGGCGTTATGTCAAATCTATAGGAACTGTCGTTTCTGACCGGATCTAATTCAAGCGTAAGGCTACCCACCCAATCGTGAAAATAACGGGATAATACAAAGTTTGTCTTAAGGTTTCTCGGTCTTCTTTCTATGTCTCCATCCTTATCTTCTTCCGTTGCCAAAGAACGGAGATCATATTTTTCTGCTGCCATTACCCTCCACTTTTCACTAATCGTGTAATCAGCCCCCACGATAATCGTAGAACTGATATCCCTGATAAACCGGTGGCCTATGAAATATTGCCAATCGGGAGGATTATAAATCTCAAAGCCATATGTTAGAACATCAAACTGGAAATCTTCCGTATTAAACTCATTCCTTTCTGAAACAAACGTAACGATATCCGTTAGTTGGGAACGAAAATCTATGTTGACAAAGTTGTCCTCTCGTATGATAATCCCATTTATACCGTCATTATAAATACCCGCTTTTGTTGGAAAAATATAATAATCTATGTTAAAATCGATAAAATCTACCGTTTTTTCATAACCAGGTTCTCCCCGTTTTGTCTGTAATTTATTTTTTATCCCCACAACTGCAACCTGGGATGAATCTAAAGCATCAATCGCATCATGTTGATAAAACGCATTTGGGTCTTTTGTAACAACCGGACTATAGATATAACGCAACTCAGGGACGAAAATATGTCGTAAACGATTTATTTTAAAGAAATCATTGTAGACGCTGTAGCTTCTCCAATGCGTTGAGCTCCAATCAAATCCAAAAGAACCAATGAACCGTCCGGTGGCGGGGCCATCTGCCTCATCGACAGAACCAGACGTGTCAATACTTTCTGAATAACCGGTAGCCCTTCCTTCTACAAACGGATTTATGTTAAAAACCCAAGGCTTGAATGGCATGCTTATGCGGTTAACAGTATCAACCCTCGTAACTGACCGAGGTTTAACCGATTGATCGGCCTGAGCGAAGCCAGTAAAAGAACTGTCTAGTTCAGTCACTTCTGTCTGATCGAAAGAGCCGTCAAAATAAGTAGCCGAGGATTCTGAAGTGAATATAAATAGGTTGTCCACGATAGGCTCTCCAATGATTCGATATGAGGCTTCAGGCAGGCGTTCTGAGTATCTTTTTTCCCGCAAAGAATCTACAGTTGTATCAAACCCATTAAACTGTTCGTTAACTAAAAAAGTTTCTGCCGTTGTATCATGAATTCTTCGTAAATACAATACCGTTTCACGGTCTTTCTCCTGTTTAAATTGATGTTCAAAAAATTCCCTGAGGAATCTTGGATCACTTAAATAGGAGTACTCCATGTCCAAACGCCAATCGTAAGGTAATTCCTGCCTGTGCCGCCAAAGAATGGTGCCACGGTCTTTATTGTCGATCGGTATATTATTAATATCGGTATCACCCTGATCTTTTATATAATAAGTATTAACATAACCAAGCAGATCTTCACCTTTATACTCAAAATCAAGCCCCGTACCCAACCCCCTTTTTTCTAAATAATCGAGATTCAATGTAAGGTCACTCCAATCTTTTTGCTTCCCGCCTGTAATAGCAAATAAATCCCAATCTGTCCTGAGAAATGAACCAAAACGTGACGAGCTTCCGAATTGCCAGTCTTTTAAGATACGCTCTCGCTTTCTTACATCGAGAGACAAATATGGCAAATAAGCTACGGGGTATTTACCAAGATACAATGAGTTGTTCGTTGAAGATACAATGTTATGGATATCCCGCTGAACCAATCTGATCCTTTTGCCTTAAAAATGGTAGTGAGGATGCCCATATCCACAAGTACTTATTGTACCGTTTTTTATTTCGTATTGCCCTTTGGCAACGTGTTTTATCTCCTCTCCGCTAACATACGCCGGCATCCCTTCAAAAAGGGATGTTTTACTTTTTTGTGAGCGCGGTTTTATTTCAGCGGCATCACTTAATTTGGTTTTTTTCTGTTGCTGAATAATTGTTTTTATCTTGCTATTAATAAGAATCCCCTTGTCTTCCCTCACGTCCTCAAATATTTTATCAGCAATCTGTACATCGTCTTTACGGCGCATCACCACATTTCCTTCTGCGTAAATTTCACTCAGAGGTTGTTCCGAATACCTTGTACTATCCGATTCTTTCTTTTCAAACCACAGGATTACGCTGTCGGCATCTATCGTCATATCCTCTTTTTTGATCTTTACATTGCCAAGGGCCACAACGATACGTCTGTCTCCTTCCTCCCATGAATCAATACTGTCGGCAATAATATCGACCATTTCTTCTCTTCGGGAAACACCAGGAACCGGAACCTTTTTTGGAACCTCGGTGGATAAATACTCTTCTTTCCCCATCGAACGAATTTCTTCACCCCGCAGGACAACATCTGTCTCCTGCGCCTCTTCAAAAGTTTCTATGGGCTGTATATCAGGATTAACCACGATACCAGTCATTGTCTCAAATCGTAAATATACCTGTTCGTAGTTTTCATAGTTTTCATCCTGCAGAATAGTTGCCTTACCCTCACAATACACCTCCACTGTTGCCTCTGTGCGCTGTACAGCCTCTTCCTCATGAAACCAGCATACAACCGTATCCGCAGTAATCTGAAATGGCCCCTGCAATATCCTTGCATCTTTACTAGCAACAAAAATCCTGATTCCATTTTTTTCCCACGTACTAATACGCTCGGCTGATAAGGAAAAAGGCCTCTGCTCTATATTTCTTACCGCAGAAAGTAAACTTTCGGCGTAATTATAGGTATTTATTAACGATACCAGGGCAATGACCAAAAAAGCTTGTGTTACTCGCATGAGAAAAATTTAAAATTATCGTTGTGAAATGAAATTTTTTATGTGATGAATCACATAATTCTGTTCTTTCTGGGTAATCTCAGGAAAGATCGGTAGGGCTAACGTTTCATTTGACGCCCTTTCGGACTCTGGTAAAGCACCACGTTTGTACCCTAAGTGCTCAAAACATTTTTGCAAATGAAGGGGAATCGGATAATAAATTGTAGTTTCTATCCCTTGACTCTCGAGATATTTCATCAATGCATCTCTGTTTGGTGTCGCTATCACATACTGATGAAATATATGGGTATTATGGGGTTCTACCTTGGGTAATCGAATGGGTAACCCCTTTAGATGTTCATGATAATATGCGGCAATCGACCTGCGTTTCTCAGACCAGCTATTGAGGTATTTAAGCTTCACCGACAGGACAGCAGCCTGGATGGCATCCAACCTTCCGTTAATGCCAATGTGAGAGTGATAATACCTCGGGTTTGACCCATGCACTCTTAAGATTTTAATCAACTCAGCCAATCTGTTGTCATTGGTTGTTACAAGCCCGCCGTCACCATAGCCACCAAGATTCTTTGTGGGGTAAAATGAAAAACACCCCACATCCCCAAAAGTACCAGCATTTTTCCCTTTATAAACTGCCCC